>JAEZIQ010000050.1 GCA_023436605.1 Actinomycetes bacterium | reverse complement strand
GATCAAGGATGCGATCGCCTACCTCCAGTACATCTCGAACCCTCGTGATTCGGTGGCCTTCACCCGCATCGTCAACTCGCCAAAACGGGGAATCGGCAATACGACCCAGGGCCGCCTGCTCGCCTTCGCCAACACGACCGGTGATGACATCTGGGATGTGGCCAGCCAGGTCGAGAGCGTGCCGGGGATGGGTACCGCGGCGATCCGGGCAGTCTCCGAGTTCCAGCGCACCATGCAGGGCCTGAAAGACGACGCCGAGGGCCGTCCGCTCGCCGACCTGCTCGAGAAGGTGCTTGACGAAACCGGATATTTCGAGGCGCTCGAATCCGAACGGACGGTCGAGGCGGAAGGCAGGATCGAAAACCTCCGCGAGTTGATCGGCGTGGCCGGCGAGTTCGACACCAACCGTGCCCTCGAAGGCGACTCCGACGTGCCGCCCCTCGACGAGTTCCTCCAGCAGATTTCGCTTTACTCGGATCAGGACAAGCTGACCCAGAAGGATGAACTCCTCACCCTGATGACCATGCACAACGCCAAGGGGCTCGAGTACGACACGGTCTTCATCATCGGTTGCGAAGACGGCGTGTTTCCCCACCAGCGTGCGCTCGACGAAGGGGAAGAGGAAGAGGAACGTCGCCTTTGTTACGTCGGCATCACCAGGGCCCGGAAACGGCTCTACATGACCAGCGCCCGCACCCGCCGGATGTTCGGAGGTCGCGCGGAGGCGACCATGCCTTCCCGATTCCTCGACGAGTTGCCGGCCACGCTGGTCCACCAGCAGGGTTCGGCAGTCGGTCAGAGCGGGTACACGACCGGCTACTCATCGACCGGCTACGGCAGCGGCCGGGCCCGCAGCTACCAGGCGCCGGGCCGGGCGAGGGGTGCGGGCGGAGCGGCACCAGCCCCGATCCAGCCCGGCACCGCAGTCCAGTTCGCGGTTGGCGATGATGTGACCCACGCCTCTTTCGGTGACGGGGTCGTGATCGGCGCTGAGCCTGGAGGGGTGATCATCGTCCGCTTCGCCAACGACGGAAGCGAACGGAAACTGATGGCCGAGTATGCCCCGATCCAGAAAAAACCGGCCTAGGACGAAGAAAGACGGAAGGTCAAAAGTTGAGCGCGAAGATCATTGATGGCAAGCAGGTTTCGGCCGAGGTCCGGGAACGGGTCCGGGTCGAGGTGGCCCAGTTCGTCGAAGGTGGGGGTCACAAACCGGTTCTCGCAACGGTCCTGGTCGGGGACGACCCCGCCTCGCACGTCTACGTGGCCAACAAGATCAAGGCCTGCGAAGCGGCCGGGATCGGGTCGGTCCACCACGAACTTCCGGCCGAAACCAGCCAGCAGGACCTGCTCACGCTGGTCAGGGCGCTCGGTGACGACGACTCGGTCGACGGCATCCTCGTCCAGCTGCCGCCTCCGGATCACATCGACCCTGACGCGGTGATCGCTGCGATCAACCCGGCCAAGGACGTCGACGGTTTGACCGCCACCAACGCCGGGCTCCTGGCCGGCGGTCGCCCCGGACTGGTGCCGTGCACCCCGGCCGGGGTGATCGAACTGCTCGATCATGCCGGCACCGAGCTCGAAGGAGCCGAGGCGGTGATCGTCGGACGCTCGAATCTGGTCGGCCGGCCCTTGATCAGCCTGCTGCTGGGGCGGAATGCCACCGTGACTGCTGCCCATTCCCGGACCCGGGACCTGGCTGCCGTTTGCCGCCGGGCTGACGTGCTGGTCGCCGCGGTGGGAGTACCGGAGCTCGTTGGCGCCGACCATGTAAAGCCGGGTGCGACGGTCATCGACGTGGGGATCAACCGCACCGATGACGGGCTCAAGGGAGACGTCGACTTTGACGCGGTGGTCGAAGTCGCAGGGGCGATCACCCCGGTTCCGGGCGGGGTCGGGCCGATGACCATCGCCATGCTGATGGCCAACACACTCGCTGCTGCCAGGGCGAGGGCCAATTGAAGCTCTCCCGTGTCCATCCGTTCGAGTGGCTCGCCGGACTGTTCGGCCTTGCCCTGATTGCCGGTCTCCTGCTGCCCTGGAGCGGGGGAGAGTCCGCTCTGGCTTCGCCGGGCCTGCTCGACCTGTTGCTCGCACTGATCGCTGTTCTTGCGGCCGTGCTGCCTGTAGTTGTCGCAAGCAGCGCGAGGACCAACGTGCCGATCGTCTACGAGACGACTCTCTGGACCGTCTCCCTGGTGTTCGGACTGATCATGGTGATCAAGGTTGCCTTCCCCCCGGACGGTGGCTACGAAGCTGGCTTCTGGCTGGCCTTGATGGCGACGCTGCTCACCGGAGTCTCGCTTTGGCGGAGCGTCGGCCGGGAAGAGTAGGTGGCCGGCCTGACGCTGCCGGTAGCTCGTCCATAAGATCAGTTCCGTGATTGAGCGCGAACAGGTTCTCCATGTGGCCCGTCTGTCGAGGCTGCGACTGAGTGATCAAGAGATCGACACCTTGACCGGGGAACTTTCCTCGGTCCTCGACCATGTCGACAAGCTGGCCGAGGTCGACATCGAAGGGGTCGAACCGACTTCGCATGTGGTGCCGCTCGAGAACGTCCTGCGGGCCGACGAGCCGCGACCGAGTCTCGACCGGGATGTGGCGCTGTCGCAGGCCCCTGATCCTTACGACGGTGCCTTCCGGGTGCCCTCGCCCCAGGCGGAGGCCTAGGTCATGGCGGATATCGAACTCCTGGCCGCAAGCGGAGCTGAAACCGCGGCGAAGATCGCCGGCGGCGAGCTTTCCGCCGACGAGGTACTCGATTTCTGGCTCGAGCGGGCCGCCAGTGACAAGCTCAACGGTTACCTCTGGCATGCCGACCGCGAATCGGCCCGGGCCGGGGTGAACCCCGACGGGGGCGCCCTGAACGGGGTGCCGCTGGCGATCAAGGACATCTTCTGCACCGAAGGAGTGCCGACCACCGCCGCTTCGAAGATTCTCGGTGGCTACGTGCCGCCCTACACCGCGACCTCGGTTCGGAAGACGGCCGCGGCCGGTCTGCCGATGCTGGGCAAGACCAACATGGACGAGTTCGCGATGGGCTCTTCGAACGAGAACTCGGCCTACGGTCCGAGCCTCAATCCGTGGGACACCGAACGGGTCCCCGGCGGATCCTCGGGTGGATCGGCCGCGGTTGTGGCCGGAGGGCTCGCACCCTGGGCTCTCGGCACCGATACCGGCGGCTCGATCCGCCAGCCGGCCGGCTTCTGCGGGATCGTCGGTCTGAAGCCGACCTACGGGGCGATCTCCCGCTTCGGCATGATCGCTTTCGCTTCTTCGCTCGACCAGTGCGGACCGCTGACCCGGGACGTCACCGACGCGGCCCTGCTGCTGGACGTGCTCCAGGGTCGCGACGAGTATGACTCGACCTCGGTCGGGATCGAGGGAGGAATCAAGGCTCCCTCGGCAGAGCGCCTCGACGGACTTACGTTCGGGGTGCCGCGGGCGCTCATGAGCGAAGGAATCGAGGCCGGTGTCCTGGCCCGGTTCGAGGACACCCTGATCCGGATCGCCGAACTCGGCGGCGAGATCGTCGACATTGAGTTGCCGCACGCGGCCCACGCGATCTCGGCTTATTACGTGCTCGCTCCGGCCGAGGCGTCGACCAACCTTTCTCGCTACGACGGGGTCCGGTACGGGCTCCGGGCCAGCAACGAAGATCTGCTCTCGATGTACGAAGTCACCCGGGAGGACGGCTTCGGCCCCGAAGTCAAGCGGCGGATCATGCTCGGCACCTACGCACTTTCCTCCGGGTACTACGACGCCTACTACGGTCGGGCCCAGCGGGTCCGCACCCGGATCGTCGAGGACTTCGACAACGCGTTCGGCAAGGTCGATTTCGTGATCACCCCGACCTCGCCCACGGTCGCTTTCAAGCTTGGCGAGAAGACCGCCGACCCTTGGACCATGTACCTGAACGACGTTTTCACCGTGCCGATCTCGCTGGCCGGGATCCCGGCGATCTCGATACCGGCCGGTTTGGCAGAGCCGGATGGGGGTGGACCCGAACTTCCGGTCGGCTTCCAGATCGCGGCCCCGGCCTTCTCGGAGCAGAAGCTGCTCGAGGCTTCCTATGCGCTGGAGCAGGCGATCGGGTTCGATGGTTCCGCCGGACTCGAAGGGGGTGCGAAATGAGCACGGAGTACGAAGCGGTGATCGGGCTGGAGATCCACGTCCAGCTGTCGACCAGGACCAAGATGTTCTGCGGCTGCGAACTCTCCTTCGGTGACGACCCCAACGTTCACACCTGTCCGGTCTGCCTCGCCCTCCCGGGCGTACTGCCGGTACCGAACCAGACCGCTTTCGAGTACGCCCTGAAGATCGGTGCCGCGCTCGGCTGCGATCTTTCGCCGAGGTCGACTTTCGACCGCAAGAACTACTTCTATCCGGACAATCCCAAGGCCTACCAGATCACGCAGGCCGCGATTCCCTTCGCGGTGAACGGACGTCTGGGTGAGGTCGGAATCCACCACGCCCACCTCGAGGAGGATGCGGCCAAGACGATCCATACCGGCGGCGCCGGCCGGATCCAGGGCTCCGATGCCTCGCTGGTCGACTTCAACCGGGGTGGGACGCCCCTGGTCGAGATCGTGACCGAGCCCGATCTGCACTCCGGTGCCCAGGTCCGGGAATGGGGTCAGCTCCTCAGGGCGACGATCAAGCAGCTCGGGGTTTCCGACGTGAACATGGAGGAAGGCTCGCTGCGCTGCGACGCCAACGTCTCGATCCGCCCGGTCGGCAGCACCGAACTCGGGACCAAGACCGAGATGAAGATCATGAACTCGTTCCGGTTCATCGAACGGGGCATCGACGCGGAAATCGCCCGCCAGAAGGCTCTCGTGGAGGCCGGCCAGCCGGTGGTCCAGGAGACCCTTCACTTCGACCCGACAACCGGCGAACTTCACTCGCTCAGGTCCAAGGAAGAAGCCCACGACTACCGTTACCTGCCGGAACCGGATCTCGTACCGGTGGTGCCGACCGAGGCGATGCTCGACGAAGCAAGGAACTCGCTGCCGGAACTCCCGGCAGCCCGGGCCGAACGTTACGAAGGTCTCGGGGTCAGCGAACAGGCCGCGCTGCTGCTTTCGTTCGAGGTCGAGTGGGCCGAGTTCTTCGAGGGTGTACTGGCGGCCGATGATTCGATCGAGCCGCGAGTGGCCGCCAACTGGGTGACCGGTGAATTCAGCGCCGAACTGCGCAGACAGGACGACCAGGCGCTTTCCGAGTCAAAGGTTTCGCCCGAATCCCTCGCCAGTCTGATCGGCCTGGTTGCCGCGAAGAAGATTTCTCACGGTGCCGGAAAGACGGTCCTCGAAGCGATGGTCGCCGAAGGTAGCGACCCCGTCGTCGTTGTTGCCGAAAAGGGTCTCGAGCAGATCTCTGATTCGGGCGAGCTGGAGAAGATCGTGATTCAGGCGATCGAAGACAATCCCGGTCCGGCCGAGCAGATCCGGGGCGGCAACGAAAAAGCGATCGGTGCCCTGGTCGGGGCCGTGATGAAAGCCACCCAGGGCCGCGCGGACGGCGGCGAAGTCAACCGCCTGCTGCGCCAGCACCTGGGTCTCTAGGTCAGCGCCTAAGTTTGACCCGCCAGGTGCGGACGATCTGCTTCTTGCTCTGCTTGCCGGTCTGATCGACCGCCCGCACCCGCAGCGTGTGCTTGCCGGGGCTCAGGCGCCTGATCGAGATCTTCGATGAACAGGGGACCGGCTTCTGCCGGTCAAGTTTGCAGCTGAAGCTGAGCAGGGTCGCGGCGGTACCCCCGAACCTGAAGCTCACCGCACGCTTGCGGACCTTCTTGGGCGGGCCGCTCAGGAGCTTGACGGTCGGGGCGGGGGAGCCTCCGGCCTGCACGTAGAGCGACTTGGCCGCGTTCGAGAAGTACGGTCCGAAGATGGTCCCGCAGGTCTCCGGGATGTTGTCGCAGTACCCGTAGCTGACTACCGAGTTGATGTAGTTGCCGAGCGTGATCCAGCCACCGCCACTCGCGCCCTGCTGCATGAAACAGGGGTTGGCGGCCATCGGGAATGGCTTCAAACCCTGGGTGCTGTCAAAACTGTTGAACGCGGAGTGGCAACCTTGAAGGACCTCACCGTTGAAGCGTGGGCTCGGCTTTGACGGGTAGCCGAAAATCGTGTACTCCAGGCCCTTCATCGAGTCGAGGACGTCGCCGAGGTCGAAGGCGACCTTGCGGGCTCCGAAGAAGTTCTGGGCCGGCTGATCGAGGACGACTACCGCGATGTCATAGGCGTTGGCGCCCTGCTGGACCCACTGCTGGGTCGTATACATCTGGGTTGCGCTGCCGACGCCCAGCGGCGCGACGCCGTTCTCGTAGCCCGGGATGAAGACAAGCTCGGTCGCGAATGTCGCACTCTCGCGGTCATATACGCAGTGACCGGCCGTGTAGACCACATTCCGGTTTTTCGAGTCGACAATCGTTCCTGAACAGCTATAGGTGCTGGCGCCGACCTTGAAGAAGATCTTGCCGTGAACGACCTGCGGGAAGCTGGTCACGTTCCCGGGTGTGAAGTCTCCGGTGGCCGCCGAAGCTGACGCGTCACCGCCGCCGAAGTCCGGAATGTCGAGGCTGGTGGTGTCCGGGGTCGGCATGTCCACCGGCTTCGCTGCGGCCAGGCGCTCCGGAGTCCAGAACTCCTCGGCTGAAGCGGGGTCGGCCACCGTTTCGCCGACTACTTTGGCGGTCGAGACCTTTGACACGGTCGGTGTCGAACCGGACTTGATGATGCCCCCGGCAGTGGCCTTGGACGAGAACGCAAGAGTGATGGCCGCCAGGACAACGGCGAGGGCACCTGCCAACACCATGCCCACCCTGACCGTACTTGGATGACCCATAGGCCCATTAGAACAGATCAACCCTGCTCCGGTTGCGATCCGGTCACACAACCGCGTCCATATACTCGCGGCATGGCCTGGAACATCGTCATCGTCGGAGGCGGCTTCGCTGGAGCGAACGTTGCCCGTCACCTGGAGAAGGTCCTGCCCCGGCAGTCGGCCCGCCTCACCCTCGTGAACGACGTGAACTTTCTGCTCTACACGCCGCTCCTGCCGGAGGCCGCCGCCGGGACCCTGGAACCGCGCCACGTTGTGACCCCGCTCCGGGAGATCCTCCATCGCACCAACCTGCGGCTCGGCGTCGTCGATGACCATGACCGTGAGGCCCGCCAGGTCACGCTTCGCAGCCACATGGGGCAGACCGAACAGATTCCGTATGACCACCTGGTCCTGGCTCCCGGCTCGATCTCCCGCTTCCTGCCCGTTCCCGGCTTGAGCGAACACGCGGTCGGGTTCAAGAGCCTCGCCGATGCCATTTTCCTTCGCAACCACCTGATCGAGACCCTCGAGATGGCCAACGCCACGGATGACGCGGAGCTGAGAGAAGAACTCCTGACCTACGTCTTCGTGGGAGGCGGATACGCCGGTCTCGAAGCGTTGGCCGAACTCCAGGACTTCGCCGCCGACGCGATGCGCGACTACCCGAAGGCAAGGCTTCACGGGATGCGCTGGATCCTGGTGGAGGCCGCCGACCGGGTCCTGCCGGAGATCGACCAGGAGCTGGCCGACTACGCGGTCGATGAACTCCGCGGGCGCGGGATCGACATCAAGATGGGCACCACCCTGAACGAAGTCACCGAGACCAGCGCGACGATTTCGACTGGTGAAGTGATCCCGACCCGGACCGTGGTCTGGACCGCAGGCGTCGTGCCCAACCCGAGCCTGAAGAACTTCGGTGTTCCGCTCGACGAGCGGGGCAGGGTCATCGTCGACAGCAGCATGGCGGTCGAAGGTATGGAAGGCGTCTGGTCGCTGGGTGATTCCGCTGCCGCGCCGAACCCGAAGGGTGGCCTCTGCCCGCCGACCGCACAGCATGCGGTAAGGCAGGCGCCGGTCGTTGCGGCCAACATCAGTGCCGCGATCGGGCTCGGGAGGCCCCGGGTCTTCGACTACCAGGGCTCAGCGTCCTTCGTCAACCTCGGTCGCTACAAGGCGGTCGGCAAGATCGGCGATCGCACCTTCCGCGGCTTCAAGGCGTGGTGGATGGCCCGCTCGTACCACATGAGCCAGATCCCGGGGGCCTCACGCAAGGCCCGCGCGGTGATCGACTGGACCGCCAGTCTGCCCTTCTCGCGCGACATTTCCGAGGTCGGCTCTATCGGCCGGCCGGGAGTCCTCAGTCCCGATCGCTACACCCACGGCGGTTCGCACCGCCCGGTGGGGGACATCCCGGCCGCCGGCAAGGACCGGGCCGGAGCCGAAGCCGTCCCGGAACCCGAAGAAGTCTAGGCCGGCCGTCAAGCGGCCTCGCCGCCCGCCACAATGTGCCCGTGGGTTACGAATACCTCTTTATCGCCCTGCTTTTCGGAATCGCGACCGGGTTCATCGGTCGAGCGAAGGGCGGATCGTTCTTCATCTGGCTGATCGTGGGGTCGGTCCTGCCCGGACTCGGCCTGATCGCCGTTTTCATGATGCGAAACGAGGTCAACGAGCCCGAACGCCAGTGCGACAACTGCGGCAAGATCCTCAAGCTCTACGTCCAGGTCTGCCCCCGCTGCGGCTACGACCTGTATCTCCCGCCCCCGGAAGAAACCCGGATGCCCCCGGAGCAGCACAGGTAGTCAACGAGCTTCGCGGGACAGTAGAAGCTGTCGGTGACGCGGTGGTGCTCTCCTGGAACCACATCGCGTCACCGAGATCCCCGGTGGCCCCTACCGGCCCCACGGCGTGACCGGGAGCCGGGAGGAGGGCGAGCTCGCCGACTGCCTATCTAAGCCAGGTGCGAACGATGGCGTTGGCGAAGCCCATGCCGTAGCGGAACACGGCGGGTTTCTTCGAGTGGCCGTGGAGGCGCTGCTCGACCGTGACCGGGACCTCGACCGCGGGGACCCCGCGCTTGATCGCTTCGATCATGAACTCGGAGGTGTGGAACTGCTCCTGCTTGAGCACGAGGGTGGGGAGGACCGAGGTGCGGACCGCACGGTACCCGTTCGAACAGTCGGTGACATGGGTGCGGGTGATGAACGAGACGAGGCGGTTGAAAAAGACGATGCCGAGCTCGCGGGCGAAGTGGTTCTCCTCGGCGTGGCCGAGTACACGGGAACCGTGGGCGACGTCGGCCTTGCCGTCGAGGACTGGCTGCACCAGGTTCGGCATCTCGGCCGGCAGGTGCTGTCCGTCGGCGTCGAGGGTGACGACGATCGCCGCGTCCGAGTCGACCATCAGCCGGTAGCCGGTGCGGAGCGCGGCACCACCGCCGCGGTTCACGACATGCCGGGCGACCACGGCGCCATGGGCGGCCGCGACTTCCTCGGTGCCGTCACGGGAACCGTCGTCGACGACCAGGGTGGCAGTCGGCAGGCCGCAGACCTCGGCCGGGATCTGGTCGAGCACGTACCCGATGTTGTCGGCCTCGTTGTAGGCGGGGATGACGATCGCGACCCTGCCCTGGAACTTCTTGCGATGCTCGCTGACCCGGAACTGCTCGGAGGAGATTCCTTCGAGGACGGCGGAGAGCTGGCGGGCGTTGCGGGCGCCGACCGAGAGGGCCCGGAGGGCCATCAGGAAGAGGATGAAGATCGCGATTACGGCGAGACCCAGGATCCGGCCGCCGTTGCCCCGGTTGAAGGAAAGGGCGGAAAGGAGCCGGTCGGTTATCTCGGTGCCGGAGACGATCGCCAGTCCCAGACCAGCCAGAAGCAAGAGGATCACGTCGGCGTTTCGCAGTTCGCGGCGCCGGACGATCGCGAAAGCGATGATCAGAACGGCGATCACCAGACCGGTGGCGCGCAGGGCCGTGAGCTGGGCGGGGAATATCGAGGCGAAGATCATGGGTTCGGGGAGGCGGTCGGTGAGGTTTCGGTTCCGGCGTCCTTCGACTCCCGGTTGACCAGGGCGTCGAGCGCGACCGCCGCCAGAGGCAGGACGAGCATCATCAGGATCTCATTTCGGCGCGGCGGAGCGAGTGTCAGTGCCGCAACTGCAGTGACCGTGGCAATCGGCAGGCCAACCGCGATCGCCTCCCAGCGACGCCGCCAGGCCAGCAGTGCCAACCCGGCCAACCCGGCCAGGACCAGCAGAATCTGGATCGCCCGGCCGACCGGGGAAGACAGCGCCTCGCCGATTCCTGAACCCCACATGCGTCCGACCTTGCGGAAGGTCATGCCGACATAACCGACCGGATCCTCCTTGAAGTACTTCTCGAAGTTCTCTTTGCCAAGCCGGCCCAGGGCAGCATCCCGGTTGAGGTCCGGGAGGTTGTTCTCTTCCTTGTACTCCTCGGCAACCCGATCGAAGAGCGGCACCGGATCGACCTCCTCAAGCTCCCTTGAACCAGGGTCGAGCCGCTCGCCGGTCTGCTCATAGAGAAGTTCCGCCTTGACTTGCTGGTACTCGCCGTCACCGGGGTAGTAGGTGCCCGTGAAGAGAGCCTTGCCGCTGCCGGTCGAGACCGGCACCACGCGGTCGAGTTCGTGGTAGTTGTGGATGGTCCAGGGAACGATCGGCACCAGCGCTGCGGCGACAAAGAGGACCGACGAAGCCAAAGCCAGATTCGGTCCCGATTTCAGCCAGGCCCGGATCAGCAGGAAGAGGGTGAAGGCAGCGCAGACCGTCAGGTACTCGGGCCGGATCAGCGCGGTCAGCCCGAAGCCGAGGCCGGGGATCAGCCAGGGCCAGATTCGGGACCAGCTCGAGTCGCCTTCGGTTCGGAGGCGCCGGTCCGCCCAGAGAAACGCGAGGACCGAGGCGGGCAGCATGAAGATCGCCGGCGGTTCGCTCATCAGCGCCCCGGTCGAATGGATGAAGGGCGGATAGAAGGCGACGAGCGCCGCGGCAGTCAGTGGCGCAAACGACCCCCGCCACCCGGGCCGGATCTCAGTGAGATCCGGATTCTCAGTTCCATGCGGCGACTTTCTGGATCTCGGTGAATTTGGGTGGCCGGGAGGGCCGAGCAGCCGGGCGGTGAGCAGGAAGGCGAGCAGGATCGCGGCGGTGCCGAAGAGAGCCTCGACGCCGCGGGCTACGCCGTCGCGAACTCCTCCGGTCAGGTAGTAGGAAGCGGCGTAGACCAGGGGAGCGCCGGGCGACCAGTCGCTCGGCGTCTTGAACACGGGACCTGAGCCGCCCTCCTGATACCCGAACGTGCCGTCGACGTAGAGCGCCTCGGCCAGGGCGCGGTAGGCGAGGGCGTCATCGCCGGGTTCCTCAAGAGGGTTGACCACGACCCAGGCCCGGACCAGGAAACCGGCACACACGATCACCGCAAGGGCGATCAACGCCCCGCGTCCGTAACGGGTCAGGTAGTCCTTGAGCAGCGGCATCCGGGCCGGTCAGGCTATGGGAACCGGCTTCAATCGGCTTGCCACGGCATCCTTCGCAAGACGGAAAGCGAGTGAGAATCCCAATCCGGAAAGGCAGGCGATCACCGGCCAGAGGGCGAGGGTTCGGCGTGGGGAAGCGACGAAGATCGCTCCGATCGCCGTCACTCCGACGGCCAGGGCGAGGATCAGCCAGAACTCCGGGCGACGTCTGAACCCGAGCAGAAGCAGCCCGGCCAGCGCGGCCGCGATCAGAACCATGTGTAAAGCGCGACCGGCCGGAGAGCCGGTCAGGTCGGTTCGGCCGCGCCACCAGATCCGGGCCGACTTGCCGGCCAGGTAGCCGGAAAGACCGATCGGGTCGTCCCTCAACGCGTCGAGGTAGTTCTCCCGGCCCATCCTGGCCAACGCCACGTCGGTCGGTACTCCCGGCATCCGGGAGGAGGCGAGCAGGCCCAGCACTCGTTCGGGGGTGATCGATTCCCGGCCCTCGCCGCTCCGCGCGTTTTCGACCGCGATACGCCCGGCCAGCACGGGATTCTGTCTGAGCACGTCGGGCATCACCTCGAGCGGATCCCCGGCCGAGGCGAGATAGCTCCCGGTGAAAAGCGTCTGGCCACCCCCGGTGGAGAGGGGCACCAGCCGCCCGGAATCATCGAGGTTGCGGGTCGTCCAGGGAGCAATGACCAGCAGGATCGCGCCCAGCATGAACATGGCCCCGGTCAGGACCCGCCGCATCCCCAGGTCACGGCTGATCCCGACCATCGCCGCGATCACCAGGGCCGAAACAAGCAGGTACTCAGGCCGGACCATGGCGCACATCCCGAGCAACAGGCCGGGGACAATCCAGTCAAGTCCCCGGGATAGGAAGGTACGCCCAGGGTCGCCCAACCGGTCCCGGGCCCTCAGCATGGTCAGCAGAGCTCCGATCACCAGAGTCCCGGCCAGGGCTTCGGTCAGCAGCATCCCGGCGTCGGTGATCAGGCAGGGATAGAAGGCAACGATCGCCGCCGCGAGGACGCCCGCAACCCCCGGATCCTCCGGCGGTGCCAGGCGCCGGGCGAGCACCCAGGCGAGCGGGATCGCCAGGGCACCAACCAGGGCGAGGAGCATCCGGGCCAGTCTCACGTCATCGTCGCCGGCCAGTTCGAACACTCCGGCGACAGCAAGTGGCAGTCCGGGGCTGTAATTGGAGGCCTGCTGGGCGTGGGCGGGGGTGCCCGGGCCCTTCTGGGCAAAAGTCCCGTCCTCATGGAGTCCGCGGGCGATCCGTTCGTACGCGGCCGAGTCGGGAAGGTTCTCCGGCGCACCCTGCCACGCGGCATCCATTCTCAGTGCCAGACCGGCAACGACTATGAGAACGAGGGTCAGCAGTCGCACTTTCGGTAATCCTAGAGCCCGGTCGGGACTCAGTGCCGGGTTTTTCCGGGCATTGACCATGGGGCCGGAGCCCGATGGTTCCGGTAATCTCGACCGCTATGCGAATTCTGATTCTTGGTGGTGACGGCTATCTCGGATGGCCCACGGCGATGCGGTTTTCCGATCGCGGCCACGATGTGCTGATCGTCGACAACTTTGCCCGCCGCCGCTGGCACATGGACCAGTCGACAGATTCGCTGATCCCGATTTCGAGTCTGGAAGACAGGCTCGAAGCCTGGGAACGGGTTTCCGGCCGACGGATCGAAGCCCGGGTCGGCTGCATCGAAGATGGCGAGTTCCTCGACGGCGTCGTCGCCGGCTTCCTGCCCGAAGCGGTGATCCACTACGGCGAGCAGCCCTCGGCCCCGTACTCGATGCGCTCACGCCAGACCGCGGTCGAGACCCAGCAGACCAACGTGGTCGGCACTCTCAACCTGCTCTTCTCGATGCGCGAGCATGTGCCGGACGCCCACCTGATCAAGCTCGGCACGATGGGCGAGTACGGCACGCCCAACATCGACATCGAAGAAGGCTTCATCGAGATCGAGCACAACGGCCGCAAGGACACACTTCCGTTTCCGAAGCTGCCGGCCTCGCTCTACCACTGCTCCAAGGTCCACGACTCGACCAACATCCACTTTGCGACCCGGGTCTGGGGCCTGCGGGCGACCGATTTGAACCAGGGTGTGGTCTACGGCTGCGAGACTGATGAAACGGCGCTCGACCCCGCTCTTGCGACCCGCTTCGACTATGACGAGACCTTCGGAACGGTGCTCAACCGGTTCTGCGTCCAGGCCGTGATCGGGCATCCGCTCACCGTTTACGGTGCCGGCGGTCAGACCCGCGGCTACCTCAACATCCGGGACACCCTGCGCTGCGTCGAGCTGGCCACCCTGAACCCCGCCGATCGGGGCGAGTTCCGGGTCTTCAACCAGTTCACCGAGCACTTCACGGTGGCGGAACTGGCCGAGCTGGTCCAGCGCTGCGCCGGCGAGGTCGGCCACGAGGTCTCAATCGAGACATACCCGAACCCGCGGGTCGAGCTGGAAAGTCACTACTACAACCCGAAGAACCAGAAGCTGCTCGATCTCGGCCTCGAACCCCATCCGCTGGGCGAGGAGCTGGTGAGGTCGGTGCTTTCGACCATCGAGCAGCACAAGGACCGGGTTATTCCGCGCGCAATCACGCCGCGCACCAAATGGAACCCGGGCGAGCTTGAGGGCGGCGCACTTTCAACCGCCCAGAAGGCCTGAGCCACACTCTTCTTATTCGTTAGGATCGTAGGTCTGATGAGAGCCGCAGATGCATTGTTCAAGTCCCTCGAAGTCGAAGGTGTCGACCACATCTTCGGCATTCCCGGTGGAGCGAACCTGCCCACCTATGACGCGTTGGTCGACGCTGATCTGCGGCATGTACAGGCCCGACATGAACAGGCCGCCGGCCACGCCGCCGAGGGTTACGCCCATGCGTCCGGCAGGGTCGGGGTCGCCTTCGGCACCTCCGGCCCCGGGGCGACCAACCTGGTCACCGCGATTGCCGACGCGATGATGGATTCGGTTCCGACCGTCTTCATCACCGGTCAGGTCCGCACCGACCTGATCGGGACCGACGGCTTCCAGGAAGCCGACATCGTCGGCATCACGATGCCGATCGTCAAGCACTCACTGCTGGTCACCGAACCGGAGCAGATTCCCGAGTACGTCCATGAGGCGTTTCACATCGCGTCGAGCGGCCGTCCCGGTCCGGTCCTGATCGACATCCCGCAGGATCTGGCCCGGGCCGAGATCGACTACCAGCAGCGCACCGAACCGGTCGACCTTTCCGGTTACAAGCCGACCGTCGAAGGCAACCTGAAGCAGATCCGCCTTGCCGCGAAGGCGATGGCGAACGCGCGGCGCCCGATCATCTACTCGGGTGGCGGCGTCACCAACGGCAACGCATCGGCCGAACTGCGTGAACTCTGCGCCTCCGACAACTTCCCGGTCACCTCGACCCTGATGGGCCTGGGCGATTTCCCGGCCGACAACGATCAGTGGCTCGGCATGCTGGGCATGCACGGCACCCGCACCGCGAATTACGCCATGGACGAGGCCGACCTGATCATCGCGATCGGGGCCCGCTTTGACGACCGGATCACCGGCAAGCTCAGCGAATTCGCCCCCTCGGCCAAGTTCATCCACATCGACATCGATCCGGCCGAGATCTCGAAGAACGTTCCCGCTCACATTCCGATCGTCGGAGACGTCAAGCTGGTCCTGCCGAAGCTGACCCGCGAATACCAGGCGCTTCAGACCGATTCCTCCCGTCTCGACGGCTGGTGGAGCCGGATCAAGGCCTGGCAGGGCGAGTACCCGCTGACATACGAACCGGGTGCTGATGGAGAGATCAAGCCGCAGTTCATGGTCGAGATGATGCACAAGGTCACCGGTGGTGACGCGATCATCACCTCCGACGTCGGTCAGCACCAGATGTGGGCCGCCCAGTACTACGGCTTCAACCAGCCCCGCAAGTGGATCAATTCGGGCGGGCTCGGCACGATGGGCTTCGGCCTCCCGGCCGCGATCGGCGCCAAGGTTGCCTGCCCCAACGAGCAGGTGGTCTGCATCGCAGGCGACGGCAGCCTGATCATGAACATCCAGGAACTGGCCACGGCCGTCAACGAGGATGTTCCGGTCAAGGTTTTCCTCATGAACAATGGCTTCATGGGCATGGTCCGCCAGTGGCAGGAACTCTTCTGGTCCGAGCGCTACAGCGGGGTCGAAAACGGTCCCAGTCCGGACTGGGTCAAGCTGGCCGAGGCTTTCGGGGCCAACGGGCTCCGCTGCGAGGACAGCGCCGATCTCGAAGAAATGATGCAGGCGACCCTCGATCACGATGGTCCGGCGCTGCTGGACGTCCGGGTGAGCCCGCGGGAGAACTGCTACCCGATGATTCCCGCAGGGAACGCGGCAAGGGACATGGTGGGTTAGTCATGGCTTCCACTGACATGGTCAGACTCGAAGATCTTCAGGCTGGTCGTTCCCCGTTTTCCGGACGCAAGCACGTCCTTTCGATTCTGGTCGAGAACCGCCCGGGTGTTCTGGCCCGGGTCGCCGGACTGTTCTCCCGGCGCGGCTTCAACATCGACACGCTGGCGGTCGGCCCGACCGACGATCCGGACATCTCACGGATCACCCTGACCCTCGACGGGGCGGTCCACCCGATCGACCAGGTGACCAAGCAGCTCCACAAGCTGATCAACGTCCTGAAGATCCGGGACATGGAGCCGGAGGAAACGGTCGCCCGTGAACTGGCGCTGTTCAAGGTGTCGGCTGCGGTCGAAAACCGGGCCGAGATCGTCCAGTTCGCCGAGATCTTCCGGGCCAAGATCGTCGACGTTTCACGCCGGGCGCTGATCGTCGAGGTGACCGGATCGCACGACAAGATCGAGGCCTTCGAGAGCATGCTCCGGCCACACGGTCTGCTCGAGATGGTCCGCACGGGCGAAGTCGCTCTGGCACGCGGCGGCGACTGATGCCGACGCCCGCAGAACGGGCGACACTCGAAGCATCGCTGCGCGAAGCCCTGGCCGAAGCGGGTAGGCGAAACGGCAAAATTCTGGTCTCGGTCACGGTACCGTTCGAGTGCGAGGATCCGGTCGCCACGGTCTTTGCATCCCGCCGGGCAGGCGAGCCCTTCTTCTGCTGGGAGCAGCCCGACCGCGACCTGACACTCGCAGCGCTCGGAAGGGTCCATGAGATCAGCTCTCGCGGCGAGAACCGCTTCGTCGAAGTGGCGGCCGACTGCGCCCATCTCTCCGGCGACGCGGTCACGCGGGGCGGCGGAGGATTCACCACGGGTCCGGTCTGGACCGGTGGCTTTTCCTTTCACAGTGAGGGAACGGCCGCG
The DNA here is from genome assembly GCA_023436605.1 of Actinomycetes bacterium. Lineage (GTDB taxonomy): Bacteria > Actinomycetota > Thermoleophilia > Solirubrobacterales > 70-9 > 67-14. Next base: position 6,350 of record JAEZIQ010000050.1, on the reverse strand, counting down.
GGCCGGGCCCCGGACCCCGCCTGGTCGTCGTTCAAGCCGGCCTCGATGATCCTGCCGGAACTCGCGATTCAGGCCTCAGCTGAAGGCACCTACCTCACCGTGAACCTGATGGCCGCCCCGGGGGCTGACCAGGAAGCGATGCTCGACGCGGCAATGACCCGGGTCGCCGGACTCATTCACTCAGAGTTGCCGATGATCGATCCCCACCCGACCGTTACTCCGACAATCGAGAGCGTGCTCAGCCCGGAGGTCTATGAACAGTCGGTCGCCCGTGCGGTCGAGCGGATCCGGGCGGGGGAGATCGAGAAAGTCGTGCTTGCCCGGGAGGTCGTGGTGAGGGCCGGGTCGGCCCATGACCCCGCTTCGATCTTCGGTGCGCTTCGGATCGGTTTTCCTTCCTGCTTCAACTTCTGCGTGGGTACCGGCGAGGCGGCCTTCATCGGGGCCAGCCCCGAACTGCTCCTTCGATGCGTCGGCCGCGGCGTCTCGACGGTGGGACTGGCCGGCTCCACCCGCCGCAGCAGCGATCCCGCAGTTGACGATCATCTCGCCCAGCAGCTTCTTTCCAGCCCGAAGGACCGGGGAGAGCAGGCAGTCGTGGTGCGCCGGATCGTCAAGACCCTGAGCAAGATCAGTGTGTGGGTCGAGGCCGCGGATGAGCCGGAGATCATCAAGGTCGCCAACATCCAGCACCTGGGGACGCCGGTCTACGCCCAGCTGGCCCAGCCGCGGACCGCAATTGAACTGGCCGGCCTGCTCCATCCGACGCCCGCGGTCGGCGGTGAACCCTGGAAGAAGGCCCGCAAGGTGATGGCCGAAGTCGAAGAGATGGATCGCGGCTGGTACGCAGCCCCGGTCGGCTGGATGGACGGCGCTGGCGACGGCGAGTTCTGCGTCGCCCTCCGCAGCGCCCTGATCCGCGACCGTGAAGCCCACCTCTTCGCCGGAGTTGGAGTTGTCGCCGAGTCCGACCCAGCCGCAGAACTGGCCGAGACCGAGATCAAGCTCGGTGCCCTGCTTTCCCTGCTGAGTTGAGCGGACGCGGCAGGCGTTTCGCCCGCTGTCGATCTAACTTGACCTGAAACTCGCCCGCGGGATATGTTGCGAGCGAACCGGGATATCTATCTTGATTCGGGAAGGATCACCCGAACGGATGCGGGTTGAGTGAGATCACCTGGCAGGGGCCAGGTTGAAGGACGATCGTCCAGCCTTCTCTGGTCGAAACCGAAAATACACTCACAACCCCAAAGGGGGCAGCTTGCTGGTGAAGTCGGTTTTCGCGCGGTCTGTCATGACTGTCGCCGCCTTTTTCTTCCTTGGTCTGACCACGTCGGCGTCGGCCGCGACCGTGGTCGTCGATGACGATCGGGCCCAATGCCCGGCCGCCGGACACACCTCGGTGCAGGCCGGTGTGGATGCCGCTGACGATGGCGACACCGTGGTGGTCTGCCCCGGCATCTACGTCGAGGGCTCGGGCACTCCGGGTACCAATGCCGTGACGATCGACAAGGAGATCGACCTGCTCGGGGCCGGGGCGGACCTGGTCACGATCATGCCCAAGCGGGCCACCGCCGGTGGCGGCCAGATCGCCTCGCTCACGCCGGTCCTGCGTGACCCGGTCGGAGCGATCATCGCCGTGACCGGCGGCACGCCGCTTTTCCCGGCGGAGGTCGACATTTCCGGCGTCACCGTGGAAGGAAACGGCGTATTCGCCGAGGCCGGGATCCTTTACCTGGACGGCAAGGGCAGGATCTACCGCAGCCGGGTGACGAAGATCGTCACCTCGCAGACCGCCGATGCTTACGACATTCCCGGTGGATTCCGCAGTTCTGACACCGGCTACGGCATCGTTCAGGCGACCTCGGCCACTTCGGCTCCGGCCGGAGGCTCCGTGCCTCGCCGGCTGGTCATCGAGTCGACCCGGGTCGACGAGTACAACAAGACCGGCATCCTGATCGACGGCGCGACGGGGGACTCGTTGCCGCTCGTGCCCTCCGGGGTGAACAACACGGCCGAGATCCTCGGTTCGAACGTGGTCGGCCGGTTGCGCTGCATCAACTTCCTGGCCACCGGCAACTGCGCGACGGTCGGCACCCTGACCACGGGTCCGCTGTTTGGCCAGGACGGCCTGAGGGTGACGGCCGGAGCAAGCGTTGACGTTGAAGACACAAGCTTCTTCCAGAATTACGTCAACGGGACGGGCGCCCCCACCTTCAGTCCCAACACCGGCACACCGTCGAGCACCAACAACGCCAATCTTTCCCAGGCGGCCGGCGTCAGGCTGATCGGGGCGGGAGCGTCGAGCATCACCGGCAGCAACATCAACAACAACCATTTCGGTGCATTCAACGTCGAACTGGATGGCGTGACGGCCAATGTCGCGACGCCGCTGGCGGCCGAAGAGAACTGGTGGGGGTTGAGAACGACCGGAGCGACCGTCAACAACGGTCCGGCGATCTCGCCCACCAACAATCCGGCACAGCAGGAGAACCCGGTCAACGGCTCACCGGTCGTCGATCCGGCCTGTCAGGCCCGGTCGATCACCTTGCCGGAAAGCGCCCCGGTCGAGATACCGGGATCCGACGCGGTCGATTTCTGCCCGTACCGCAACGGTGCCCAGGCCGATCCCCAGTCGGGCGAGCACCTGCAGATCGACGCACCCCTGCCGATGAACGACGCCGGGCCGGCCATATCTCTCTCCCTCGACAAAGCCCAGTATCTGCCCGGGGAAAGCGCGGAACTCAGCGCGACCGTTAGTGACGATTTCGCGGTGGCCAAGGTCACGTTCTACGACGGTCTCGTTCCGATCGGCAGCTCAACTCTGCCGCCTTACGAGACGTCGATCGCCATTCCGGCCGACGCGGTGTGTTCGGAAAGGACGCTCAGCGCGATCGTCGAGGACTCGACCGGCCAGACCGATGGCGCCACGGCGACCCTGAAGATCGTCGATCAGTTCGACTGCGAGGACCCACCGGATCCCCCGGCCGAGCCGACCATCTCCCTCGACGTTCCGGCAGTCATCCCCAATCGCGGGGTGACCGCGACGGCTTCGGTCAACGCCGAGGCTGGCGCAACGTCGGTTGTCTTCTTCCTCGGGACCAGAACGGTATGCACCGACACCGACGCGCCCTACAGTTGCCTGATCAAGCCAACAGGTGCCGAGGTCGGAACCCAGAGCGTGCGTGCGGTCGTCACCGACAACCTGAGCCGCACCGCCGAGGACAGTGCCTCGGTCAGGGTCTCCAAATTCACTCCCCGCATCAGATTCGAGATCAAGCGTCCGGGAGTCAGGTGGCGGGTGATCAAGGGAACTCTCGTCCTGCCCGCAGGGGTGACGAGGGCCCAGGCCTGCAACGCGGGTCGGGTCACCCTGACCGTGCGCGGGGGCGGCCGGGCGACGATCAATCGTCAGGTGAGGATCAACCGGTTCTGCGTCTTCAAAACCCGGGTCTTCGTCGGGAAACCAGAGAAGGGAAAGAAACGCAGGTACGCAGTGAAGGCGGTTTTCCCCGGTAACGCCGTTCTGAACGGTGCCACCAACACCCGGAGGTTCTCATGATGATTTACAACATCGCGAACAATCAGAGGCCCGGCGTCATGACGCGGATCGGTTTGATCGCCGTCGCCCTCGGAATCCTGGCCTGCCTGCTTACTGCGGGCATCCGACCGGAAGCATCCCGGGCGGCGGTCGATCCCGGTGAATGCACCGCGACCCGCTCCTACGATCCGAGCATCCGCACCTTCTTCGAGGTCACCGGAAAGCAGCTCGGGGCAGGCGGAACCGGTACGACGTCCCGCTCGGACTCGGCGACGCTCTACCAGTATCTCGACGCAGTGGTCGCCGACACTGCGAACAACCCTCGGGTGAGGGTGATCAAGAAAAGCCTCGGCACGACGGAGCTCGGTCGTGACTTCCCGATGGTCGTGGTGGGAACACCGGAGAACATCGAGAACCTCGATGCCGGCCGCAACGACGCCGCCTTCTGGAGAGGAGTGAGGAACGGCGATATCCCGCCGGCGGCGGCTCTCCCGGAGATCGACCGGCGGCCTGCTTTCGGGTTCCTCACCGGCACACCGCACGGCAACGAGCCGGCGGGCGGTGACGCGATCATGCGGATGCTCTACGAGCTGGCTGCGAGGACCGACTGCGCCAACGAACGGCGTCTGGAGGCACTCGACCATTTCCTGATGCCGACCCGGAATCCGGACGGGCGTGACAACAACGTACGGACCTCGGCCTGGAGCTTTGACCACAACCGTGACGTCGGTACCCGGACCCAATCGGAAAGCAAGATCGCGTTCTACGGATCGAACCCCTACCCGAGTGTCTACTACGTCGACGCCCATCAGCAGTCCTCGGGGTATTTCTTCCCGCCGAACGAGGATCCGGTACACGCAGAGATTTCCTCGACCGCGATGGACCTGATCAATTTCACGATCGGGCCGGCGCTTCAGGACAAGTTCAACGACCAGAGCATCGCCTACCGGAACTACAACACCTATGACCTGTTCGCGCCGATCTACGGCGACAGCGTGCCGTCACTGATGTGGGGCGGGGCCGGCATGACATTCGAGAAGGGCACCAACGAGCTGTACGGGAAACAGGTCTACGACCATTACCTGGCCATGGACGAGACGGTCAACGTCGTTACCCGTGAGAAGAAGCGGATCATGACGAACTGGATCAACCAGTGGGAAGAGGCCCGTCAGCAGGGCGAACGCTGCGAGCTTGAACAGAACGAGCTGGTCAGCCCGCTGCATGCCAACGACCCGATCCAGAACCAGCCCAACGTCGAGGTCTGTGGTTACTACTACCTGCCGGACAACATGCCGGGTGACACGGCCAAGTTCCTCCGGGAACTTCAGGAGGTTGACGTCAAGGTCTACCGACTCACCGAGGACACGGTGGTCAACGGTGCCCATCAGATCGGACCCGGGGGCGAGGTCGACGGCAAGACGCTGCCAGCTGGGACCTTCTGGATTCCGCTTGCCCAGACGCAGAAGCACTGGATCCAGGCCGTGCTCGGTGAGGATCCCTTCGTCCCGTTCTACTTCTTCTACGACTCGGGACAGTGGTCCTACTCTCACACCTGGGGGATGAGCGGCGGCAACGGATTGCTACGGCAGCCGATGCCCGACAGCGCGCAGATGGAGTTGATGCCGGCAGTCGAGTTCGACTCGTCAACCGGTCTCGACCAGCCAGTGGTGGCGTTCAAGACCGACAGCTCCGAGGGCATCGCGCTGGTTGTCGACCTGTTGGCTGAAGGCGTGACCGTCTACCGCGGCGATGAAGCCTTCAACGCCGGCGGACGCGAGTTCCCTACCGGTACGGCGTTCATCGACATGTCCACCGCTGACGGAGTCGATGTGGCCGCTTTGGCCGCCGATCGCGACAGCCCACTCACCGGTCTGACCAACATCCCGGTCAGTCACTACGACATGGGCGACGCACCGAAGATCGGCGTCTACACCAATGCGACGACCGTGCCGGCGACACCGATCAGCACTCCCAAGGGGCAATGTGGCAACGGCGCCTACTGTCTGCCCCTGTTCGGTCTCACCCAGAAGCTCGGGTTTGCACCGACGACAAACACCGACTCCCGAACCCCGATCGTCGTGCCGGTCACCTCGACCGAGCTCGCCAGCAGCCCGACCTGGTTGAAGGACAACGGCTTCACCGCCTTCTACGCGAGTTCGAGCATTGGGGATGCGACCGCCCAGGCGAACCTGCAGGACTTCGTGAACAACGGAGGCAACTTCGTCGGCTATGGAGCCAACATGGTGACCGCCGCGAGGTCGGCCGGCCTGACTAACGTCAACACGGTCGCGTCGAACGTCGCTCCGTTCAACACGGGGGCTCCGTTCGCCTCAACCTGCCCGGTTGGCAGCAACTCGCTGCAGACCCCGAGCGCCAACTTCCCGATCGAGATCGACACGTCGACTCCGGTGGGATGGGGCTTCGACAAGGGCGGTTCCTATTTCCGGAATACCGCGGGCAGCCCGTTCAACCCGGGCACGTTGGCGGGATCTGGCCCGATTCCGGACGCGAAGGCGGTCTACACCTATCCGACCCCGCTGGTGTCCTACGGATATACCTGCAACGCAGTTGGTCCCGGGCAGCTCGAAGGCCGTCCCGCGCTGGTCTTCCAGGAGTTCGGTGCCGGCTCGGTTTCGATGTTCGAGCAGGACCCGTACTTCCGCTCCTGGCTGCCACAGCAGGAACGGGCGGCACTGAATGCCCTGCTGGTTCCGGTTGGCGCCGAGCTGGCGCCGACGTCACCACCGGCACCGCCCGCCCGGGCGGGCGAGCAGTCCGCCCCCAAGCCGATCGCGTGCAGAAACACGCCGAA
>JAEZIQ010000101.1 GCA_023436605.1 Actinomycetes bacterium | reverse complement strand
CGACGGGTTAACATTCCCCGGGGACCGGGGCGCGTGCGAGCGCGATCACGACCGCGCGGCGATCCTCATGCGAGATGGTTACCTCCGCCTGGCTTTCACCTGGCGGCAGGTAATCGAGACGCCGGATGAGGTGGTGGCGACGGTTCTGGCCGCGATGGCCACCTGGCGGGGGTGAAAGCCCCTGGGAGACTCAAGACCAACGGTTTTCCACATTATTTGTGGGAAACCGTTGGTTCTGAGTCGAATAGCCGCTAGGGGAGAAGCTTTGAGGGCTTTGCGTTCTTGAGCAGGAGGTTCGAGAGCAGGATCACGATCGGCTCGGTGCCGTGGTTCGCGGCCTTGTGGTGATTCGAGGGCTGTTCGATCAGCCACTGGCCTGTCTTGACGTTGGCGGTCTGACCGGCCTTGATCACCCGGACCAGCTTGCCGGTGTCACCCGGTCCGCTCATGACCTTCGCCTGGCCGGATTCGACGGTGTAGGTGAGCGTGCCCCTCTGGATGTAGCCGAGCTGGGTGCCCTGATGGAGATGAAGCGGGATCTTCGCCCCCGGCTGGATCACCACTCGCGAGAGGCCGAGCGCCCGGCCCGGAGCTCCGATCGGATTGACGACCCGGGCCAGCGAGTTGTACTTCGGCGCGGGCGGGTCGGATGTCGCCGAGACGGCGAGCGTCGCCCCGACACCGCCGACGGCGAGAAGGGCGAGGGCGGACAGTCCGATCAGGATACGGCGACTCTTTCTCATGCCGCCATCCTAGGGAGCGGGATCAGCGGTATGTGATCGCGTCGTCCTGCATGTTGGCGCGGAGGAGTTCGCGGCGGTCCGAGAAGTAGTTCTGATGGAGGACCCAGGGGGAGGTGTCTCCGGCGAGCGGTAGGCGGGCCTGGGCTCGTTTGATGTAGCCGGAGTCGAGGTTGAGGAGGGGGACCGTTTCCATCTTCTTCTCGGGTGCGACGGGCATGCCACTCCGGGCGCCGGATGCTTCCACCTCGGAGATGAAGCGGCTGGCGAACTTGGCGATCAGCTCCGACTTGAGGGTCCAGGAGGCGTTCGTGTAGCCGACCACGAAGACGAAATTGGGGACGCCGGAAAGCATCGCTCCCTTGTAGACCAGGTGCTCCGGCGGGTCGACCGGCTCGCCGTCGACCGACATCTCTAAATCGCCGAAGATCAGTAGTTCCAGGCCGGTCGCCTTGACGATCACGTCGGCCTCGATCTCGCCGCCCTCGCGGAGCCGGATCCGGTCCGAGGTGATGCGCTCGATGTTGCCGGTTTCGATACGGGCCCGGCCGGAACGGATGGCGGCGAAGAAGTCACCGTCGGGGGCGAAGCAGACCCGCTGGGTCCAAGGGTCATATTTCGGGTTGAGGTGCCGCTTGTCGAAATTGCCCGGGAGCTGCTTGCGGGCCCCCTTGATGAAGAGTCGACGGAAGAAGTTGGGGAATTTGCGGGCAAGGTTGAACTGGGCGATCTCCATCAACACGCCAAGCCACCGATTGAGCCAGGCGGCCCGCCGGCGGGAGAAACGCCGGTGGATCAGCTCGCCGATCCCGCCAGAGTCAGGGATGCTCATGACGTAACTCGGCGAACGCTGCAGCATGGTCACCTGGGCGCCGGAAGCGGCCAGGGCCGGGACCACCGTAATCGCGGTCGCGCCGCTGCCGACCACCACCACCCGGCGATCGCGAACCTCGAGGTCCTCGGGCCAGTGCTGGGTGTGGAAAAGCTCGCCCCTGAAGTCTTCCTCACCCTCGAACTTCGGGGAGAAGCCCTGGTCGTAGCGGTAATAGCCGGTGCAACCAATCAGGAACCGGCAGCTGATCTGCGAACGACCCGGAAGAGGCGGGCCCGAGCCGTTGGCCGAACCGTCCGTGGAGCCACCCGATTGCTCGACGGTCACGGTCCAGCGGGAACGATCACTGCTCCAGTCGGCCGCCACGACTCGCCGGTTGAAGCGGATGTGGCGGTCGATCCCGAACTCGGCCGCGGTCTCCTCGAGGTAGTCACGGATCTCGGCCCCCTGGCCGAAGTGTTTGTCGCCGGTCCAGGGGCGAAACGAGAAGCCGAAGGTTCCCATCCCGGAGTCGGAGCGGATCCCGGGATAACGGAAGAGGTCCCAGGTGCCGCCGATCCTTTCGCGGTTCTCGAGAATGAGATAGCTCAGGTCCGGATGATCTGCGCCGATCTGATGGGCCATCGAGATGCCGGAGATCCCGGCGCCGACGATGACGACATCGACTTCTTCAATTGAATCGGTCACAGGCGAAGGGTAGGGCAGAAACAGAAGTGCCCCTCACCCCGGTGAGGGTGAAGGGCACTTGAGCGAAACCGACGGTGCGACCCTAGAGGCCGTAGGAGCGGCCGATCACCTCGAGCATCACCTCATCGGTGCCGGCACCGATCCGGTTGAGGCGGATGTCGCGGAAGTGGCGCTCGACTTCGTACTCCTGCATGTAGCCGTAGCCACCGAGGATCTGGATCGTCTGGTCGGCGACCTCGCAGGCGGTCTGGGCCGAGAGCAGCTTGGCCATCGAGATCTCGCGGACCGGGTACTCGCCGTTGTTGACCCGCCAGGCGACCGAGTAGGTGAACTGCTTGGAGGCTTCGATCTTGGTCGCCATCGCGGCGATCTTGTGGCGGATCGCCTGGAACTTGCCGATCGGCCGGCCGAAGGCGTTGCGGTCGTTGGCGTACTCGATCGCGGTTTCGAGCAGGCGTTCGGCCGAGGCGTTCGAGCCGGCGGCGGCGACCAGTCGTTCGGACTGGAGCTCCCAACTGATGTGGTAGAAGCCCTTGCCGACCGTGCCGAGCACCGAGTCGGCCGGGACCCGGAAGTCCTCGAAAGCGAGCTCGCCGGTGTCGGAGGAGCGCATGCCCATCTTCTCCAGGTTCTGGGCAACCGAGAAGCCCGGCAGGTCATTGCCGTCCTCGTCGCGGATGTCGATCAGCAGCAGGGTGATCCCGTCGTGGCCGGCGTCGGGATCGGTCTTGGTGACCAGGACCATGAAGTCGGCCCGGGCGGCGTTGGTGATGAAGGTCTTGGATCCGTTGATCACGTACTCGTCGCCGTCGAGAATGGCGGTGGTGCGGATGCCGGCCACGTCGGAACCGGCGCCGGGCTCGGTGATGCCGAGCGCGCCGATGCGGTCGCCGGCAATTCCGGGAGCGAGGTACTTCTGCTTCTGCTCTTCGGTGCCGAGCAGGTGGACCGGCGGAAGGACCATGTCGGTCTGTACCGCGAAGCCCATGCCGAGGCCACCGTTGGCCGCGTAGCTCAGTGCTTCGGCCCGGACCAGCGAGTAGTAGTAGTCGCCGCCCTGTCCGCCGTACTCTTCGGGGAAGCAGAGGCCGAGATAGCCGAGCTCACCGGCCCGCTTCATGGCCGAGTCGGGCCACTTGGTCTCTTCCCACTCGTTGCGGTGGGGGTAGAGCTCCTTCTTGACCCAGTCGGTCATCGACTCCCGAAGGTCCTCGTGTTCCTGGGTGAAGATGAAGTGCTTGCGACCGGCTTCGTGGTCCGGCTTGATGACGGTATCGGTGGACACGCGGGTTCTCCTCGGTGAAGTCTTTGCCCCTGAAGGGCCTTTCAGGTTTCTGAAAGTGGACAGTAGCACTTTCTACTCTCAGCTAAGTGCTATCTTTGCCGCCATGAGCCAAGCCAGTCCTTCCTTCGAGAAGATCCGGTACGAGGTCGCCGACTACGTCGGGACGATCACGCTGGACGACCCAGAGACCCGAAATTCCCTCTCCGACCAGCTGCTCGGTGAGCTGATCGCGGCCCTCCGCCTGGCCCGGGAAGACGACGACGTCAGGGTCGTCGTGCTCGCCTCGTCACACGAGAAGGTCTTCTCGGCGGGAGGCAACCTGGCAGCGTTTGGCGGCGACGCCAACGCGGTCCAGAAGTTCGAGGGAGCGGAAAACTTCGTCGAGGCCTTCAGGCTCTTCGGTCAGCTCGGCAAGCCGTCGATCGTCGCGGCCCGGGGGCATGTCCTCGCCGGTTCGCTCGGCCTGGCTCTGGCCTGCGATCTGATCGTCGCCAGCGAGGAAGCGACCTTCGGCACTCCCGAGATCACGGTCGGCCTCTTCCCGTTCATGATCATGGCGCTGATCTACCGCAACGTCGGTCGCAAGAAGACCAACGAGATGCTGCTCCTGGGTGAGCGGCTGACCGCCGAAGAGGCCCGTCAGGAGGGCATCGTCAACAAGGTCGTGAAGGCCGATGAGTTCGACGCCGCCGTGGCCGGGTGGGCCCAGATGCTGGCCGCCAAGTCGCCGCTGATCATGCGGCTCGGTAAGGACGCGATGTGGCGTCAGATGGATATGGACTTGAACTCCGCCCTCGACTACCTGCGCTCACAGCTCGCGATCGAGCTCTCCAGCGATGACGCGATCGAGGGTGTCAAGGCTTTCTTTGAGAAGCGCGAGCCGGAATGGAAGGGACGCTGATGAGCGAGAACGAAAACGGGGCAACCGAGGCCCCACAGAACCTGCTGCCCGGAACGGCGCCGCTGACGGCCCTGACCGAACAGCTCCATGAACGACGCGGCAAGGCCCGACTCGGCGGCGGTCTCGACAAGATCGAGAAGCAGCACGAACGCGGCAAGCTGACCGCCCGCGAGCGGATCGACCTGCTGGTCGACGAGGGGACTTTCAACGAGATCGGCATCCACGGCCGCCCGCACTACTCGCAGCCGGCGATGCAGGACAAGGACGCGCCGGCCGACGGTGTGGTCACCGGCTGGGGTGACGTCGACGGTCGCCCGGTCGCGATCGTTGCGTATGACTTCACGGTGATGGCCGGGTCGATGGGTCAGACCGGCGAGATCAAGGTGACCAGGATCAGGGAGATGGCGCTGCAGAAGCGGATGCCATTGGTCTGGTTGCTCGACTCGGCAGGGGCCCGGATCCAGGAAGCGGCGGGATCGCTGTTTGCCGGTTCCGGCCATCTCTTCCGTGAAGAGGTCCAGATGTCGGGCGTGGTACCGATGGTTGCGGCGATGATGGGACCCTGCGCCGCGGGTACCGCGTACATCCCCGGCCTGTCTGACTTCGTACCCATGGTGGTAGGGCAGGGTGCGATGGCGCTGGCCGGGCCGCATCTGGTTAAGGCCGTGACCGGGGAAGAGATCGAGATGGAGGACCTGGGTGGTGCCAAGGTCCACTGCCGCAAGTCCGGGGTCGGCGACCTCGAGGTCAAGGACGACCCGGAGTGCATCGCCTCGATCAAGAAGTACCTGAGCTACTTCCCGAGCAACTGCGAGCAGAAGCCGCCGGTCACCGAGACCAGCGATCCGGAGGATCGCGGCTCGGACAAGCTGCTCGAGATCATTCCCGAGTCGCCCCGCACTCCGTACAACATGTACGAGGTGATCGAGGAGATCGTCGACGACGGCGACTATTTCGACATCAAGCCGAAGTTCGCCAAGTCTCTGATCACGTGCTTCGCCCGGATGGGCGGCCAGCCGGTCGGCATCGTCGCCAACCAGCCCAAGGTTCTCGGGGGCGTGCTCGACGTAGATTCGGCCGACAAGGCGGCCCGGTTCATCAACCTCTGTGACGCCTTCAACATCCCGCTGCTCTTCCTGCAGGACGTGCCGGGATTCCTGGTCGGATCCAAGGTCGAACAGCAGGGCATCATCCGGCACGGGGCCAAGATGCTCTACGCCGTCAGCCGGGCCACGGTGCCGAAGATCACCGTTCTGGTGCGCAAGGCATACGGCGCCGGCTACTACGTGATGTGCGGCCGGGCCTACGAGCCGGACCTGATCGTCGCCTGGCCCGGAGCCGAGATCTCGGTGATGGGCGCCGAGGGCGCGGTCAACATCATCGGTCGTTCGGCGATCGACGCCTCGGATGATCCGGAAGCGACGCGCGAGGCGATGCTGAACGCGGTTCGCCAGCAGATCGACCCGTACATCGCGGCCGGCAACGCGATGATCGACGACATCATCGATCCCCGGGAGACCCGCCAGACTGTGATCCGCGGGCTGAGGATGGCCAAGGACAAGCATGTCGAGCGGCCCTGGAAGAAGCACGGGGTGATGCCGGTATGAGCGACTGGATCGAGCTTCGGCTCGAGCACGAGCAGCCCGGGATGAACGGGCTGCTCACCTTCGATGGCAAGGTGGTCGAAGCTTTCGGATTCAACGACGTGCGGTCGGTGCGGATGCCGGTCCGGCTCCTCGACGAGGTAACCGTCAGCTTCAAGAGCGGCATGCTGAGTCAGCCGGCAATCACTTTCAAAGGCAGGGACGGTGCGCCGGGCTACAACCGCGCAATCGAACCTTCGGTCGAGCAGCAGCCGGAAATCGAGTCGTTCGTCGCCGCAGTCAACGCAGCAATTCAGGAGAGAACATGAGCAGGTTCGAAGACCCGGTGATCATCAGCAACTCGATCTCGGGTGTGATCGCCAACCGGGACCAGTGCCCGGCAATTCCCTATACGCCCGAGGAGTACGCGGCGGAGGCCCGTCGTTCGGTCGACGAGGGCGCCAGCCAGATCCACATCCACGCCCGCAAGCCCGACGGCACCCCTTCCTGGGACGTCGAGGATTTCCAGGCGATCACCGAGGCGATCAAGGCTGAGTGTCCCGATGTGATCATCAACTACTCGACCGGTGCGATCGGTGTACCCGTAGAGAAGCGGATCGAGTACCTCGAGGCCTGCCGGCCCGACGTCGCCGCCCTCAACATGAGTTCGATGAACTACGCGAAGTACTCGCGGCGCCGCAAGGACTTCGTTTTCAAGGCGGTCTTCGAGAACTCCTTCGACGAGATCATCCAGTTCATCACCGCGATGAACGACCTCGGCATCAAGCCGGAGCACGAGTGCTTCGACGCCGGCCACGTCGCCAATCTCGATCCGCTGATCGACATGGGACTGGTCAAGGATCCGCTCCAGATCTCCCTGGTCATGGGAGTCACCGGGGGCATCCGCCCGACCCCGCGGAACGTCGCGGTGATGGCCGATCAGGTGCCTGGCGGGGCCGAGGGTCCAAACAACTGGCAGGTGATCGGGATTTCCCGTGACCAGTGGAAGCTGCTCGCCGCCTCGATCACCCTCGGCGGCAACGTGCGGGCCGGGGTGGAGGACAACCTCTACCTGCCCGACGGCACGATGTGCAAGTCGAACGGAGAGCTGGTCGGCAAGGCCCGCCAGATGGTCGAGGACGCCGGCCGCAAGGTGGCCACGATCGCCGAAGCCCGCGAGATGCTGGGCCTGAAGGCGGCCTGATCCAGCGATGAGCGCGGGGCTGCCACTCAGCGGCATCAGGGTTCTTGATCTGACCCGGCTCCTTCCGGGCGGTTTCTGTTCGCAGATGCTGGCCGACTTCGGAGCCGAGGTGATCAAGGTCGAGGACACCGGTCCCGGCGATTACATCCGCTACGCCCCGCCGCTCCACGATCTGAACGGCGAGGAACAGCCTGAGGGGGCAGGACCCGACGAGGGCGCGACCCGCTCCGGGCTCTACCTCTCGCTCAATCGCGGCAAGCGTTCGATCCGACTCGACCTAAAGAGCGAGGAGGGCCGGAAGGCCTTCTACCGGCTGGTACCGACCGCCGATGTGGTGCTCGAAGGGTTCCGGCCGGGAGTCGCGGAAAAGCTCGGGGTCGACTACGACTCGCTTCATCGCATCGATCCCGGCCTCGTCTACTGCTCGATCAGTGGCTACGGCCAGGACGGCCCGGCCCGCGATCGGGCCGGGCACGACATCAACTATCTCGGCGCGACCGGCATGCTCGCGATGACCGGCCAGGCGGGTGGTCCCCCGATCCAGCCGGCCGGCCAGATCGGTGATCTCGGGGGCGGCGCGATGAACGCGGCCTTCGGCATCCTCGCCGCCCTGATCGAGAAGGGCAAGAGCGGCAAGGGCCAGATGGTCGACATCTCGATGACCGACGGAGCCTTCGCCTGGCTGGCGATGGCCGCCGGGGCGACCCTGGTCGACGGCCAGAGCCCGCGTCGCGGGGAAGTCATGCTTGGTGGCGGCATCGTCTGTTACCTCACCTACGAGGCGGCCGACGGATGGGTCAGCTGCGGCGCCCTCGAACCGAAGTTCTGGCGCGCCTTCTGTGAAGGCACCGGTCATGAGGAACTGATCGAGCTGCAGTTCGAGCGGCCGGGCGGCGAAGCCTGGGAGAAGATCGCGGCCGTCTTTCGGGAACGGACCCGCGACGAGTGGAAGGTCTTCAACGACCAGTACGACTGCTGCATCGAACCGATCCTGGAGCTCGACGAGGCACTGGAATCGGAACTGTTCCGCGAACGCGGCATGATCGTCGAGTTCGACCAGCCCGGCATCGGTCCGGTCAAACAGATCGGCTCGCCGATCCGGATGAGCCGCACCCCGGCCGCTGAGGCTTCTGCGGCCCCGGCGATCGGTGGCGACACCCGCGAGGTGCTCGCCTCGGCCGGGCTCTCGCGAAAGGAGATCGACGAGCTGTTCGAAGCCGGTGCAGCGGCCGGTCCGGGTGTCGCGGGGGAGACGGAGTTCCGGGCGTGAGCCGTTCCGCCACGGAAGAGAAGACCGAAGCGGGCGAGAAGCTGCTCAAGATGTCCGGGCTGGTCGAAGCCTCTGGCGTTCCGGCCCCGACCATCAAGCATTACCTGCGCGAGGGCCTCCTGCCGGAGCCGGTCAAGACCAGTCGTAACATGGCCTGGTACCAGCCGGAGACGGTCGAGCGGATTCGCCTGATCAAGCGCCTCCAGGAGGAACGGTACATGCCGCTCAAGGCGATCCGGGCTCTCTTCGAGGATGACCCCTCGCAGGCGGAAACCATGCTGGAGGTCGAGGACCGGATCCTCGAACGGGCCCTGGCTCGCGAGCAGACCCGGACCAGCGCCACCGACGTGGAGAAGTACGGGGTGCCGAAGAAGGTCCTCGACCGTCTCGCCGAGATCGGGATCCTGACCCCCAACTCACGCGGCTACTCCCCTTCCGACGTGACGATAATCGAGGCGATGTCCCGTTTCCGGGCCGGTGGCTACGACGAACAGATCGGCTTTACCGTCTATGACACCCTGCGCTACAAGCACGCTCTCGAGGCCCTGGTGAAGGAGGAAGTCGACGTGCTGATGGATCGCCTGGACGGGGAGATGCCCCCGGAACGCGCGGTCGAACTGATCGAGGCGGGAGCCGAACCACTCAAGGACCTGATCGCCGCGCTCCACACGAAGCTGATGGTCGAAGAGGTCGAGCGCCGCCGCTGAACTTGCCGATTTTCCCGGCGGGCGCGTTATCGTTGCGCCCATGGGATCGGGGGAGGTTTCAAAGGGAGATCGAATCCGGCTGCTTTGCGCGGCGGGGCTGATCCTGCTGGCCGCGACCCTGCTTCTCTTCGTCGCGGCCCCCGCCGAGGCGTCGGTTGCCACGGTGCGGCCGGAGGATCCGGTCGTTCTCCGGGGCAGCGACCTTCCCCGGTTGGCCGGGGCCGAACCCGGCCGGGTCGTCGCCTTCCGCTGGGCAGGGTCATCCTGGGACCAGGTTCCGGTCCAGGTCGACGAGCGCAAGGTGATCGATGTCCGCACTCTCTATCCCGCCAGTGGCACGAACTCCAACTATGTGACCAACACGGCGGTGACCTTCGATCTCGAGGTCTACGCTGATCCCGGCACGCGCTCGGGCGCCGACCCGGACCCGCAGGTTGATGCCAACGACGAGATCGTCTTCATGGCCGGCGATACGGGGGTGGCCCATGACACCTTGCCGCTCCCCGGCGGCGTGGTTGAAGGGACCGGTACAAAGGTGACCGTCAGCGACCCGATCTCGCACGAGAAGTCATACGTCTACCTGTACCGGTCCGAGGGAAGTCTGGACCCGGGAGCAGGGGAGAGCTACGTGGACTACGACCCGGTGCTGAACCTGGCTGGTGGCCGGTACAAGGAGGACTACGACTACTTCTTTCCGCTGACTGCCAACCCGCCCGCCAACGGCTTCAACCCGGAGAACACGTCGGTCACCACCGATACCTACTCGCTCCACTCGAGCGACCGCTGGATCGATGATCAGCTCAGAGTCAAGACCGGAGGGGCAACCGGAGTGGACATCCTCGACCGGGACAAGGTTTCGATCGTGGCCAGTCTCTGCAACCGGACCGAGGACACGTTCACCGGTCGCTCCAACTTCCCCCCCGGCGACAACGGGGAAGGCACCTTCGTCGCCAACCGGAGCGGGCCGGTCCGCGCGATCCGTTCGTACATGGGTGCCAACTCCGGGCCTTACACGCAGAAGGAGCAGATCTTCTACCGATCCCGGCAGGTGGTCCGCGTATTTCTCCGCGTCCACTCCGGGATGCCGCAACTGATGAACTTCATGGACTACTCGTCAGCGGCACAAGGGATGACCTATCGCAACGAGCTCTACCCGACCGGCATGCCGATCGACGGCGTCAGGGATTTCGTCGACGTGACCCCGTATCTGAACCAGGAGCTGACCGACATTCAGTACCCGCTCGTCGGCGGCAGGCTCACGACCTGGGAGCAGGTCACCGGCAACCAGGGCACGGTCAACATCGTGAGCGGGGTCTCCACGGACGTTGCCAATCTCGAGGTAAGGGCCTACCACCTCGACTCGGCCGTGACGACACCAAACTTCGTGATCCTCTCCGGCGCCAAGATCGGAGTGGATGACACGTACCAGTGCACGGGAGACAACCAGGCATTCGGCGCCAGTGGCATGTCGATCAAGATGCCGGGCGATATCACCAGCTCGAGTATTCCCAACACCGACCCGCGTCTCGGGAGCGCGAACGATCTCACCATGACCAGGCTGGTCAGCTACGAGCCACCGAACCTGGATGCAGCTCGGGGAGTCAAACGGAAGTTGGAGTTCGATCAGCCGCTTGAGACCGCGGCGTCGAACTTCGACCCTTCGCTTGGCCCGACCGGAGAGACAGGCGAAACGGGGCCGACCGGGCCGACTGGGGAGACGGGCAGCACGGGGGAGACGGGACCGACTGGGCCTACCGGTGAAATTGGCCCGACCGGATAAAGCGGACCGACGG
>JAEZIQ010000085.1 GCA_023436605.1 Actinomycetes bacterium | reverse complement strand
GGTCAGGGCCTGCTCGGTGCACCACCAGTATTCCTCGAGGGTCTCACCCTTCCAGGCGTAGACCGGGACTCCCTGGGGGTTCTCCGGGGTCCCGTCGGGACCAACCGCGATCGCAGCGGCGGCATGGTCCTGGGTCGAGAAGATGTTGCAGCTGGCCCAGCGCACGTCGGCCCCGAGTTCAACCAGGGTTTCGATCAGCACGGCAGTCTGAATGGTCATGTGGAGCGAACCCGTGATCCGGGCTCCGGCCAGCGGTTTCGAGTCGGCGAACTCGCGTCGGGTAGCCATCAGGCCGGGCATCTCGTGCTCCGCGAGACGGATCTCCTTGCGGCCATACTCGGCCAGGGAAAGATCGGCGACCTTGAAGTCCTGTGTGGCTGTGGCGGTTTCGCTCATCTCTAAGGTGTTCTCCTGAAATTAGGTTGGCCAATCACGCTACCATTCCTTTACCCATGGGATCGTCGGAACGAAGCGAAAGACTTGCCGCCTCACCGGACCTTTTCGAGAGCCGTTTCCTCAATTTCTTCTCGAGGGTCCACCCTGTCGTGCCGCTTCTCATCTATGGCCCGGTGATCATCGTCCTGGTCTGGCTGGGTGTGGATCGGGGCATCTCCGCGCTTTCCACGATCGGGCTGTTCGTGGCCGGATTGGCGATCTGGACGCTCTCCGAGTACTGGCTCCACCGCCTGCTCTTCCACTGGACTCCCAAATTCAAGGGCGGGGACAAGATCAACTTCATCATCCACGGGGTCCATCACGATCACCCGAACGACAAGATGCGCCTGGTGATGCCTCCGGCCGCGAGCATCCCGCTCGCCTTGATTTTCTATGCCGCTTTCATGCTTCTTTTTGGCTCTCCACATGGGTTTGTACTGTTCGGCGGGTTCCTCACCGGTTACCTTGCCTACGACTACACGCATTACTACCTCCACCACTTCGTGCCGAAGTCGAAGATCGGCAAGAAGGTGCGGGAGCACCACATGCGGCATCACTTCCAGGATCACCACTACGGCTACGGGGTCTCGACCCCGTTCTGGGATCACATTTTCCGCACCGTCCCGCGGTCGCGGAAGGCCGACCGGGCCTGAGTAAAGGAACTTTCCCGAGGTACACATTTGTACCTGTGGAGGTGAAACTTTCTTGACACCCCGGTGTTCTTCGTTACAGTAATACGCCAGTTCTGACGGCATCTTCGGCCCAGATGGGTCGGCCTTGTCCGGCGGAGAAGGATCAAGGGGGATCCAAATCCGTCGCATGTCAGCGCCTCAATTGGTTGCTGCGTTGCCGTTCAGATCAGAGTCATCGGATGTGACTCTGATTCGGACACAAAACGAATAACGCAAGGAACCACATGACCGACCGTATTGTGCCTGCCCGGAAGGTTGCTCTTCTCGGGACTCTCGCTTCAATGATCGCGATCGCGATCGCCGTCTCGTCTTCGATGTTTGCCCCCACCGCCGGTGCCACGACACCGTCGGTCACCTGCATGCCCAACCCCCTTGGTGCTGCCACCGGCTACACGGAGTTCATCCAGACCAACGGTTCCCGCGGAGCTGAATCCGAAGGTGCGATCGCCTACGGGGGCAACCTTTCCGCTTCGGGCATGACGGTCGGCACCCACCTGACCAACCCGCCCTACACCACTTCCTGGCCCACCCTGGTCGTGAACGGAACGTCCAATTCGTTCAACCTCCAGCGGGGCAGCGCCTGGACCCCGGGACTGACCGGCAACATCAACTACAACGGCGGCGGTTCACAGCTTCTTTCCGCTCCAATCAACTTCAACACCGCTTTCGCCGACCTCACTTCGAAGTCCTCGAGCTGGGCCACCCAGACCGCAACCGGTTCCGCCGCGGTCATCAATACCGGCGGGTCCAACCCGGCCGGTATCTCGCTGGGCGGCAACGCGCTCTACCTCAAGGGCACCGACACGGCCCTGAACACGTTCTCGGTCACCCCGGCGATGCTGACCGGCAACGTGGCCGTCCTGATCGAGGTTCCGGTTGGCGCCACCGCATTGATCAACGTTTCCGGCACCAACGTCCAGATCGACGGCAACATGTACTTCCGCCAGGGCATCGGCGGCAGCTGGACCCAGGCGCAGGACTCGGCGACCGCGACCCAGAACAAGAACACGTTCTGGAACTTCGCTGACGCGACCGACGTCAAACTGAACACCGGTTCGGCTTTCGGCGGCACGATCCTCGCCCCGAAGGCGAACGTCAATGCGTTCAACGTCGGCCACAACATCGGCCAGGTGATCGCCAAGAGCTTCCAGTCCAACCGCGAAACCCACCACGCTCCGTTCGCCGGCTGCCTGCCGGATTCCCCGGACGGACCCACCGGCCCGACCGGTCCTACCGGCCCGACTTCACCAACCGGTCCAACCGGCCCGACTTCTCCGACGGGTCCGACGGGCCCGACTTCTCCGACTGGCCCCACCGGCCCGACCGGCCCTACGGGTCCGACCAATCCGGAAAAGCCGAAGCTGAAGATCTCGAAGATCGCCGACAGCCCGGAGGTCGTGGAAGGCAGTTTTGTCACCTTCACCGTTTCGGTGAAGAACGAAGGTTCGGCCAGCTCCAGTGACGTGGTCGTGTCCGACAACGTCCCGTCGGGGCTCGAGATCGTTCAGGTCGATGCTCCCTGTACCCACAGCGGCCAGCAGGTGACCTGCGTTGCCGGCACCCTGGCGCCCGGCCAGACGGCCACCTACAAGATCAAGGTCAAGACGACCCTGCCGACCACCACGGTTTCGACCCAGAACGAGCAGCTGACGATCTACAAGGTCGAAAAGCAGATCTCGATGCAGGCCGGATCGACCGTGAACGAGCAGATCACCTGCAACCCGGGTGACCTGATTTCCGATGCGGCTGTGCGGATCGATCACATCGATCAGGACACCGGCGACGCAAACGACATCGAGGTTCACAACCTCGAGTCAGATGGCACCGGCAGCTACCAGACCAGGGTGACAAATCACGCGACCGGCCAGGCGCAGCTCAAGCTGTTCGCGGTTTGCCTGCCCGGCAAGACCAGTGAGGGCCGCAGCCTGAACGTCGGCTCACCGGTTACCCAGACCGTGGTGCTCAACCCCGGCACTCATGACGTGACCCTGAACTGCCCGACCGGTTCGACCCCGATCGCTCCCGGCATCGAGGTTTCCGGTGGTCGGGCGCTGATCCTGGCGAACGCTCCGGTTGGTGACACCGGCCGCAAGTTGACCCTGAAGATCAGTGGCGCCGCGACCACGGTCAAGGCCAGTGTCCGTTGTCTCCAGAACAAGACTTCCGAGGTGAACGGTGCGAGCTCCGAACTTGTGTTCACCAAGGTGACCAAGCCGATCTCGGTTGGTTCCGGAGGCAAGGCGACCGAGTCGCTGATCTGTGGCGAGAACGCCAAGGGCATCGTTGGTGGCTGGGAGTACGACGATGGTCTCGTACCGCTCGGCAACGATCCGCAGCCGAAGACCCGCGTGTTCTACGTCTGGAACCCGACCGCCCACCCGCTGACCGGCACGCTCTACCTGCTTTGCCTCGAAGCGCGAACCGGTTCCTCGGCCCCGGTCGACGAGAAGACCTACGTCAACACGGCCACGGTCACTTCTTCGACCACCCAGGACAGCGGCGCGGTGCTCACGGCCAGCGCCTCGGTCAAGGTGACCCGGGCAACCACCCCGGCTGCCGGACCGACCATCTACAGCGCCAAGGCCAAGGGCAACAACCTGATCATCGGCTTCAAGTCGACCACTCGTTCAGGTGCCATCACCGTCAGCCTGCCCGCCAACAGCCGGATTATCGGCAAGGGCAAGTTCCGCCTGAACAAGGCCGGTACCGGCAAGGCGAAGGTGAAGATCAACCCGAAGGCCGCGAAGGCGATCAAGCGGGGCAAGATCAAGAAGGTCAAGGTCAAGGTGACCTCGAACGGCGGCAAGTCCAAGGTCAGGACCCTCCGCGTTCGACCCTAGTTTCCACGTCCAAGCTGGCCGCTTGAGGGAGCGGCCCCCGGGGGCCCCGATTCCGAGAGAGATCGGGGCCCCTATTACTTTAAGCGGTGACCCGGTTGGGCGGTTCTTTGCCCTCAAGCGCCGCAGTCACGTTGGCGGCGACGATGCGGGACATCTCGTCACGGGACCGGTAGGTGGCCGAGCCGATGTGCGGGGCGAGAGCGACCCGGGGAGCGTCAAGTATTTCCTTCGGAACGGCCGGCTCTCCCTCGAAAACGTCGAGGCCGGCGGCACCGAGACGTCCTTCTGACAGGGCCCGGACCAGGGCGACCGAGTCGACCAGGGTGCCGCGGCCGGTGTTGACGAGTACCGCGGTCGGTTTCATCAGGCCGATCGCCTTCTCGTCGATCAAGTGGTGGGTTTCTGGCCCGCCCGGCAGATGGAGGCTGACCAGATCGCTGAGCTCGAGGAGCTCCGCGAGTGGAACCTTCCGGGCTCCGAGCTTCTCTTCGAGCAACGACTTTCGTCCGCGTGAGGTGTAGAGGCGGCGGCCGCCGAAGCCCGAGACGAGTTCCATGAAGCGTCCGCCGATCCGGCCGGCGCCGACCACACCGATCGTGGCACCACTCAGTTCAAATCCACGCCAGCGCCGGGGATCCCACCCCTGCCATGATCCGGCCCGCAGATCCCGCTCGGCTCCCGCCAGGTTCCGAGCCGCAGCCATAGCCAGGGCGAGAGCCAACTCTGCGGTGGCGTTGGTAAGAGCATCGGGCGTGTTGGTAACGACTACGCCTCGTTCCTCGCAGGCAGCCAGATCGATGTTGTCGTAGCCGACGCCGAAGTTCGCAACCACCTCGAGTTGAGGCCCGGCGGCGTCGAGAAGCTCGGCATCAACAGCAAAGGTGAGGTCAGTAACGAGTCCTTCGGCGCCCGCGACTCCCTCCAGCATTTCTTTCCGGGTCGCGGCCAGCCCGAGCGAGGAGACTTCGAATCGCTTCTCCAGAAGATCCCGGCCGGCCGGGAGCAACTCACGCACGATCACAACTTTGCGGCGTTCAGTCATTGGCACGCACGCTATAGCGCGGAGTAACCCAGCGACGACGAAGGCCGCAGAAGCCACCTGATCCGGTGGCGTCTGCGGCCTTGAAGTGCGAGGCGGGAGAAACCGCCTGGGTAGGCGGGCTAGATCAACCCGAGGTCGGCTACCGCGTTGCGCTCTTCCATCAGCTCGTTGGCGTTGGCGTCGATCTTCTCGCGCGAGAACTCGTCGATCTCGAGGCCTTCGACGATCTTGTACTCGCCACCCGAGCAGGTCACCGGGAAGCCGGCGATGATGCCCTCCGGTACGCCGTAGGAGCCGTCCGACGGGATGCCCATCGAGACCCAGTCGCCTTCGGGGGTGCCGAGGACCCAGTCGCGGACATGGTCGATGGCGGCGTTGGCGGCCGAAGCGGCACTCGAGGCGCCACGCGCGTCGATGATCTCGGCTCCGCGCTTGGCGACCCGGGGGATGAACTCCTCACGGACCCAGACCTCGTCATCGACCTGGGCGGGGGCCGGGGCGCCGTCGATCAGAGCGTTACTGATATCCGGGTACTGGGTGGCCGAATGGTTGCCCCAGACGGTCATCCGCTTGACGTCCGAAACCGGCCGGCCAAGCTTGTTGGCGAGCTGGGCGATCGCCCGGTTGTGGTCGAGTCGCATCATCGCGGTGAAGCGCTCCTTCGGCACGTCGGGGGCCGCGGAGGCGGCGATCAGAGCATTGGTGTTGGCCGGGTTGCCGACCACGAGGACCTTGATGTCATCGGCGGCGCCGGCGTTGATCGCCTCGCCCTGCGGCTTGAAGATTCCACCGTTGGCTTCGAGCAGGTCGGCCCGCTCCATTCCCGGACCGCGCGGACGGGCACCGACCAGCAGGCCGATGTTGGCGCCTTCGAAAGCTTCCTTCGGGTCGTCCGAGATGCTGATCTTCTCGAGCAGCGGGAAGGCGCAGTCATCGAGCTCCATGGCGGTACCTTCGGCGGCCTTGACGGCAGCCGGGATCTCGAGCAGGCTGAGGTGGACTTTGGTGTCCGGACCGAGCATCTGGCCGCTGGCGATCCGGAAGAGCAGGGCGTAACCGATTTGCCCGGCGGCGCCGGTCACAGTTACCTTGGCGATTGAACTCACGTTCTTCTCCTTGGGTTAGGTGGCGGGCCCTAGGCCATCGCCTTCTGAAGGTTCTCGTCGATCGAGGCGAGGAATTCCTGGGTGGTCTGCCACGGGTGATCGGCGTCGATCAGCCGGGCGAGGTCCTTGGTCATCTTGCCGCTCTCGACCGTTTCGATGCATACCCGTTCGAGAGTCTCTCCGAACTTGCTGACCTCGGGGGTGTCGTCCATCCGGCCGCGGGCCGAGATGCCGCGGGTCCAGGCGAATATCGAGGCGATCGGGTTGGTCGAGGTCGGGTTGCCCTTCTGGTGCTCGCGGTAGTGGCGGGTCACCGTGCCGTGGGCGGCCTCGGCTTCGACGGTCTTGCCGTCCGGGGTCATCAGGACCGAGGTCATGAGACCGAGCGAGCCGAAGCCCTGCGCGACAGTGTCCGACTGGACGTCACCGTCGTAGTTCTTGCAGGCCCAGACGTAACCACCCTCCCACTTGAGGGCCGAAGCGACCATGTCGTCGATCAGGCGGTGCTCGTAGGTCAGTCCGGCCTTCTCGAACTCTTCCTTGAACTCGTCGTCGAAGACTTCCTGGAAGAGGATCATGAAGCGGCCGTCATAACGCTTCATGATCGTGTTCTTGGTCGACATGTAGACCGGGTAGCCCCGCTCAAGGCCGTAACGGAAGGAGGCGCGGGCGAAGTCACGGATCGAATCGTCGTGGTTGTACATCGCCATCGCGACGCCGCCACCCGGGAAGTCGTGGACGTGCATCTCGATCGGCTCGCCCTCGTCCTTGGGTGTGAAGGTCATGGTCAGGGTGCCTTCGCCCTCGACCACCATGTCGGTGGCGCTGTACTGGTCAACGAAGGCGTGACGGCCGATGATGATCGGCTTGGTCCAGCCGGGCACCAGACGCGGCACGTTCGAGATCACGATCGGCTCACGGAAGATGACGCCGCCGAGAATGTTCCTGATCGTGCCGTTCGGGGAGCGGTACATCTCCTTCAGGCCGAACTCTTCGACCCGGGCCTCGTCCGGGGTAATGGTGGCGCACTTGACGCCGACCCCGTACTTCTTGATCGCGTTGGCGGCATCGACGGTGATCTGGTCGTCGGTGTCGTCGCGGCTCTCGATCCCGAGGTCGTAGTACTTCAGGTCCACATCGAGATAAGGAAGGATCAGCTGCTCCTTGATGAACGACCAGATGATGCGGGTCATCTCATCGCCATCCAGCTCGACGATCGGATTGGTCACTTTAATCTTGGACACGACTGGTACTTCCCTTCGATTTCGGCATAAGGCTCTTGTGGGAACCG
This sequence comes from Actinomycetes bacterium, assembly GCA_023436605.1. Lineage (GTDB taxonomy): Bacteria > Actinomycetota > Thermoleophilia > Solirubrobacterales > 70-9 > 67-14. The sequence continues at coordinate 11,974 of JAEZIQ010000085.1, read as the reverse complement.
ATGCTATAGAGCGAAACCGGTAGAGGTCGCCAGTAGGTAGAAGACCGTGGTCCGCCCGAACCGGCCTGTGCGACCATACTGTCATGCCGGAAACCGCCGAAGCCACGCTGCACGAGACCCACACGGTCTTCAACCAGTCGACTCCGCTGGAGAACGTCAACCTCTACGAGATCGACCTGCCGCTCCAGGAAGCGGTCCGTCGCGAGGGTGCCGGCTGGGCTGAGGACCGCATCCGCGCCCTGGGTGAGATCTGTGGAGACCCGGACATCCAGCTGGCCGGCCGCGACGCCAACGAGTTCCCGCCCCGGCTCAAGGCCTTCGACCGGTTCGGCCACCGGATCGACGAGGTCGAGTTCCATCCCGCCTGGCATCAGCTGATGAAACTCGGGATTGAGCATGACATCCACGCCCTGCCCTGGCGCGAACCCCAGATCGGTGCCAACGTGGCCCGGGCGGCACTTTTCACGCAGCTCGCCCAGGTCGAGGCCGGAGTCGGCTGCCCGATCTCGATGACCTTCTCGGTGATCCCTTCGCTGCGCAACCAACCCGAAGTTGCCGCCGAATGGGAGCCGCGGTTCACCTCGCTCGAATACGACGGCAAGCTGCGACCGGCCGACCAGAAGCCTGGTTGCCTCGCCGGGATGGCGATGACCGAGAAACAGGGCGGCTCGGATGTGCGGGCCAACACGACGACTGCGGTCGCCCTGAACGGTGGGGGCCCCGGCGCCGAGTATGAGATGACCGGACACAAATGGTTCTGCTCGGCTCCGATGTGCGACGCCTTCCTCGTTCTGGCCCAGACCGAAGCCGGGGTTTCCTGCTTCCTCATGCCCCGCTTCACCCCGGACGGCGAACGCAACCGCTTCCACATCCAGCGCCTCAAGGACAAGCTCGGCAACAAGTCGAATGCATCCTCAGAGGTCGAATTTCGCGGCGCCTGGGCCCGCATGATCGGCGAGGAAGGTCGCGGCATCCGCACGATCATCGAGATGGTCAGCCACACCCGACTCGACTGTGCGATCGGCTCCAGCGCCGGCATGCGAAACGTGGTCGCCCGGGCGATTCACCACACGCAAGGCCGCTCCGCCTTCGGCCGGACCCTGGTCGACCAGCCGCTGATGGAAAACGTGCTGGCCGACCTGGCGCTCGAGTCGGAAGCGGCCACCGCTTCGGTCATGCGGCTCGCCCGCGCCTACGACGAGGCCGTGGCCGGCGATGAAGGAGCGGCATTGCTCCAGCGACTCGCCACCCCGGTTCTCAAGTACTGGATCTGCAAGCGGGCTCCGTGGCATGCGGTCGAGGCCCTCGAGTGCTTCGGTGGCAACGGTTACGCAGAAGAATCAGGCATGCCGAGGATCTTCCGTGAGAGCCCTCTGATGTCAATCTGGGAAGGCTCCGGCAACGTCCAGTGTCTCGACGCGCTGAGAGCGATGGTCAAGAGCCCGGCTTCCTATGAAGCTTTCTTCAGCGAGGTCGGCGAAGCGGCCGGCGCTGACGCCCGGCTCGACTCGTTCGTCGAGAAACTTCAGCGCGAGATCACCGCTGACCCCGAAACGCTCGAGGTCCGCGCCCGCCGGGTGGTCGAGGGAATGGGTCTGGCTTTCCAGGCCTCGATGCTGGTCCGCCACGGCGACCCGGCGGTTGCCGACGCCTTCTGCGCTTCCCGCCTCGGCGGCGACTGGGGCGAGGCCTTCGGCACGCTTCCGGCCGGCACCGACTTCAAGACGATCATCGAGCGCTCGGCTCCCCCGGCCTGACCCCGATCGAAGGAGCTCGGTTCAAATTACCGGTGCTATATCCCGGTGATTTGAACCTGGTCAGGTGAGGGGGCCGGATTATTCCGGCGGCGGGTCGTCGGCGAACTTCGGGCCGGGCCGCTCCATGATCCGGAAGGAGGGCTTCTGGAAACCGAACTCGCGGTACATCTCGTGGGCATCGGCGGTGCCAAGCAGCCAGCGGAGGTCCTTCAGCGCGCTCCCGTCGACCATCTCCCCGACCATTTCCCGCCCCAGCCCGCGGCCCCGGTGCTCCTCGAGCACGAACACATCGCAGAGGTAGGCGAAGACGACCTCGTCCGAAGCGGCGCGGCAGTACCCGACCATCGCACCGTCCGGGGCGTAGAGCCCGACCACCCGGGCCGCCTCGCGGACGGTCTTCTCGATCAGCTCCCGCGGCCGCCCTTTCGACCAGTAGGCCTCCCCCGCGAGGAAGCCCACCACCACGTCGAGGTCAACCCGGTCCCGGTTGTCGTCGAGTTCAAATCCGTTTATGAGGGTGCGTCTCACCCGGAGAAGGTTCGCAGGTGTTCAGGTGATATTCATCCTGCGTCAACTTCGAAAGGACTCCAATGGCCGACCAGGGTCTCAGCAACCATCACAGCAGCACGCTCGCCGAGCTTTTCGATCACCAGAAGCACACGATCGAGTGGCGGAAGGTCGAGTCGCTGCTGAAGGCGGTCGGCACCGTCGAGCAGGAGCACAACGGTCACCTCAAGGTGACCGTCGGCCCGGAAACCGAGACGTTCCACGTCCCGCACGGCAAGGACATCGACCGGCAGCAGATCGTTGACATACGCCGCATGCTCTCCGAGGCCGGTTACGGCCCCGACGGCGAAGGCGTCGAGGACGAGCGCGACCGGGATTACGGCGACAACCGCCGGGGCAAGCCGGAAGAAGAAGCCTGAGGTCAGCCGGACAGCGAGACCCAGTCACGCGCGAGGCGGCGGGTCATAGCTTCGGCCAGACGGATGCCCGATTCGACCGTGTCGAAGTCGACGTTCTCGGCCAGGTCGTTGGGCCAGTGATAGTTGGCCGGCTGCTTGTGTTCGGTGCAGGAGCAGATAGAAACGACCGGATACCCCGCGGCCAGGGGTTCGAGGCCGTCGGTCCCGTTGTGGATCCTGAGGTTCGGCATCAACTCGATGCCCTCTTCTGCGGCGGTCTGGTCGGCGAGGGTCAGGGCCTCGGCCGGGTATTCGAACATCTTCAGGAAGCCCTCCCCGCGCAAGACGTTCAGGTGGGGTGAACCGATCGTGTCCATGTTGATGAAAAAGGTCGAATCAACCGGCAGATCGCCGAAGTGACGTTCGCCGAAAGCCTTCATCCCCTCGCTGAACGATTCCTCGGAACCAGCTGAAAGCAGGATCAGGCGCAGACCATCCGGCGGGTCGGCGAGAAACCGGCGGGCCAGTTCGAGCAGGGCGATGACCGCCGTGCCGTTGTCGTTGGCGCCGGGGACCACCTTGCGCAGGCCGATGTCGACCATCGAAGCAGTCGAACCGGCGGAGATCACGGCGCCGGCGGTGGCGATCGAGCGCTTGCCGGTCAGGGCGCCGATCGCGGCCAGAATCGGCCCGCCGATCACCGGGGCCATCAGCATCGGCGAGGTGTCGACATGCTCGAAGGCGCCGGTCTTCGAGACCAGCGCCGGGATGCCGGGGTGGAAGACCAGCCCCTGGTTGGCCGCATCGTGGTGGGACACAAACACGACGGTGCGTTCCGCCTCCGGATCGCCGAGTTCGCAGACCACGTTGAAGGTGTCGCGTTTCGGGAGAACCTTGCGCAGGTAACGGGGACGGGGAGGAAAGTCAGTGGCGATGGCCGCCGCGCCGGCAGCTCCGAGCAGCGCTCCGGTCAGTCGCTTGCCGCGCCGCGCAGCCAGACCTCCGGCGACTCCGAGCGCGGTGCCGATCCCGATCGGCCACCAGTAGGTCCCATGGGCCCGTTCGGTTTCGATCCTCGCCTCCGCCCCCAGCTTCGCAAACTCGGCGACCAGCCACTCGGCGGCCCTGAGTTCACCGTCAGATGCCGACGGCCGCTCGATCCGCTCGAGTTCCTCGAGCCGCTCGCGCAACCATTCCTGGTCGGCTTCCCCATGGGGGGCGGCAAGTCTCAAAGGTGATTCGGCAGGCATGAATGCGCAAGATATCCGCTCGCGAACTCCGGCCTGGTGATGCATCTCCATACGATGTGAGCGTGTTCGGAGGCGGCAACTCGATAACTCTTTTCCGCGTGGCCGGAATCAGGATCGCGGTCGACTGGTCCTGGTTTCTCTTCCTGTTCATCGTGATCGTCTGGCTTTCGGGCTTCTACGGCGACATTCTCGACGAGCCCGGAAGCTCCAACGCCTACCTGTTTGCGGTGCTCAGCGCAATCGGGTTCTTCGGTTCGATCCTCCTTCATGAACTCGGGCACGCATTCGCGGCCCGTCGCAGCGGTATCGGCATCCGCACGATCCGGCTCTGGCTCTTCGGCGGGGTGGCGGAGGTGGATCAGGATTCGGACAGTCCCGGGATCGAGTTCAAGGTCGCGATCGCCGGCCCGGTCGTGACCCTGCTGATCGCGATCGTGCTCTGCGTGATCGGGATCCAGGCGGCCGGCGCGGACAGCTTCCGCGACGCCCTGGAGATGCGGGTGACCGCGGACACGAACGGCCCGATCACCATGGTCGCCTGGCTGGCCGCGGTCAACATCCTCGTGCTTGGCTTCAACCTGCTGCCCGCCTTCCCGATGGACGGCGGCCGCATCGTCCGGGCGATCGCCTGGAAAGTCACGGGCAAGCGCAGTGCCGCCACCCGGTTCGCGGCCGGGCTCGGCCGCATCTTCGGTTTCATCTTCATCGGGCTCGGCCTCGTCTGGGCCCTCAGCGGAAATGTTTTCAGCGGCCTGTGGCTGGTGATGATCGGAATCCTCGTGAACGGGGCCGCGAGAGCCGCCAGCCGATCGACCGTGAGCGAAAAACTTGAAGGGGTGACGGTCGCCGAAGTGATGGACCGCGAACCGGTTGCGATCCCCGAGGACCTGGACTGCGCCCGGGCCCTCGATGAGTACTTCCTGCGGTTCGGCTGGTCCTGGTTTCCGGTTGTCGACGCCACCGGCGCATTCGTCGGCATGGCGGTGCGGGACCGGGTCGAGTCAATCTCCGAGGTCGAGCGGGCAAACACGCCGGTCGGTTCCGTAACCGAGAGAGACCCCGGTTTTTCGGTTGACCAGCGAGCCGGCCTCGACAGCCTGCTCGGCAATCAGCAACTTCGGCGTTTCGGCGCCCTTATGGTCACCGACGAGCGCGGCCAGCTGGCCGGAGTGATCACCATCGAGCAGCTCGGAAGGGCCCTTCAGGCCTGATTTCGGACCGCACCGCTTTTCCTGTCCCAAAGCCATAGACTCGGCATCTGGCACTGGCAATCGCGACATTTCTCATCGCCCTTGCGCTAATCGCGAGCGAACGGGTTCACCGCACGAAAATAGCCCTGCTCGGAGCCGCAGTCGTCGTCCTCTTCGTGGGCGAATACAACGAGCACCTGGCAATCGAGTCGGTCGAGTTCGCCACTCTGGGGCTGCTGGCCGGAATGATGATGCTGGTCTACGTGACCCAGCAAAGCGGCGTTTACGACTTCATCGCAGTCAAGGCCGGGCAGTTCTCGAAAGGAAACCCGTTCGTGCTGGTCGTGATGATGGCGGCGACCGTCACCGTCCTTTCCGGTTTCCTCGACAACCTGACCACGATCCTCCTGATCGTGCCGATCACCTTCCTTCTGGCCGACACGCTCGACATCAACCCGATGCCGCTGATCCTGATCGAGATCATGTCGGCCAACATCGGTGGTGCGGCGACCCTGATCGGTGACCCGCCAAACATCATGATCGGCAACGCGGCCGGCCTCAGCTTCAACGACTTCATCGTCAACAACGTGCCCGGCGTGCTGGCGATCCTTTCGGTGGTGACCGTTGCCCTGTACTTCATCTTCCGCAAGCAACTCCAGGTGGACGAGGCCAACAAGAAGTACGTGATGGAGCTGGACGCGGTCGCCTCGATCCGCGACTGGAGTGAGCTGAAGCGGACCCTGCCGGTCCTGATCGGGACCATCGTCGTTTTCTTCCTCCACCAGTACATCCATGTGGAACCGGCCACAGTGGCCCTGACCGGCGCCGCGGTCGGGTTGATGGTCACCCGGATCCCAATCGAGCAGGTGCTCGAGAAGATCGAGTGGACGACAATTTTCTTCTTCATCGGCCTGTTCGTGATGGTCGGAGCGCTGGAAGCGACCGGCGCGATCGACAAAGTGGCGGAAGGCATCACCAGTGTGACCAAGGGTGATCGCAACGCCGAGCTGGTCGGGATCATCTGGACTTCATCGATCATCGGCGGCATCGTCGACAACATTCCGCTTACCGCCGCGATGATTCCGGTGGTCGAACAGATCCAGCAGGACCCGGGCGACAACGCCTACTGGTGGGCCCTTTCGCTCGGAGCCTGCTTCGGCGGCAACCTGACCCTCGTTTCCGCGGCCGCCAACGTGGCCGCGTCGGGGCTGGCGGAAAGGGCTGGTCGCCCGATCGGATTCTGGGCTTTCATGAAGCTCGGTTTCCCCGTGACGTTGGCGACTACGGTGATGGCAACTGCCTACATCCTGTTGAGGTACGGCTAGATGTCCCGCGAAAGGTTTAGTTTCTTCGAGGTGGTGAATTGGCAGACCACATAGTCAGAGAGGTGATCAGGGAGGTCAAACCCCTGCTCACCACCGATCCCGTGGGGTACGCGGCGCGGCTCGTCATCGAGTCCGGACTGCCGGCGCTGCCCGTGGTCGACGAGCACGGCAACTACGCCGGACTGTTCGGCGAGCGCGAATTCATGACCGCGGTCTTTCCCGGCTACGTGGGCACGCTGATGAGCGCCCGGATGATCCGGCGGTCACTCGACGAAACGATCGAACGCCGGATCGGCAGCCAGGAAGAACCGGTCAGGGCTTACCTGACTACGGATCCGGTCCTGGTCGAGGACGACTATGCCGACACCCAGCTGGCCGAAACTTTCCTTCACCACCGGGTGATGGTGGTACCGATCGCCACCGAAGGCAGGGTCCACGCGGTCGTCCCCCGCAGCGATTTCTTCCAGGCCCTCTACGAGCGCATCGCCGACATCGCCGAGGACTTCGGGGACTGACCCCGATCGATCATCCCCTTCCGAGCAGGCCGCTCAGAAGGAACCCGGGGCGGACCGCTCGAGCCAGTCGTTTTCGACCAGGAGCTCCGCCACCTGGACAGCGTTGGTGGCGGCACCCTTACGCAGGTTGTCGCCGGCCAGCCATAGATTGAGCGTCTTTTCCTGGCCGGGGTCGCGGCGGATCCGGCCGACCAGAGTCTGATCGATGCCGGCCGCGTCGAGGGCGGTCGGGTACTCACCGGCAGCCGGGTTGTCGACCACGATGACGTTCTCGGCCTCGGCCAGGATTTCCCGGGCCCGGTCTGGGCTGAGGTCATCACGGGTCTCGATGTTGAGTGACTCGGAGTGGCCGGTGTAGACCGGAACCCGGGCACAGGTAGCGGAGATCTTCACTTCATCCCCGAGTCCGAGGATCTTGCGGGTCTCGGCCATCACCTTGCGTTCCTCGGTGGTGTAGTCGTCACCGTCCTTGAAGGTCTCGACCTGGGGAATCACGTTGAACGCGATCTGGTGCGGGTACACAGCCGGCGCCGGCACCTCGTTGCCGGCCAGCACGTGGCTGGACTGGGTGGTCAGCTCCTCGATCGCCTTCTGACCGGTACCGGAAACCGCCTGGTAGCTGGAAAGAACCAGCCGCTCCAGTCCGGCTTCGCGGTGAATCGGGGCCAGGACCAGCATCATCACCATCGTGGTGCAGTTCGGGTTGGCGATGATCCCCTTGTGGGCCTGGGCCGCCTCGGGATTGACCTCGGCGACGACCAGGGGCACGTCCTCGTGCATGCGCCAGTAAGAAGTGTTGTCGACCACCACCGCACCCGCCTCGACGAACTTGGGGGCCCACTCGGCGCTGATCGAGCCGCCAGCCGAAGAAATCAGGATGTCGATGCCCTGGATCGATTCCTCATTCGGAACGACGCAGGTGATCTCGCCGTCCCCGAACGGCAGGGTCCTGCCTTCCGAACGTTCCGAGGCGAAGGGCACGACCTCGCTGGCCGGGAACTTGCGTTCGCTCAGGATCTCGAGGATGGTCGAGCCGACGGCTCCGGTGGCGCCGAGGACGCCTACGCGATAGCTGGGTTCAGCCATGATCAGTTCGCTACGGGTCGGTGTTCGCCGGTCGGTGCCTCGGTCAGGATCTGGTCCTCACCGAGATCGAAAGCGGAATGAAGCGAGCGCACCGCCTCCGGGACCTGTTCGGCCTGGATAACACAGGAAATCCGGATCGACGAAGTCGAGATCATCTCGATGTTGATCTCCTTCTCGCCGAGCACCTCGAAGACCTTGGCGGCAACGCCAGGATGGCTCCGCATGCCGGCCCCGACGATCGAGACCTTGCCGATCTGTTCGTCGGTGCGGACTTCCTGGCTGATGTCGCCGAGACCGGCGATCGCGTCCTTGGCGGTCTGGAGGTCCCCGGTTTCAACCGTGAAGGAGAGGTCGGCGAGGGCTCCCTCGTGGACCGGCTCGTTCTGGATGATCACGTCGACGTTCACATTCGCGTCGGCCAGGGCGCTGAAGATGCGGCCGGCTATTCCCGGCTCGTCCTTCACGCCGATGACCGTGACGCGCGCTTCGTCGGTCGAGTGGGTGACGGCTGTGATGATCGGTCGTTCCATGGTTTCGCTTTCGGGAAGTACGAGGGTACCGGGCAGGTCCTCGAAGCTGCTTCGGCAGTGGATCGGGATGCTGTAGTTACGGGCGTACTCGACCGACCGGAGCTGGAGCACCCCGGCCCCGGATGCCGCCATGTCGAGCATCTCCTCGAAGGAGACGACCGGGAGCTTGCGGGCGTCGGGGACGATCCGCGGGTCGGCCGAAAAGACGCCGGTCACGTCGGTGTAGATCTCGCAGACCGAAGCGCCCAGCGCGGCCGCGAGGGCAACGGCAGTGGTGTCGGAACCGCCACGGCCGAGGGTGGTCACGTCACGACTGTCGGTCGAGACCCCCTGGAAGCCAGCCACGAGGACGATCTTGTCCTCCTTGAGGCCTTCGCGGATCCGGTCGGCCCTGACGTCGATGATCTTGGCCTTGGTGTGCGAGGAATCGGTGACGATCCCGGCCTGCGATCCGGTCAGCGACACGGCGTTGTGGCCCATGTCGTTGATCGCCATGGCGGCCAGGGCGCAGGAGATCCGCTCTCCGGTCGAGAGCAGCATGTCCATCTCACGGGGATCGGGACGGTCGGAAATTTCGTATGCCGAGGCGACCAGCTCATCGGTGGTCTTGCCTCGTGCCGACAGCACAGCGACCACGCTGTTGCCGGCTTCACGGGCAGCGACCATGCGCCGGGCAGCCCGCTTGATCTCTTCCGGGCCTGCCACCGAGGTCCCGCCAAACTTCATTACTACGATGTCGTCTCGCTCAGGCATCACGTCTGAGCATACGGATCGCCAGACCGACGGGTCCCCAAGCGGCTTCCAATATCCTGATTCGGGTGACGACAGATGCTCCGGTCTGCCCGGAATGCGGCAGCGAACACAGTTATGAACTAGGCGGATTTACGGTCTGCTCGATGTGCGCCCACGAGTGGGATCCCACCGCTCAAGCTCAGCCCGCAGCAGAGTCGACGTCCGGAATCCGTGACTCGGTCGGCAATCTGCTCGCCGACGGCGACACGGTTGTCGTGACCAAGAACCTCAAGGTGAAGGGCGCTTCCGGCCCGATCAAGGCCGGGACGAAGGTCAAGGGCATCCGCCTGGTCGACGGGGTCGGCGACCACGACATTGACTGTAGGATCGACGGCTTCGGCCCGATGCAGCTCAAGTCGAGCGTCGTCAAGAAGGCCTGACCGGGGCGTCATGTCGACCGACTTCGAGAAGGACACGGCCGCCGAGCCGCTGGGCGAGGGCCGCTACGCGATCAACCTGAGCGACCGCTGGTGGGTCGGCCGCGGACCGAACGGCGGCTACGTCGCCGCCCTGGTCTTGCGGGCAATGACCGTCGAATCTGAATCTCTGGAATCCCCCGGGCCGATGCCGGTCAGGTCGCTCAACGTCCACTTCCTTCGTCCCCCTGCCACCGGCCCGGCCGAGATCGAAGTGACAGTCGAGCATCACGGCCACGTGACCGCTTTCCTCTCGGCCCGGCTGGTCCAGGACGGCGAGGTCAAGGCCAAGGCGATGGCGGTCTTCTCGGGCGAACGTGACGGCCCGGCCTTTGATCGCTCGAAGATGCCCGAGGCCCCGGCACCCGAGGAACTCGACGAAATGGACACCGAGCAGGCGCCCGTTGCGGTCTTCGGCCGTTACCGGGCGAAGTTCATCAGCGGCATTCCCGGCGAGGCCGCCGATAACGCCGAAACGATGGGCTGGATCCGGCTCCGGGACGAGCAGCCGGTCGACCCGGTTCTCGCCGCCGCGGTCCTCGATGTCTGGTACCCGGCCCCTTTCGTGGTCTTCAAGGAACTCCCCTTCGCTCCCACCCTCGAGTACACGGTTCACTTCCCCCGCACCATTCCCGAGCCCGGCCCGCCGAACTGGAACCTGATTCGCCTCACCGCCGAAGAGGGCGTCGAAGGCCACTTCACCGAGGATGCCGAACTCTGGAGCCGCGACGGCAAGCTGCTCGCCAAGGCCCGCCAGATGGCCCTGCTCCGCCACCGCAAATCCTGAGCCTGGTCGAGGGGCCCAGGCCGGGGGTGTCCCCCAGAAACCGTCGCTGCGCTCCTCATTCCGGAGGTTCTTGGGGAACACCCGACCCGAACCCTGAGGACCCTGTGATCGGCCCCTTGCGGTGAAGCAGGATCGGGACCGACCCCGTAGGGAAGCTGCTTCACCGTCGTGTGGGTGGTGACGCAGGTTTGTATGCGTGATGACATCAAACCTGCGGCACCGCTCGGGGACTTTGTGTCAATCCTGCGGCGCCGCTGACGGGAAATCTCGTTTACCAAACATTTATGACTAAGTTGGTCGAGATTCCCTACAATCCCGCGGATGAGCGAGCACATCTGGTACACACACGCCCCTTCCCCGACGGCCTTTGGTGTCGCCCTCCGCAAGGGTTGGATCCATGAAGAGATGGCCAGATGCGGCGTTGAAGTCAGAGCCCTGGCCGCCTCGTCCGACCCCGACGTTCAGCGCTTCCGGCGTGAGCGCACCTCCCCCCGAGCGTTCCGCCAGGGCGGTAATGTCGCGCCGCTGATCGCCCGCTCACGAGGCAATGACGTCCGCCTGATCGGTCTCTCCCGTACTTCCAGCATCCACCCCGTCCTCGTGCTCCCGGAGTCCGGATACCGGACCGCCGCCGACCTGCTCGGCCGCAGGATCGCGATCCCGGTCCGGCCCAACGCGGTCGTTGATATTCCCCGCGCGACCGCCCTTCGCACGGTCAGCAACCTGCTCACCTCGGCCGGACTGACCTTGAATGACGTCGAGCTTGTCGCGGTTCCAGTCGAGGGTTCCTACTTCGACTCGCGACCCAGGCCCGGCGATCCGATCGCCGACGGACCACGGGAAGGCGTCGCCTTCCAGGTCTCCTCGGCCCAGTCCGATGAGGTCACCGCCCTGATCCGGGGTGAGGTCGACGCCGTCGCCTCGGAGGGATCCACCGCCGCGATCCTCTCCGCCACGCTCGGCCTGACCAGCATCGCACCCGGCCTGGCGGTCCCGCGGGACCTCAACAACCGCTCGCTTCTGGCCGTAACCGTGAGCGGCGGTCTGCTCGATCGGGAGCCGGGACTGGTCATCAGCGTGCTGGTCCAGATCCTCGCCGCCGCCGAGTGGGCGATCGACGAGGAAGCCGAGGCCAGGCGACTCATCGCACTCGACGCCGGCATTCATGAGGATCTACTCGACTCTGCCTACAGTCCCCGGGTCAGCCGCCAGCTCGGCGTCGATCTCAGAATGGACAAGGTCGCGGACCAGCGCCAGCAGCATGACTTCCTGCTGGAGCAGGGAATCATCGACCGGCCGGTAGACCTCGACGAGTTCATCGACCCCGAGCCCCTCAAGACCGCCCTCGCAAGACGCGGCGTCCTGGTGTAAGACCGAGCCGGCCCATCCATCCTTTGGTTCAGTGGGCCGGCGGGTTGAGC
>JAEZIQ010000092.1 GCA_023436605.1 Actinomycetes bacterium | reverse complement strand
GTCATAGGGGTCGTAGTAGCCGGGATCCGTGTAGCCCTGGTCCTCGGTGTTGTTCTGGTCGCCGTTCGAATTCTTGTTCTTTGTCTTGTGCGGCTTCTTCTTCGGGGCCTTGTCGATATAGACGATTGCCCCGCCGCTGGCGCTGTTGTACCCGGGCGCACTCACCTGAAGGACCACAGCGATCGAATCCCCGGCCTTGCCTTTGAACGTTCCGGTGAAACTCCCACCGTTCGAGGGCTGGGTCACTCCGACGATCGACCAGACGAAGGTTGGAAGGACTCCACCTGCGAGGCCATCCAGGGTTGCCGTGAAGGTGACTTTGGTTCCGCTCTTGACCGTCTTCTTCGCGGGCGACACGGAGACCTTGAACGACTTCAGGCCCTGCTTCGGTTCGTAGAGCTTCGGGTTCAGCGTCGTGTACGCGTACTCGCCCCCGGGTCTACCCCCGCCCCCGGGAACCCTCATCACAGTCACGTTCTGGTCGTTCACGTAGAAAGTGGGCAGGTCGGCGTTGCTCCTGATCTGGTTGCCGCTATAGGTGACCTTGCCTTTGTTGCCGGGAAAGACGATCTCGATCTTGGAAAGCGAATCCACGGTGAAGTCGTCCCCGGGCTGCGCTTCGGCGGCATCGAGTACGTCCTTCATTCCGTAGACCTTCACCACCTGGCCGTTTACTGCCTCTTCTTTGCCCGGCAGATCTCTCAGCTGGACCTTGTACTCCTTGCTCCACTGGTATCCGTAGACGGTGACCACACCCGGGTCGGCGGCCATCGCCCGGCCCGGTCCGAGCGCGAGCAGGATCAGCGCCATCGCGGCGATCAGTGCGCCGTGAAGCCCAAACCGGATCGGGGTTGTTGCGCTGAGGGTCACGGGACGGATGGCTCGTAGGTGTAGGTGACCGAGAGGTATCCGAACCGGTCGGGTCGGGGATCCATCCCTTCGAACTCGGGGCTGAAGGCCGGGTAGAGCCCGGCGAAGAGACCCGTTCCCTCGGCGGGAACGAAGCCGGGGATCCTGGTGTAGGTGACCGTCCTGGTGCCGTCCTCGTTATCGACCGAGTTTCGGCTCTCAGCGAGGCTTGGCAGAAGCTTGACCGTCACGGCCCGCTGATCGGGGAAGGCGGTTCCATCGGTGCCGTTGACGTGGAAGATCATGCGGGAGGCATCGTCCCCGTCGATTTCAATCTCGGGATCGGTCACGGTGAAATTGATCGTGTTCTGGCAGTACCTGAAGCCCACGGTGCCCTTCCCCCTCAACAGCGTGCTTTCGGGGCTGGTCCCGTCATCCGGACGGGTCCAACTCAGTGATTCGGCATCGAAGGGGAAATTGTACGAGTAGGAAAGATTGTTCGGTCCCGAAGGCGGGTCGGCGGTCGCGCCGTTCTCCACCCGGGTTCCCTGCCCCGAGGCAACGTAGTCGATGAAGCTGTCGCGGACGTACCACTTGATCGTGCTCGCGCCGGTAATCGTCTCGGCGTCCTCCGGCGTGGCCTTGACCGGCGGCACCGTGGGTGTCTCACCGGCGGGATCCTCGACTTCGATCACGTTGTAGACCGAGAACAGTGTGAACGCACCCCAGCTGGTCCCGGACCGGAGCTTCCGGCCCGGCCGCAGACGCTGGTTCAGCAGCTTCGCGCCGGCCGCGGTGAGTCGGGCCTGGCCGGAGCGCGAAAGCACGCCTTCCCTGGATTCGAACTTGCGCTTGCCACCGCGGACGATCAGGAAGTTGATCGTCCTGCCACCGGTGCTGGCCCGCAGTCGAGCAGGTTTGCCTGCCGCAGCCATCACGTGAAGCTCACGCAAAACGATCTGACGTTTGCCGCTCTTGAGGCGAATCCCGCCCTTGAGGTCGATCCGCGGGTTCTTGCCGTAGCGGACCTTCCTCACGGGAAACTCCGGCCGGCCGTTCAGCGAGTTGGCGGGTTTGATCAGCTTCTGCCGGATCCCGGCTTTCTGCCAGGCCCAGCGGGTCGCCGGCCCCGGCTCCACTGTGAGTTCACCTTCCAGGGTGATGATCGGGCCGGTCGGATTGGTCGATTCACAGGGCTCGAGCGTCGCCGCCCCGGCCGGCGCAGGCCCCGCACCAAAGCCGACAATTGCGGCGAGAAGAACGGCAACGAGGGCGAGCCCGTAAAGGCCCGCCCTCGAATCAGCCGTTCTGTGAATCCCTGGGGTCATCGACTCCGGATCAGCCCGCCGGGATGGTGGCCCGCACGGTGAGGCCGTCCATCAGGAGGCCTTCGATATAGGTGGCCGAGATCAGTCGCCAGACCCGCTGGCCGCTCTGGGTCAGTTCGACCGGGTCGGCGTTCACGCCCGTCGCCGGGAAGTTCCAGGCCACGGTGGTGGTGCCGCCGTTGGTGGTCGAGTTGAAGGTGGCCTCACTCAGGTCGAGGTCGACCAGGTCGACCCGTCCGCGGTTCCAGGAGAGCCGGTAGCGGGTGGCGACGTCAAACGAGACCCGCGAGTTGGCTCCGTCGATCACGATGATCGGGTTGGAGAGGACGGTGCCGTACTGCTGGGCGGACTGGGTCTGGCAGAAGGTGACCTGACCGGTGCCACGCAGCACGAGGCGGTTGTCAGCATCGCCGGCAGCGCCCTCATCGAAGGTACCGCCGCTGGCCGGCCAGTTGAAGAAGCGGCCCGGTGTGTTGCCCATATCGCCGGTGATGGGATCGTTGGTATCGGGCTTGGTCGGGCGCGGGAACACCGGAGCGCTTGCGCCCGGGCCGTAGCCGTAGTAGGGGGTATGGCTCGGGCTGGTTCCGCCGGCAAAGTTGAACTCGCCGGTGCCGTTGATCGTGCCGCGGAGAACACTGCGGACGCCCCAGTCGAGGCTGCCGCCGTTGGCGGTAGCGCCGGTGATCTCCGGCAGCGCCGCGGCAGGAGCGGCGTCCTCACGCCATTCGGCGGTAGTTCCGCCGAGTGCGTTGTGTTCGTCGACGGTGCGCGCTGCGGATCCGTTGGACCCGCCACCAGCGGTACCCGGCAAGGTGCAGCCGCCGTCGGTGGAGGTCGGGTACGGGAACGGCAGGTTGGTCTCGACGTAGGTGGCCAGGGCGTTCCAGGCGGGGGCATCGCCGGCACCGGTGTCGTAGGCGGTTTCAATCGCCACGTTGACCGGGTCGAGCTCGGTGCCTTCGACGTAGCTGCAGGCGGCATCGGCGCCGACGCCGCAGATCGCCTTGGCACCGGAATCGGTCAGGGTGGCGGGAACATCGCCCCAGTTCACCGAGGAACCGCTCTTGTTGTAGAAGGGCGTGATGCCGTCCAGGTCCAGCTCGGCCAGGTCGACCCGCTGGGTCGGAATCCAGTTGCCGCTGAGGTTGGCGTCGACGTCGGCGATCACGCGCGAGTCGTCGCCATTGATGACCAGGGTCGGGTTGGAAACGACGACCCGGAAGTTGTGGCCGGTCGCGCAGAACACAGCCGAACCGCTTCCGTTGATGATCACCTGGTCATCAGTGGTATCGACCGGGTCATTGGCCGCGTACTTGCCGTAGCTGGACGGGAAGCTGAAGCCGGAGATCACGGGCGGACCACCGACGGTGCTGGCACCGTCGAGTGCCTTGAGGCTGCCGCTGGCGCCGAAAACGATGTAGGAGCGGAAGCTCGACTTGAAACCCCAGTCGAACGAACCCGGAGCAACGATGTCCTTCGCGCCGGTCAGGGTGGGCAGCGCCGCCGGGGCCGGCAGGGATCCGGGGACCTTGGCGGTCGCCGCGACACTGCACTCGGCCAGGTAAGGATCAATCACCGGGCAACCCTCGGCGTCCGGATTCTCGACGCAGGGGTCAACCGGCTCTTCATCGGTGCGCACGGCGTTCAGGTTCAGGACGGCAACCTGGCCCCTGGGGGCCTTCTTCAGCCCGAGCTGGTTCTTGACCTTGCCGATCACGGCCGCACTGAAGCTGACTTTGCCCTGCTTGATCTTCAGGGTCGTCTTCAGGCCGTTCTCGGCCACGGTGGCCTTGCCGGCGACGTTGAAGAGGTTGATGAAGGTGACTTTGGACTTCTTCGGCTTGATCTTCTGGATCGAGCCGCCGACGCCGATCTTGCCGCTCTTAAGCACCGCCACGTTGAGCGGGGTGACCTTGACCGCGTGCTTGCCCTTGCGGAACACGAAAGCACCCTTGAGCGAGGCATCGGTCCGACCCGCTTTCTCCAGGCCAGTAACCGGCAGCTTGGCGACGAACTGCCTGCCCTTGCGCGAAAGCTGCGCGGGGGCGACCTTGTTCACCTTGACCCCACTCTTGAGGAGGGCCTTGCCCGCCTTGCCGGCACCGATCGAGAAGGTGGCGTTACCGGTGGTGACCGGAGCTGCCGAGGCAGTGACCGAACCCAGGGAGAGCGAGCAGAGAAGAGCCACAGCAAGCGCAGCGAGGGCTGCCGCGATGCCGCGGCGAGCGACGAGAGACGAACTCATGTGTTGGTGAATCTCCTTGAAAAGAGGGGTGAAATTGAGAAGTTAGGTCTGCCTTATGAATTCACACTAACACGATTGGGATTAGCCCCGCCTAACGGCTTCGGTCAGTGTCGGTCGAGCCACTCGACGTGGAGCGCCGAACGTCCATCACGATGAACAAGTTCGGCTTCAACACCCCATACGTCGCTGATCAACTGACTCGTTAACACCGCTTCGGGTGTCCCGGTTGCGATCGTCCTTCCGTGAGACATGACCACAACCCGATCGGCGATTGCCGCCGCGAGCGCGAGGTCATGGACGATCAGGATCACGCCCATCCCGTCGGCGACCAGTCCCCGCAGCATCTTCGAGATCGCGGCGGTGGCGCCGAGGTCGAGCTGGGCGGTCGGTTCGTCGGCGACCAGGACCGGGGCGCCCTGGGCCAGCGCGATCGCGATCTGGACCCGCTGCATCTCGCCGCCGGAAAGGGTGCTGAGCTCCCGATCCTCGAAACCCTCCATCCGTGCCTTGGCGATCGACTCGCCGACCACTTCCCGGTCGCGGGCCGAAAGGCCCTGAAGCGGCTTGAGGTGGGTCGAGCGGCCGATGTTGACCGCCGCCTGCACCGTGACCCCGGTCGGAACCTGGGCCCGCTGCGGCACATACGCCCGCACGTCGGCGAGGCGGCCTCCACGAAGCGAAGCAAGGTCGGCACCCATCCAGCGCACCGCTCCCCCATCCGGGCGCCGCAGGCCACAGAAGGCGCGGGCGAAGGTGGACTTGCCAGCGCCGTTCGGCCCGACCACTGCCACCAGCTCGCCCCGTTCGAGGGTGAGGCTGGCCGACTCGAGGATCCGCTCCTTGCCGATCGTCACCTGGACATCGCTCGCTTCGAGGAGCGGGGCCTTCGGGTCGACTTCGAATGACCGGCGTCCGAGGGCCATCAGACCGCCTTCCTCAACAGCCAGAGGAAGAGCGGCACCCCGAGCAGGACCAGGAAGGGGCCGACCGGCATCTCAATGGGGGCGGCGATGGTGCGGGCCAGGGTGTCGGCTCCGGTGAGTAGCGCCGCCCCGGTCAGGGCCGAGACCGGCATCACGTAGGTCTGGTTGTTCGCTCCGCCGAGCAGACGCACCAGATGGGGGACCACGAGGCCGAGGAAGGCGAGCAGACCGGCGATCGAGGCCGCGGCTGCGGCCAGGATTGCCGCCGCAATCGCCGCGAGCAGCCGGATCAACCGGGGCCGTGAACCCAGCGAGGCGGCCACGTCATCGCCCAGCATCAGCCGGTCGAGCGGCCGGATCATGAACACCGCGAGGGTGAAGCCGACGGCGAAGTAGGGCCAGGTCCGGTCGAGGTTCTCCCAGCCGGCCGAGGTCAGTCCGCCGACCAGGAAGAAGATGCCGTTCGGGACCCGGTCCGGATAGGCGGCCATCAGCGCCGCGGTCCCGGCCGAGAACATCGCGGCGATCGCGATGCCGGCCAGGATGATCCGGGTGATGTTGCCTCCGCCCCGGCCGACGAAGCCGATCAGGAAGACGAGCGCGGCGGCGAGCAGGCCGAAGAAGAGCGCACTGATCGGCAAGAGCGCCTGCTCCTCGGGGAAGAGCAGAATGATCAGCATCGCGCCGAACCCGGCGCCCCCGGTCACCCCGATCACGTCCGGTGACGCGAGCGGATTGCTGAGCGAGCCCTGCAGGCAGGCCCCCGCTACTCCGAGCGCGGCGCCGACGACCATCGCTTCGACCGTCCGCGGCAAACGCAGCACTTCGATTATCTGGCTGGTCGTCTCCGGCACATCGCGGCCAAGGAGGGTGTCGATCACCTCCGCAAGCGGGATGTGCACCGCTCCGACCGCCAGCGAGAGGCAAAAGGCAAGAGCCAAGGCGACGGCCATGCCGGCCGCCACAAGGATGCGTCTGGTCGCGTTCAGCGCACTCCCCCGGTCCCTGCTCCGCCCGCGACCAGGTCCGTTACCAGTTGCGGAGGAACTGGCGGCGAACCTGTTTGATCACCGGTCCGATGTCGGTGCCGGCCTGGAGAAGCTCGTTGTTGACCGAGACCTTCACCCGTTTGGTCTTATAGGCGTTGGTGGTCTTCCAGGCCTCGTTGTTGAGGATGTAATCGGTGACCTGGCTCATGTCGGTGACCGATCCGTGTGGAACGGCGATGATCACGTCAGGGTTCTGGGCCACGACGACCTCGTCGGAGATCCGGGCGAAGCCACCGTCGCCTTTGGCCCCGCCGGTGACCAACTGGCCACCTGCCCGCTTGATGATGTCCCCGCCCCAACTGGTGCCGAGGAAGGTGTAGGGAGTGCGGCCGACCCCGAGGATCAGCAGTACCTTCGGCCGCGACTTGTAATTGCTGGTTGCGGAACGGATCTGGGACCGCATCTGCTTCTTGAGGCGATTCGCCTGCTTCGTGCGGCCAAGGATCTTGCCCATCCTGGTCACCTGCTTGTAGACGCCACCGACGCTGGTCGGGTCGGCGTACACAACCCGGATGCCGAGCTGCTTCATGGCCGAAGTTCCCTTCTGCCAGCGATTGGAAGTGAAAACGAGGGTCGGCCGGATCTTCGCCAGCTGCTCCAGGTTGGGGCCGTTCGGGTGGCTCAGTTTCAACACCGGGACACCATTGAGGGCAGCCGGCTTGCGGCGGTCACCACCCAGGGTCTGTCCGACCGCGATCGGCTTCACGCCGAGCTTGACCATGGTCGCCGCGGCGAAAGGACTGATTGCGACCACCCGCTGCTTCTTGGCCGCTTCGGCCTGGGGAGCCAGGAGGGCGAATCCCGCGAGGACCGCGGCAAGGAGCATCACGACCCAGGAAATGCGGCGGGTCAAGGGCATGAGGCGTGCGGCGGCGGTCGTCATTGAGGGTGGGGCTCCTTCGAGGGGTAGGCAAGTAACCTTGGAACACAGCGTCGTGGCAAAGGTCTTGGACCTGCCGGAAAACCCGGCGCTGCAGTAGGGATAGGGTACCCTAACTAATCCTGACCTGTCCCCCCGGACTTCTCTCCAACCCTCAATCTGAACCGAAAGCGAGACCCGCGGTGTCGACCGAGACCAAGAACGATCGTGACCTCAAAGCCGTCATCGGAGTGCATGACGCAGACCCCGGCACCGAGATCCCGGACGTCGCTCCGATCGCTTTCGGCGGCAAGCGCCGCAGCGCCGCCGAAGAATCACGCACCATCCTCGCCAACGCCACCCACGGCACCCTTGGTTCGCTCAGCGACGACGGCACCCCCTGGGCCTCGCTGGTCACCTTTGGCGTGATGGATGACGGCAGCCCGGTCTTCTGCCTCTCCACCCTGGCCGAACACGCCCGCAACCTCGAGAACAGCCGCCAGGCCTCGCTCATGGTTTCCGACCCCTTCCACACCGGTGAAGTGCTGGCCGGCGGCCGGGTCACTCTGGCCGGCAAGGTGAAGCGCTCCGACGAGCATCCCGACGAGGCTTCGGCCCGGGCCGCTCACCTCGAGGCCGTTCCGTCGGCCGCGATGTACGCGGACTTCAATGACTTCTCCTTCTGGATCCTCGAAGTCGACCGCGTGCGCTGGGTCGGCGGCTACGGCCGCATGGACTCGGCTTCGGCCGAGGATTACCGGAACGCCGAGCCGGACCCGGTCCAGCCGCAGGTGCCGGATGCGATCGCGCACCTCAACGCCGACCATCCCGACGCCCTGCTGCTGATGGCCAAGGCCTTCACCAAGTACTCGGATGCGACCGAAGCCCGCTGCGACCGGGCCGACCGCTACGGCCTCGACCTGCAGCTGGTCACCCCCGCGGGCGACAAGGCCGCCCGGGTCAGCTTCACTGATCCGATCGACAAGCCGGGCGGCCTGCGCGCGGCGACGGTCGACCTCGCCCGCCGCTCGCGCGAAAAGCTCGGCGCCTAGAACCCCTTAGAGCTCGGCCTCGATTGCTTCGATGACCTCCGGGTCATCGGGGGCGGTCGGGGCCGGGAACTTCTTCACCAGTCGGCCCTCGCGGTCGATCAGGTACTTGGCGAAATTCCATTCCGGCTGCTCCGACTGGGCCGCCAGCTCGGCAAACAGCGGATTCGCCTCGTCACCGACCACGGTGGTCTTCTCGAACATCGGGAACTCGACGCCGTAATTGATCTGGCAGAACTCGGCGATCTCATCCGCCGTGCCGGGCTCCTGCTCCATGAAGTCATTGGCCGGGAAGCCGAGCACGGTAAAGCCCCGGTCCTTGCGGTCAGCGTAGATCGCCTGCAGCGCCTCGAACTGCGGGGTGAGCCCGCACTTGCTGGCGGTGTTGACCACCAGAGCCACCTCCCCGAGGTACTCGGAGAGATCCTGCGGTTTGCCGTTCAGCCGGTTCATGGAGCCGGTCAGGACGACCGGACGTTCGCTCTCGCTCATGGAAGGATCGTAGCTGCGAAGTAGTCTGCCCGGCATGAGTCTGCCCAGGATTCCGAGAGACCCTGAGAACGACTACAGCCGGGAGGCGGCCGCGGCGCGGCGTGCGCTGGTGCGCGAAGAAACCGGGGCCGACCTCGATCAGGTCGGGTCTTACTCCTTCGACCCGGAGGTGTTGCCGGGCAACATCGAGAACTTCATCGGGGTCGCCCAGGTTCCGATCGGCCTGGCCGGGCCGCTGCTCGTTGACGGCGAACACGCCCAGGGCGAGTTCTACGTACCGATGGCAACCACGGAGGGCACCCTGGTCGCCTCGTACAGCCGCGGCATGAAGATGTGCGCCGAGGCCGGCGGGGTCAAGACCACGATCGTCGACGACCGCATGCAGCGGGCCCCGGCTTTCCTCTTCGAATCGGCCCGGGAGGCGCGGGATTTCGTGGACTGGCTGGACGAGAACTACGACGAGATCAAGTCGGTCGCCGAATCGAGCACGTCCACCGGCAAGCTGATCGAGATCGAGCGCTACCACGCCAGCCGCTTCGTCTACACCCGCTTCGATTACACGACCGGGGACGCAGCCGGCCAGAACATGACCAGCAAAGCCACCTGGTTTGCCTGCGAGTGGATCAAAAAGAACTACCCGCCGCTCACCGATTACATGCTCGATGCCCAGCTCTCGACCGACAAGAAGCACTCCCAGCTCAACACGCTGAAAACCCGGGGCAAGCGGGTGGTAGCGGAGATCACGGTCCCGGGCGAGCTGCTCGAGAAGCACATGCGGGTGACCGCGGAGCAGGTCTACCGGGCCCGTCAGATCGCCACCCAGGGTGCGATCCTCGCCGGTGCCGCCGCCAACACGCCTCACCCGGCCAACGGGATCGCCGCAGTCTTCATCGCGACCGGTCAGGACGAGGCGAACGTGGCCGAATCCCAGGCCGCGCTCGGGTACGCGGAGCTGCGAGGCGACGCCTACTACTCCTCGATCACCCTCCCCTCTCTGATCGTCGCCACCTACGGCGGCGGGACCGCCCTCCCGACCCAGAGTGAATGCCTCGACGTGCTCGGCTGCCGGGGCGCCGGCAAGGTGAACAAGCTGGCCGAGATCATCGCCGCCACCGTTCTCTGTGGCGACCTCTCGCTGGGCAGCGCGGTGGTCGCCGACGAGTTCGTCGAAGCCCACGACCAGTACGGCCGCAACCGCTGAGAAACCCTGACACGAAGCATTGTCAATGAACTAGGGTGAGGCCATGAGCGCTACCGCGACCGCCCCCTCGCCCTCCTTCACAGGGCTGCGGCCTCCGATGATCGACCAGAGCCGGGTCACCCAGATCTGGCAGGTCACCACATCCAGAAACGAGATCTTCGACCGGGCTCGCGCCAAGTACGGGGACACATTCGGCTTGAACCTGGCCCGCGGCGACTGGTTTTACTTCGCCGACCCGGAAGACGTAAAGCAGATCTTCACCGGCTCCCCCACCGCGCTCCACGCCGGAAAAGGCAACGAGATCCTTGCCACCGCACTCGGCGATCATTCAGTTCTGCTGCTCGACGAGGGTGAGCACATGCGTCAGCGCAAACTGCTTCTTCCCTCCTTCCACGGGGAGAAGCTGGCGACCCAGACCGGTGCGATGGAACGGATCGCGACGGAAGTCGTGGCGAAGATTCCCAAGGGCGAGACTTTCGTGGTCCGGGATGTGGCCCAGGACATCGCCCTCGAGGTCATCCTCGAAGTGGTGCTCGGGACCGCCTCGACCGGTGTCCAGCACGACCAGCTCGGCGAGGCGACCCGCAGCTCGCTCGAGTGGATCTCAAAGGGCTATCGCCTCGCGATTTCCACCGTGCTCGGACCGCGCAGCCGACCGATCAAGCGCATGTACAAGCCTGCCCTCGCCCCGCTTGACCAAGGCATCTACGACTTGATCGCCGAACGCCGGCAGGCGACCGACCTCGAAGACCGCGACGACATCCTCTCGATGCTCCTGTTGGCCCGGGACGAGGACGGGCAGCCGATGACCGACGTCGAGATCCGCGATGAGCTGGTCACCCTGATCGTGGCCGGCCACGAGACGACCGCGACCGCGCTCGCCTGGGCACTCGAAAGACTGGTCCGGGTGCCGGATGGAGCCGAGCGCCTGCACGAGGAATCGCTGACCGAGGAGACCGAGTACGCCCGCTGGGTTGCCCAGGAGGCCCTCCGGCTGAGGCCCGTGCTCGACTTCGTGCTCCGACGGGTTCAGGAACCGATCGAGATCGGCGGCTACGAATTCCAACCTGGTGACATGCTCGCCCCGAGCATCTACCTGGTCCACCGCCGCGAGGACATCTATCCGGATCCGCTCGCCTTCAAGCCGGACCGCTGGGATGGAGTCAAGCCCGGCACCTACACCTGGTTTCCGTTCGGTGGCGGAGTGCGCCGCTGCATTGGCATGCAGTTCGCGATGGCCGAGATGGAAATCGTGATGCGGGCGGTCGCCCGGGCCGGCATTCTGCTTCCCGTCGGCCCGGAAGAACCGACGATTTCACGCTTCATCACCTCATCGCCCAAGCGCGGCGGCCAGGTCCGTTTCGCTTTCTGATCAGGTTTCGCGGGCGTCCTCAAGAGTCGCTCAAGATTTTCACGAAACGCTCATGTAACTGATCGGCGGGGCCCGCGTAAGTGGGGGCATGAACGAGACGCGGATTGAGAATCTCGAAGACAGGGTGCTCGAACTCGAGAGGGAACTCGCCGAGATGAGAGGCCGGCAACGCCCGAGCCCGGCGCCTCTCGCCCGGCAGGCACCTCCTCGCCCGGCGGTCGCGGCCCCGGCCCCGGGACCACGGCAACCGAGGACTTCACATGCGGTTCGGGAGCCCCGCAACCTCACCCTCGAGGATGTCCTCAGCCCCAGAAACCTCGCAATTGCGGGAGCGATCGCGGTCCTTGCCGGGCTGATCTTCCTCGTTTCCTACGGCATCTCGAACGGCTGGATCAGCGAAGAGGTCCGAGTGCTGGGTGCGGCGGTCTTCGCGGCGATCCTGGCCGGCGCCGGCATCTACCTCCGGGAAGTCAGGAAGCTGGCGACCCCGGCTGAAGCGCTGGTCGTCATCGGGTTCGCCGGGATGTTCATTGCTCTGGTCGCGGCAACCCGGCTCTACGACCTGATCGATCCGGTTGCCGCCCTTGTGCTTTCCGGCCTGATCGGCCTGGCCGGACTCGGGATCGGCTTCTGGTGGCGAAGCGAAGTAGTCGCGACGAGCATCCTCGGAGCGTCCCTGCTCGCCCCGGTGATGGTCGGAGCCGAGTACACGCCGGGCCTGCTCGGATTCCTGATTCCCGTGTTCACCGCGGCCGTGGTCGCCGCCGTGCTCAGGCCCTGGAATG
>JAEZIQ010000065.1 GCA_023436605.1 Actinomycetes bacterium | reverse complement strand
CCGCTGAAGACATGAGCTGCCAGAGTTGCGGCTCTTCGATGCTCCAACCGATCTGAACCCCGACCAGGAACCCGATGACCGACCAGCCCCGCACCGCCGAAACACCCGTGCCCGAAGCTTTCCAGGGCATTCGCATTGCCCCTTCGATCCTTTCCGCCGATTTCGGCATCCTGGGCGCCCAGATCGCCGAGGTCATGGACGCCGGCGCACGGGTCATCCACTTCGACGTGATGGACGGCCAGTTCGTCCCCCCGATCACGATTGGGCCGCTCGTTCTTTCCGGGATCGCCGACCAGGTCCACGAGGCCGGCGGGGTGATTGATGTCCACTTGATGATCGAGAACCCGGACCGCCAGTTCGAGGATTTCGCAAAGGCCGGGGCGGACTCGATCATCTTCCACGAAGAAGCGACCCCGCACGCCCATCGCTGCTGTCACGCAATTCGCGAACTGGGCTGCCTGGCCGGCGTCGCGATCAACCCCGGCACTCCGGTTGAAGCCGTTTCCGAGCTCGGCGGGATGGTCGACGAAATCCTCGTCATGACCGTCAACCCGGGCTGGGGCGGCCAGCCCTTCATCGAAACTTCGCCCGACAAGGTCCGGCGCATGCGGGATCTGGTCGGTGACGATGTCCTGATCGAGGTCGACGGCGGCATCGGTACGAAGACGGCCGGCCCGATGGCGGCGGCCGGAGCGACCTTGATGGTCGCCGGTTCGGCGATCTTCGGTTCCGACGACCCTGCCCAGGCTTACAGGGACATCCACACCGCCGCCGAATCCAGCATCTAACCCCGCTTCGTCGCGGTGAGGTTGAAGGTTGGAGCGATATATGGCGCGTTCTTCAACCTCACGGGGCCCAACCCCGGCTTAACGCTAGAGGGTCGGTCAGGGGGCGGTGTCTTCGAGGCCGGCGAGGCGGGCTTCGATCGCTTCGGATGAACCTTCGAGGGGGATGTCCTCCTCGATGCCCTTCGGTCTGAGGTAGATCACGTAGAGCGAGACGAGCAGGATCAGTGCGGTCAGGGCGAAGCCGATCTCGACCCTGAGGTTCGCGTCGCCGATGAAGGGCAGCAGGGTCCAGACGAGGAAGAACCCGGCACAGGAGATCCAGCGGATCGAAGCGCGCCGGGCCTGTCCCTGGGCGAGGCAGGCCTGGTTCACGGTGACCGCGGCGAGGTAGAGGCCCATGCCGGCGGTGACCAGCAGCAGCCCGAGCCGGTCGTAGGTGAACTTGTCCGAGAAGGCGATCTGCATCAGCTTCGGGCCGGCGATGATCACGGCCAGCGCGGTCACCGCGGTAAAAGCGGTCAGTCCGAGCAGGACCATCCGGACCGAGTGGTGAAACTGCTGCTCGGAATCCGCTTCCTTGCTGTGGTGGAGCGCGGTCAGGTGGGGGAGGATCGAGGTTGAAACAGCCTGGAAGAGCTGCAGCGGGGCGCGGGCGATCATCAGCACGTTGAAGATGAAGCCGGCGGCGGCAGCGCCGGAAACGCTGCTGACGACCAGCGGACCGGCGTTGAGGAAGACCTGTTCGGAGAACATGATCAGGAAGACCGAGCCGACGAAGCCGGCGCCGCGCGAAAGCGAAAACTCCTCCCGTGCCTCCCTCTCCTCTTCCTCGACATCCTCTCCCTGGCTG
This sequence comes from Actinomycetes bacterium, assembly GCA_023436605.1. Taxonomy (GTDB): domain Bacteria; phylum Actinomycetota; class Thermoleophilia; order Solirubrobacterales; family 70-9; genus 67-14. The sequence goes on along the minus strand of JAEZIQ010000065.1, from coordinate 5,718 downwards.
CCCCTGGCTTCGGCGACCCGGGCCCGTTCCTCGGCCTCGCGGCGGCTTCGCCGGTGGATCGCCGAGGGCACGACAAGCAGGCTGAGCAGGGGAGCGGCGACAATGCCCACCGCGACCCAGGACTGGCCGGAAAGCAGGCCGAAGGCGACCAGCAGCGCGAACAGGGTGCGAAAGACGGACTCCGAGAGGATCAGCGTGGTGAAGAGGCCGAACTGCTGGTGGCCGGCCAGATAGCCCCGTGCGTAGTAGCTCGCTGCGTAGAAGAGGACCGAGGAGAAAAAGACCCAGTAAAGCGTCTCGTTTCCTTCCAGCAAACCGTTCTGGAGCGGGCCTTTGAATATCAGGGCGAGGACCGCGAAGACGAGGGCGAGACAGGTCTGGATTTTCGCCGCGACGCGGACCGGGCCGACGTCGGTGTCACCCCGTTCGATGTGCTCGGAGATGCTGCGGGAAAGCAGCTGGTCGACCGGGCGATACAGGGTCGAAACGGTGATGAAGACCGCCGACCAGAGCACCGTGATCTCGCCGTAGTCGGCCTTGCTCAAATCATGCGAGGCGATCAGGAAGTAGGCGTAGGTGAAGATCCCGGTCAGGCCGACGCCGATCGTGAGAAAGCCGGCGGTGCGCCCGTAGGCACGGGTGCGTGATTCGGTCTTTTCGGGAATTTCGCTCAAAGGGCCAGACGAGACGGAGTTCAGACGACGCTGCGATCGCGGGGCGGATCGAGACGGTGGCTCGGCTCGACGTCGAGCTCGAGTTCGATCCGGCGCACCCTCTCATATACCCGCTGGGTCATGACCCGCTGCCCGGCCAGCAGGTCGCCGATGATGCCCAGCGCGAATAGCTGGATCGAGATGATGAACAGCATCGCGCCAAGCAGCAGGGACTGCAGGTGGCCGTCGCGATCGCCGTGGAAGATCCAGTCGACCAGGAACGGAAGCCAGGCGGCGAAGGCGGCGACTGCCGCGATCAGACCGAGCAGGGAGAAGACCTTGAGCGGCTCGTAGCGGGTGTAGATCCGGAGGATCGCCAGGCCGTTTCGCCGCACGTAGCTGCCGGTCGACCCGAAGAGCCGCGACTCCCGGGTCTTCGGATTGGTCGCGATCTTGACTTCGCCGACCGCGACACTGCCCTTGCCCGCCTGGATCAGGCTTTCGAGGGTGTAGGTGAAGTTGTCGACGACCAGCAGCTGCAGCGCGGCCTCCCGGTTGTAGGCGCGGAAACCGGAAGTGGCGTCGGTCACCTCGGTGTCGGAAAGCTGACGGACGACCCAGCTGCCGAACTTCTGCAGCGACTTCTTGGCCGGCGAGAAATGATCGATTCCGGTTACCTCACGGTCGCCCACCACCATCTCGGCTTCGCCGGCAAGGATCGGATTCACAAGCTTCGGAATGTCGCTGCCGGAGTACTGATTGTCGGCGTCCGTGTTGACGATGATGTCGGCGCCCAGCTTGAGACAGGCGTCGAGACCGGCCTGGAAACCGGTCGCCAGCCCCCGGTTGTTGGGCAGCTTGACGATGTGGTCGACTCCCCACTGCTGAGCGACTTCGACGGTCCGGTCGGTCGAACCGTCGTCGATGATCAGGGTCTCGATTTCGTCCACGCCGTCGATCTGGCGGGGCAGGTCGTCAAGCGTCGCAGGGAGCGTCTGCTCCTCGTTCAGGCAGGGGATCTGGATGATTACCTTCATAAGCCGTCAAGATTGTCCCATGAGCGCCGGGCAACCAACCTCCGAGGCCGAGTTCTGGCAAAGGGCCATCCAACTGGCCGGCTACGGGCTGGGCTGGACATCGCCCAATCCCGCGGTCGGCGCGGTGCTGGTCAAGGACGGCCGGATCATCGGCGAGGGGTGGCACCGCAAGCGCGGTGAACTCCACGCCGAACGCGAGGCGCTGGCCGACGCCGAGCGGCGCGGAAACGATCCCGCCGGGGCGACGATCTACGTCACGCTCGAACCCTGCGCCCATTCCGGCAGCCAGCCGCCCTGTGCCGACGGCCTGATCGAGGCCGGGATTGCCGAAGTGGTGATCGGAGCCGAGGACCCGACCGAAAAGACCCGTGGGGTCGGCCCGTCCCGCCTGGAAGCGGCGGGAATCAGGGTGCGCTGGGCCGAGGGACCGCCCGCCGACGGCTCTCTGGACCTGATTCAGGACTTCCGCAAGCGGGCGATCACCGGCAAACCCCTGGTCACCCTGAAGATGGCAATGAGCCTCGACGGCAAGGTAGCCACCCGAACGGGTGACTCGAAATGGATCTCGGGCGAGGAAAGTCGCGCCCTGGTTCACCGCTGGCGGGCCGAGATGGATGCGGTCGCAGTCGGTTCCGGCACCCAGCTGGCCGACGATCCCAGGCTTACGGCGCGGGACACCGACGGTGACCCGGTCCGCCAGCCGGCGAGGGTGATCTTCGATTCGAAACTGGTCACCGGACCGGAGGCGGCACTGTTCGAGGACGTGACCGAGGCGCCGGTCCTGATCATCACCGGCTCCGATCCCGACCGGGACCGGGCCAGGGCGCTCGAGGCGGCCGGGGCGGAACTGATCCCGGTTTCCGGCGACTCGCCGGAAGCCAGGTTCGGATCGGCGATGGAAGCGCTCGGTGCGCGGGAGATCGGTTCGGTCCTGCTCGAAGGTGGCCCCGGACTGGCGGGGGCGGCGGTGACCGCAGGAGAGGTAGACCGGGCCGAGATCTTCATCGCCCCGGTGATTCTCGGAGGCGGACGTTCCGCCACCGAGGGCCAGGGTCCGGATCTGATGGAGTCGGCGACCCGGGTGCCGAGGCTGCGGGTGAGTCGAGTCGGTCAAGATGTACTCATGTCTTCAACGATCAGGAACTGGTGATGTTCTCCGGACTGGTGCAGGACCTCGGGCAGGTCGAGTCGATCGAGGTCGGTCCCGAAGGGGCCCGCATCCGGTTGATCACAAAGCTGGCCCGCGATATCGCGCTCGGCGATTCGATCGCGGTCAATGGCTGCTGCCTGACCGCAACCACGGTCGATGACTTCGGCTTCACCGCAGACGCGATGCAGCAGACCCTCGACCTGACTTCGCTGGGTGACCTCGAGGCGGGAATCTTCGTGAATCTGGAACTGGCGCTGAGGGCCGACCAGCGACTGGGCGGACACATCGTTCAGGGTCACGTCGACGGCACCGCCGAGGTGACCGGTTTCGAGCAGGACGGTTTCTCGCTCAGGCTGCGGATCTCGCTGCCGGAAGGCATGTCGCGGTACGTGATCCCGCAAGGATCGATCACGATCGAGGGCGTGAGCCTGACAGTTGCCGACTGCGGCGAGGACTGGGCCGAAGTCGCGCTGATTCCCGAAACCAGGGAACGAACCACCCTCGGAACGCTCGAAACCGGAGCAACCGTCAACATCGAGTGTGACGTAATCGCCAAATACGTCGAGCGCATGGTGTCACCATACGTTCGAGGGTCCGAAAGCCACACGGGCCAGTGAGAAAACGAAAGTGAGTCTGAAGGGACCATGGCATCCGATGAAGAGCGCGGCAGCGTGACCGCAGCCGAAGAAACCCCGTTCGCGACGATCGAGCAGGCCCTGGAGGAAATCCGGGCCGGCCGGATGATCATCGTCACCGACGACGAGGACCGCGAGAACGAGGGCGACCTCGTGATGGCCGCCCAGTTCGCCACCCCCGAAGCGATCAACTTCATGGCCAAGGAAGGTCGCGGCCTGATCTGCCTTTCGCTCACCGCCCAGCGCTGTGACCAGCTTGGGTTGCGGCTGATGACCGCCAAGAACGAAGCGCCGCTGGAAACCGCTTTCACGGTTTCGATCGAGGCCGCCGAGGGTGTCTCCACCGGCATCTCGGCCCACGACCGGGCCCACACGATCCAGGTTGCGATCGACCCCCAGGCCACGCCGCGCGACATCGTCGTGCCCGGTCACGTCTTCCCGCTGAAGGCCAAGGACGGCGGCGTGCTCGAACGGACCGGCCACACCGAGGCCGCCGTCGACCTCGCCCGGCTCGCCGGCGTTTCCCCGGCCGGGGTGATCTGCGAGATCATGAACGAGGACGGCACCATGGCCCGGATCGACGATCTCGTCGAGTACGCCGAAAAGCACGACCTCATGATGGTCACGATCGCCGATCTGATCGCCTACCGGCGCGAAAACGAAAAACTGGTCGAACGGGTAGTCGCGACCGCGCTGCCGACCAGCTTCGGTGATTTCCGCGCAGTCGGCTTCCGCTCCCTGGTTGACGACAAACATCACGTCGCGATGGTCAAGGGCGAGGTCGACACGGGCGAGCCGGTGCTTGTCCGGGTCCATTCGGAATGCCTGACCGGTGACGTCTTCCACTCGATGCGCTGCGACTGCGGTGACCAGCTCGCCGCCGCGATGGCGATGATCGAGGAAGAGGGCCGGGGCGTTCTGCTCTACCTCTCGCAGGAAGGCCGGGGCATCGGCCTGCTCAACAAGCTTCGCGCCTACAAGCTCCAGGAGGAAGGGCTCGACACGGTTGACGCCAACCTCAAGCTCGGCCTGCCGGCTGACCTGCGCGATTACGGGATCGGCGCCCAGATCCTCCGTGATCTCGGTCTGCGCCAGATCAAGATCCTGACCAACAACCCGAAGAAGATCATCGGTCTCGAAGGCCACGGCCTCGAAGTGACCGAGCAGATCAAGATCGAGGCCCCGCCGAACATGCACAACGAGGCCTACCTCAGGACCAAGCGCGACAAGATGGGGCACATCCTCCATCACCAGGGGCTCGCCCTCGACGAGGAAATGATTCTCGACGAGCAGATCCACGACTCCGAGAAGAGCAAGAATGCCTGAGCCCGAGTTCACGGGAAGGTTCGCCATCGCCGTCGGCAACTTCTACGGTGACCTCGCAGACCGTCTGGTCGGCGGGGCCAAGGAAGAGTTCGCCAAGGACGGGATCGGCGAGCACGCCATCGACGTCTTCGAGGTCCCCGGAGCCTTCGAGCTGCCTCTGGCCGCAAGCTACGCCGCCCGGTCCGGTGCCTACGACGGCGTGGCCTGCCTCGGTGCCGTGATCCGCGGCGAAACCGACCACTACGACTTCGTCTGCAACGAGGCCGCCCGGGGAATCCAGAACGTCCAGCTTGAAACCGGCGTTCCCTGCGGGTTCGGCGTGCTAACCGTCGACAACATGGACCAGGCCCTGGCCCGGGCCGGAGGGGGCGGAAAGCGCGACTCGGGTGCCAACGCGGCCCGTGCGGTGCTCCGCATGAACGAGATCCGAAGGGAACTTTCGTCCTGAACATGCCGGATCCGGGGGGACGGCTGACCACGAAGCCGTCGACCCTCCGGATCGGTTAGGATGCTCCGTCCAATGGCTCGTGTATGTCACAACTGCGGTAAGGGTCCCGGCTTCGGCAACTCCCGGAGTCACTCGATGGTCGCCACTCGGCGCCGCTTCGATCCGAACCTCCAGAAAGTCCGAATCCTCGAAGGCGGCGCCAAGAAGCGCGTCCTCGTCTGCACACGCTGCCTCAAGGCCAACAAAGTCGAAAAGTCGGCTTAGTCCGGGCGGCCCGTCTCGGGCCCCTATGCACGCCTGGCTTCGTCGACGCCGGGAAACGGCAGCTCACGTACCCACAATCTCACTGAATTTCTTTCCGGAGCTCGATCAGTGAGATGCGAGTTTTGCACTTTATGTGCCAAGACTGGAATCTCGCGAGGGGTGGTGTCGCGCGGGTTCGGGCCGGATGGAGCCCGCGAGATGCGGG
>JAEZIQ010000032.1 GCA_023436605.1 Actinomycetes bacterium | reverse complement strand
TTCGTAGAGCAGGTTGCGAATCTCGGTGGTCTGGTCGTTGACGACCGGCCTCACTCCAAAAGCGAGCTTGAGCTGACGCTGCGTCCGCAGGCTGTGGGTGACCGCAAGCACCGGGACGCGGGGCCGGTGGGCCGCGACGACCCGGGCCGTCCGGCCGGAAGCGGTCGGGACCACGATCGCTTTGAGGTTGAGCCGGTATGACGAGATCACCGCCGACTGGGTAACCGCGTCAGAGACATCCTGATCGTCCTGCGGCACCCGGTTGAGAACCCAGTCCCAATAGGGCAGGTCGGTTTCGGTACCACGCGCAATCTGGTCCATGACCTTGACCGCCTCGACCGGGAAATCACCGACCGCGGTCTCCTCGGAGAGCATGATCGCGTCGGTGCCGTCGTAGATCGCGGTGGCGACGTCGGTCACCTCCGCCCGGGTCGGCCGTTTGGCCGAGACCATCGAGGCCAGCATCTGGGTCGCGGTGATTACCGTCTTGGAGGCACGGCCGGCCGCGCGGATCAGGCTCTTCTGCAGGACCGGGACCTTGGAGAGGGGGACCTCGATGCCAAGGTCACCGCGGGCGACCATGATGCCGCCGGTCGCCTTGTCGACGATGTCCTCGACCGCATCGGCGGCCTGCGGCTTTTCGATCTTGGCGATGATCGGGATTTGCGACTTCAGTTCGGCCAGCTTCTCCAGTACCGGATCGAGATCTTCGGCCTTGCGCACGAAGGAAACCGCGATGAAGTCAAGCTGATTGGCCACCGCGAACTCGACCCAGCGAAGGTCATCCTCGGAGACCGAATCGAGCCCGGACTCGACCCCGGGCAGGTTCATGCCCTTGTGGGAGGAGAGCGGACCGCCGACTTCGACTTCGGCTTCGACGATGCTGCCGTCATTGCCGGTGACCCGCAGCCGAATCGAGCCATCGGCCAGGTACACCGTGTCGTTCACGTTCAGCGCCTCGCAGAGCTCCGGCCAGTCGACCGGGATCAGGGTGGCGGTGCCGTCAACTTTCTCAGGCGTGATCGTGACCGTGGTGCCGTGGACGATGTCGACCACTCCCTGCGGGTAGTCGCCGACCCGCAGCTTCGGCCCGGGCAGGTCACCGAGGATTCCCACCTCCATGTCGATCCGCTCGGAGATCGCGCGGATATCCCTGATCACCCGCAGGTGTGTCGCGGCATCTCCGTGGGAGAAATTGAGACGAAACACGTCTACGCCCGCCACGATCATCTGCTCCAGTACGGGGGGATCCCACGAAGCGGGTCCGACGGTTGCGACGATTTTGGTGCGGCGGGTTTCTGAGTGGTTCACACCTCAATAATGACGGTCCGGACCCCCCGACCCGTGAACGGTGTTCACCGGCAGGGTGGCTGCCACCCTGCCGGCTCGGCTCAGCGTCTCCTCAGGCCAATGCCAGGTTTCTTCGAGACGTACTTGACCTTGGTCCTGAGCTTCAGGTCCTGTTTCTGGGCGCACTTCTTGTTGCCCGGCTGCCAGATCGTGGCGCGAGCGGCAAAAGTGACCGGAGCGAAGCGGACCTCACCCCTCTCCTTCGCAATCGCCTTGGTCAAGACGCCCGGCAGCAGGAACCGGAGACGCTTGCGGCCGTTTACCCGGATCTCGTGCTTCCGGAGCTGACCGACCCGGCTGCCTTCCTTGCCCTTGAAAGTGATCTTCGGCTTCAGGCTGACCACCAGGCTCTGGCCGGACCGGAGGGTGACCCTGACGCCCGGGGCGTTCACGTTGCCGAACGGCTTTGGCGGCGAGAACTTCGAGACCTCGACCGACAGCTTGATGGTCGGGCAGATCGGCGGCTCGGGTCCGGTAACAACGATCGGGTTACTTTCGGCCGACGCGTTGCCAGCCGCGTTCTCTCCGTTCCGCTGGCAGCGGTAGGTGCCGGCCACTTCAGCCGTGATCGTCTCGGCCTCGGCGCCCAGGAGCGGCTGGCCGTCCCGGGTCCAGGAGATCGAACGGTCGGTCGGGCTGCGGAAGTAGTGGGCCTCGGGCCGGTCACCGGCCCAGCTCACATCGCCGCAGGTCAACTCCGAGCCGAGTTCGGTTTCGCCGGTCAGGACCGGGTCGCTGGTTGCCTGCGGCGTCTTGAGAATGATCAGGCCACCGCTTCGGCCGCCGATTTGCTCGCTGCCGACCTGGGAGCCGGCGCCGCCGCCGAGCGACACCTTGAAAATGCCGCGGGTGTCCTCGAGCTCGCCATAAGGAATGGCGTTGGTCCAGTAGATCTCGCCCGTATCGTGGTCGATCGCGGTCGAGGAGGCGCCGATCACGTCGACCGCGGTCGGCTGGAGCGATCCATCGGCACTCGCATCGGTCGCCATCCAGGCGAGCTCCGTGCCCTCACCGGGTCCCGGATACCAGGTTCCGTAAAGGCGATCCGCGTCACGGTCGACCGAGAAGCCTCCGCCCATGAACGAGGACGGCATGTAGGTGTCAAGTGAACCGCTGCCGTCCAGGTTGCCCCAGCTGACCCATTCCGGCCCACCGACCCAGAGCGTTCCTCCCTGGGCATCAACCAGGGGACCGCTTCGGAAGTCATCGTCGTTGAGTGCCCAGGTTCCCTGGGTGCCGTCCAGACTCATCGTGGCGATGCTCTGCCCATTTCCGCCGAGCAGGTACAGCGTGTCGGTGCCGCTGTCGAGAGAAAGTCCGAGGGGAGGCTGGACCGGAGGCGTGACGTTTGCGAGCACGGCACCCCCGGAACCGTCCGCGGCCGCCCAGGAGATGTTGCCCGTGTCGCCCGCGTTCGGCCAGTAGAGACGACCGGTGTCGGGGTCGTAGTCGAGCGAGCCCGGTTGGTTGTACTGCTCATCGGGAATGACCTGTGCCGGCGTCGTGTCGAGTGCCACGCCGGGAGAGCTGCCGTCGAGCGGCATCTTCATGATCTTGCCGCTGTCGAGGTCCGTCCAGAACAGCGTGTCGGCGGCCGAGGCAGACGGCGCCAAACCGAATAGCCCGATCAGAAGTGCCCCCAGAGCAGCCGGAACTGCCTTCAACCATCCCGATTCCAACAATTTAACTCCCCTTCTTAGGTGCCTGAGGGGCAGAACCTACCCGCAGATCCGGTCGCTTTTCCGG
>JAEZIQ010000022.1 GCA_023436605.1 Actinomycetes bacterium | reverse complement strand
TTTCTGGTCGTGGTCGGAGTGGTCATCGCAATCATCGTCGCCAGCTCTGGTGGCGGCAGCGGCGGCGACGACGGTGACAACGGCCAGAAGCAGCTCGCCGGCCTGACCCAGAAGGGCAACCTGCTCGGTGACGCCGATGCCCCGGTCACCCTGGTCGAGTTCGGTGACCTCCAGTGCCCGATCTGCAAGCAGTACGCCGACGAAATCCTGCCCGAGATCATTAGTGGTCCGGTCAAGGACGGCACCGCCAACTTCGAGTTCGAGAACTGGGCCATTCTCGGTCCCGACTCCCTGCTCGCCGCCAAGGCCGCGATCGCAGCCGGCCAGCAGGACAAGATGTGGAGCTTCCTCGAGGCTTTCTACGCCAACCAGGGCGTCGAGAACTCCGGTTACGTGACCGACGATTTCCTCACCGACATCGCCGAGAAGGCCGGGATTCCCGACATCGACAAGTGGAACGAGGATCGTGAGTCCGAGGCCGCCCAGACCGAGCTCGACCGGATCGATGGCGACGCCACGGACAACGGCTTCACCGGCACCCCGTCCTTCGCCTTCCGCGAGGCTGACGGCAGCCTGACCCCGCTCGATGACACCCAGTCCGCTGAGGCGATCATCGACGCGATCAACGAGCAGGCCAAGTCCGCCAAGTCGGGCAACAAGTCCGGCAACGGACAGTGATTTGAACCCGGTCGCCGCCCCCGTGGTGGCGGCCGGGTAAAACTACAGTCATGGAATCGCGCATCTCTTCCTGGCTCAGGTGTTATCGCTGCTGGTCCCGGAACCTCGAGGTTCAGGTCCACTACGACGCGATCCGCCCGATCGATCCCGACACCGGCATCCCGAGCGAGGGCGATGACGAGATCCAGGAGTCGGTGGTCCAGTGCCTGGACTGCATGCATGACCAGCCGCACCTGACCTTCGACCGGGACCGCGTGGTGCCGATCGAGGACCGTTGGGAGCGTATGGTCGCCGGCACCCCCTGGGTCGCCTCCTGCACGGTCACCGTCGACGCCAACCAGGTCGAAGCCTGTGCCGGGCCGGAAGCGGTCGAATCGCTGACCTACGGCGCCTTCGGCGACGCCGGCACCCGGGAGTTCTTCACCCACGTCCGCTTCCACAAACACCACGACGACCAGATCTCGGTCCACCTCCTTGTCGAGCTCTACGCCCGCAACCCCGAGGAAGCCTCAGAGGTCCTCACCAACGCCGCCCGGGGCACGATCGAGATCACTTCGCTGGCCGAAGAGTCCCGTCCCCCCGCCCACGCCTCAGGCGACACCCATTAGCAAGTGGTCGGCGACCTTCGCCCCGCCTTCAGGGGCACTCCGTTCAAATCACCGGGCTATGACACCGGTCATTTGAACCCAGCTCACTTCTCGTCCGGTTGAGCCTGCCTGCCGGGGTCGTTCCCCGGGTCGGCCTGTTCCTTCGATTCGGGCTGCTTGTCGCGGTCGATTACTTCGGCTTTGGCCTGTTTTGCCTTTTCGGCCAGTGAACCGTCGCCGGCGAGGATCTCGCGCAGGTCCTTGGCGTCACGCTTCAGGTTCTCCGGTTCGGCGCGGTCCCCCAGCTTCTCCTCCGCCTGCTTCTTGAGCTGCCCGACCTGCTGACCAAGTTTCCTGAAATCCATAGACCAAGGTTACCCTGCGAAACGAGCTGGCAATTGTTGGTCGTTATGACCCAAAACCGCCCGTTCGACTCCCTGCACGAGAAAGGGCCGCCCAACAAAGGCGGCCCTTTTTCAGACTTCAGCGGGTAGTGCTCAGGGCGCTCCTGCCGGTGGCTGGCAAGGAGGCAAGCGAAGGCGGTGAAGGGGGCGCACTTTGGTGCGTTCCCGAGCCGTCGAGCGTCCGACGCAGCCAGGCGCCGGCAGGTGCGTTCTGAGCGCTTTGCCCGATATCAGTCGACGTCGCCGGTCTCCGACGGGGTGCCGTGGACCTTGCGCGGGATCAGCGCGGTGCGCTTGAAATGGCAGACGAGAGTGCCGTCCTGGTTGAAGACACGGGTGTGGACCTTGACCAGACCGCGGTCCAGCTTGCTCTTCGACTCGCGGACCTCGAGAACCTCGGACTCGCAGAAGAGCGTGTCACCGTGGAAGACGGGGGCCGGGTGGGCGAGTTCGTCGGTGGCCAGGTTGGCGATCGCCTTGCCGGAGAAGTCGGAAACCGACATGCCGACGGCGAGCGAGTAGACCAGCGGACCCACGACCACGTTCTGGCCCTGCTGCGAGGCGTTCGCGTGAACGTCGTTGATGTGCAGCGGGTGATGGTTCATGGTCAGCAGGCAGAAGAGATGGTCGTCGTACTCGGTGACCGTCTTCGCGGGCATGTGCTTGTAGGTAGCACCCACCTCGAACTCTTCGAGGTAGCGACCGTACGGGTGCGAGCCGCTTTCCTCGCGAACGCGCTGGTCGGTGGTGAAGTCGTTGTTTTCTTCGCTCATGGTGTTGGCTTTGGTTCCTTGGTTGGTGAATCGGATTTCAGTGGACTTTTTTCAGCTTGGCCCGCTGTTCATGCGCTTCGATGACCCGGATGACCAGTTTCGCCACGTTCGAGTCTCCTTCGAAGCGAATGTGTCCGGTCTCGGCGGCGCGCCGGAATGAACCGATCGTCGCCTTGTCATCGGCCAGCTGGTTGAACTGCTGACGGTCGATCTCGATCCGGCAGCGTTCGTCCTCTCCTCTTCCCTTGCTCACCTTTGGTCCGGGAACCTCAACCCGGAAGGTCTGCATGTCTCCCTTGGCGCGAATGTCGAGACCGAAGACGAGCTTCAGCTTCTTCAAGGCCGGCACCTCCTCCTGGAGGTGGGTGACGGCGGACTCGATCATCTGCGTTGTGGAAGCCATAGGCAAGGGTGTTTACATGGAAAGGGCCCCGGCGGCAAGCCAGAGCCCTTTCCGTTGATGATTTAGATCTTGTGCCGCTGGAGCAGCTTCTTGCCGATCACCATGCGCTGGATCTCGGAAGTGCCCTCGCCGATCAGCAGCAGAGGGGCGTCGCGGTAGAGGCGCTCGATCTCGTATTCCTTCGAGTAGCCGTAGCCACCGTGGATGCGGAAGCATTCCTCGACGCACTCCTTGCCGGTCTCGGACGCGATCAGCTTCGCCATGCCGGCCTCGAGATCGGAGCGGATGCCGGCATCCTTCATGTTGGCCGCCTTGCGGGTGACCAGACGGGCGGCTTCGAGCTTGGTGGCCATGTCGGCCAGCTTGAACTGGATCGCCTGGTGGTTGGCGATCGGCTTGCCGAAGGTCTTGCGCTCCTGGCTGTACTGGAGGGCAAGCTCGAGGGCGCGCTGGGCGATGCCGACGCCACGGGCGGCAACGTTCACACGACCGACCTCGAGGGCGTCCATCATCTGCGGGAAGCCCTTGTTGAGGCCGGCTTCCTCGCCGCCGAGGATGTTCTCGGCCGGGCACTTGTAGCCGTCGTAGACGAGCTCGGTGGACTCGACGCCCTTGTAGCCCATCTTCTTGATCTTCGGGGGAACGATCAGGCCCTCGTAGTCGCCGGTGTTCTTCTCGACCCACGGCTCCTTCTCGGTGATGAAGCAGGTCATGCCCTGGTGGGCCTTTTCGGCGGTCGGATCGGTCTTGGCGAGCAGGAAGACGAGGCTCGAGCCGAGGCCGTTGGTGACCCACATCTTCTGGCCGTCGATCACGTAGTGGTCGCCGTCCTTCTTGGCACCGGTCTTGATGCCCTGGACGTCGGAGCCGACTTCAGGCTCGGAAAGAGAGAAAGCGGCGCGCATCTCGCCGGTCGCCATCTTCGGCAGGTACTTCTGCTTCTGCTCTTCCGAGCCGAACTGCTGCAGCAGGTAGACACCGATGAAGTGGGTGTTGACCACGCCGGAAATCGAGATCCAGCCGCGGGAGAGCTCCTCGACGATCAGCTCGTAGGTCGAGAGGTCGAGGCCCATGCCGCCGTACTCCTCGGCGATGGTGACGCCGAAGAGACCCAGTTCCTTCATCTGCTCGACAATCGGCTCCGGGAACGAGTCTTCGTGGTCGTACTTCTCGGCGTTGGGGATGATCTGCTCATCGACGAACTGATGCACCATCTCGATGATGGCCTTCTGGTCCTCGGTGATCTCCTGATAGCTGGACATGGCTCCTCGTAGGGTTTGGTGGCGCAGACAGAGTTGAAGCGCGCACTGGCGCGGAAAAAGACCCGCGAAAAGAGCGGGCTAAGGGACAACGAAGAATATCGGGAACTACCGTGGGACGCGCTATTCCACAGTGATCAGGTTGATCCGCGCTAACGGACGCGGATCAACCGGCGCACGAGCGTGCTCCCGCCTTCATACGACCGGGCCCCGATCACCACGACCAGGCGGCCGCCGGCTTTAAGGGTCTTGGCCCGACCAGCCAGCGAGGGCGGCACGGCGATCCTTGCCCGGACCACCGCCCCGGCCTTGATCCGCTTCGGGAGGCGAAGCTTCAGCTCGTGGACTTTGCCCGCCTGTTTCCAGGCGGCCCTTGACCTGAAGACCGAGCAGCCAGCCGAAGCTGCGGGGCACCGGACCGATGCCACCGCAAACTGTCCTGCCCGGGCCGGCAGCGCGAGCGCGGAAAAGCTGACGCCGGGCTTCAGTCCCCTTGGCCCTTCCGGCCCGGTCGCCCCGGTCGCGCCGGTGGCCCCCGTCGCCCCAGTCGCCCCGGTCGCGCCGGAAGTTCCGGTTGGGCCGGTCTCGCCAGTTGGTCCGGTGGGACCGGTCGGACCGGTCGGGTCGGGGATTCCCTCAACCACAAGTTCCGTCTGGGCCGGGTCGACCGAGTTCGAGGTGAGTTCCAGGCTCGCGGTCCGGGTCCCGACCTCTTCCGGGGTCGCTTCAACCCAGATTCGGCAGCTCCCACCCGAAACCAGACCGCGATTCGAGCAACGGTCGGAGACGATTCTGAAGTCGTCGGGATGCTCGCCTCCAAGCCCGGCTGCTCCACTGAATTGCAGCACCTCGGAACCAAGGTTCGTCACCGTGACCGGAGTCGAAGCGGTCTCGGATCCCACCACCTGCTGGCCGAGGTCTCCGCCGACGACACCCGCTTTGGGATCGGTGTTGAAGGCGAAAGATGTGTTGGTGGCTCCGCTGGACCCGTATTGGAAAAGCCCGCCCGCGACCAGAACCCTGCCATCAATCAGGGATTGAACCGCCGGCGTAGTCCGGGGACCCGGCAGGTCAGTCGTCGGGGAGAAAGAGTTGGTCTTGGGGTCGAATATCTCGGCGGAACTCAGGATGGATCCTCCGCTACCGATACCCCCGGCCACGAGGACCCTGCCGTCCGGCAGAGTTGCCGCCGCGCCGTTTCGCCGGGCGGTGACCATCGATGGGCCCGCCGAGTATGCGTCGTCCTCAGGGTCAAAGAAGAGCGTTGAGTCCAACGAGGGCCCTCCCGATTCGCCACCCGCAATCAAGAGCCGGCCATCGGCCAGGCTCGCGGCCGCGGCGTACATCCGGCCTGAAGGCATCGGGGTGCCAGCGCTGAAGGTCCCGGCAACGGGGTCATAGATCTCGGTTGAGCCGATCGCACCATTCCAGTTCCTGCCACCAAAGATCATCACTCGACCGTCGGGGAGCGGCGCCGATACTGCACCCGTGCGTTCGACAACCAGCGAGCCGGTGGCCGAGAAAGAATTGGTACGGGGATCGTAAATCTCGGCCGAGTTGAGGAACGAGCTCAGGGTGGCTCCGCCCGCGATCAGGATCCGCCCCCCGGGCAGAACCGTGGCGGTGGCGTTCGACCTGGCTTGAAGCATGTTCGGGCCGGCCGAGTAGGTGTCGGATTTCGGATCGAAGATGAAGGTCGACTGGAAAAGCGCACTGAGGTTGTCACCTCCGGCGAGCAGGATGCGGCCGTCCGGCAGAGGCGCCGTTGCCGCTCCCTGCAGGGCGTGCGGCATGGAACCGGTGTCGGTGAAAGTCGGTGCCGCCGAGGCCGAACCGCCGGCCAGAAGCATCGCGAGGACAAACGTGAGACCTGATGTCAGAAGCTTCTTCACTTCACCCTCGCCTTCATCTGCGGACGCTGCAGACGCCCTCTCGAATCTGATTCTGCGGTAACCCCGAAAACCACCATGGCTCTCGGTTTCGACTTGCGCACCTGCGATCGCCAGCGTTTCGGAACGAAGGCAGAAAGCTCGCTCGATTCAGCTGCGTCGATCCTGCCCGGGTACCTGACGGCCAGCTTTACCCGGCGCTTTCCGAACTCCAAGACTGCCTTGAACCGGGTTACGCGACAGGCATCCCGGGGGCAGGTGAGCGTCGCCAAAGCGAGTCGGCCCCTGCCCGACATGCGAATCGGCCCGGAGTGCTTGCGCAGACGGGGAATCCACGCTGCCGGAGCCGGTCCGAGGGGGCCCTTCGGGCCCGTAGCCCCGGTCAGCCCGGAAGGTCCGGTCGCGCCGGTCGCGCCGGTGCCGCCGGTCGTTCCCGTTTCTCCCGTCGCGCCGGTGGCTCCGGTCGCTCCCGTCGCGCCAGTGGCTCCTGATTGAGGCACATGTCCCGTCCCGCGCAGTTCGAGGTTCTGGGCCGGGGCGTTCCACTTGAAGTAGAGGTGCGCGGTCCTGACCCCTGCCGCCGCGGGGCTGAAGGCGATCCACAGTTCGCAGGATTCCTCGAAATCAAGCGAGGACCCGGAACATCCGTTGCTCAGAACCTCAAACTCATCCGCGTTGGCACCAACGATCGCGGGCGGAACGGGCAGGAAAACAAGAGCTTCGGCACCGAGGTTGGTCACCTCGACGAGGCTTGACCTGGTCTCGCCGACCGGGACCGCCCCGAAGCTCCCACCATCCACCGACGGCGAGGGACCGGCGACCTTGCCCGAGTTGTCTCTCCCGGCGGTCACGGACCGTCCGTCTGGCAGCGCGGCTGTCACCGGGGAAAGCCGGTGGGTGGCCGTCGTCCCGACCTCGCTGGAGCCCGCTGCGACGGCGACAGGCGGGGTGCAGAACAGGACCCCACCCAGCAAAGCGACGGCAACTCCGATGACTGCTCTCATCCGGTTCATTTCGCCCTCACAATCACGACCATCGATTTGGTTGTCCGACCGCCCTCACCCGTGACCACGATCACGGACGCGATCCGTGACCGCCGACCGGTCGCTTTCAGCCTGTTGACGAGCCGTTTTGGCAACTCGATCCTGGCCGGGATCTTGCCTCCCCCCGGCAGAGCCCTGGTGACCTTGAGGGGGACTTTCAGGGCCTTGCCGACCCCGTCCCGCACTAGAGCCTCGGCTCGATTAACCCGGCAGGCCGAAGCGCATTCGAGACGCGCCACCACGAACTTTCGACCCTGCGAAAGTCGACGTTTCCTGACCGTCTGTTTCACGATCGGTTTGGCGGGCGCGGCGGTGTCACCGGTCGGACCCTGAGGCCCGGTCGGACCCACGGGGCCCTCTGCTCCTGTTTGGCCTGTCGCCCCTGAGACGCCACTCACTCCGGACGCTCCCGTAACGCCTGGCAGGCCGGTCGAACCGGTGGCGCCCGTCGCTCCCCGAATCGGGGAGATCCCGGTGCCGCGGAGGGCCGTTACGTTGGAGACTGGGTCGGTATTGGCCCGCAGGGTCAGCTGGGCCGCTCTCGCTCCCAGCGCGCCAGGCGAGAAGCGAACCTGAATGACACAGCTGCTTTGGAAAGCGAGGGTCCTGCCTCCGCAATTGTCCTTCTCGATGGAGAAATCTCCCTGGTCCGCTCCTGCGATCGAAGCGCCACCGCGGAAGCTGAGGTTTTCGGATCCCAGATTCGTGACCCGGATCTGTTGCGAGGTCGAGGAACCGAGCTGCTGGTCGCCGAATTCGGCCCCGGAGAAGGAGGCGACCGGTTCGGTCGTGAGGATTTCGGTCGTGTTGAGACCCGGACCGTTGTAGACCGCCGGGCCTCCGATGACCACAGCCCGACCGTCGGGCAACGCGGCAGCGGTCGGATAACCGCGAGTTACCGACAGGTTAGGGCCCTGCTCAAACTCACCGAGAACCGGATCGAAATAAACCGAGGAGGCCGTCAGGTTCGCAGTTGTCGTGCTGCCACCACCGATCAGAGTGCGACCGTCAGGCAACCTCACCACGTAGCCACTGGTGCGCGGCCCAGGAAGGGAAACCGGCGCGGGACTGAAGGACCCCGTCGCGGGGTCGTAGATCTCAACCTGAGAGGTGACACTCCCGCTGGAGGTGTGTCCCCCGGCCACCATGACCCTGCCGTCGGGCAGGGGAAATGAGGCGTGTCCGTAGCGGGCGGCGAGCATCGAACCGGTCGGGGCGAAGCTGTTGGTTTGCGGGTCAAAAATCTCCGCGGACGCCGTGGCACTCGTCGGGGTGAGTCCACCAGTGATCAGGATCTTCCCGTCTGGAAGCGGAGCCACTCCCGGGATTAGGCGTGGGGTGCCCATAGCCCCCACCGGTGAGAAGGTTCCACTCATCGGGCTGTAGGTCTCCGCCGATGCCAGCCGGTTCAGGTTGTCATCTATCCCTCCTGCAACCAGGATCCGGCCGTCCGCCAGGACGATGGTGGCCGAGGACTGGCGAGTGGTATTCATCGAGCCCGTCGCCGAGGTTTGTCCAGTATCGGGGTCGAAAGAGAAAGCGGTGGCAAGCCGGTTTGAACCGGTGAATCCACCAGCCACCAGGACCTGGCCACCAGGAAGGGGAGCCACATTCGCTCCTGTAAGGCCCAGGGGAAGGTCAGGACCCGGACCAAAATAAGAACCCTGGGCCGATCCGCAACCGAGCAGCATGAGCACGCTGGCAACCGTCAACAATCGTCGCAAGAAACTCACGTGCCCCCTTCTCGATCTCTCCCAGTCAGTCAGAACGGCTTTCCCGATCTGTACTTGCCGCGACCTCCCGGGCATCAGCGTACGAAAGTTTACCGTTACCGACCGGCGTCGTTTCTTCCGCGGGAGCGCTGACTCGGGGAGAGCCCGGCCAAACGATTCCAGATACGCTCCAAGGTGGCGCTGCAACTGACTTTTCGCGCCTGCTCCACTCCGAAAGCACTTCTCAACAACCCTCAAGGAGAACCTTGCGTAACCCCCGGAACTTCTTCAAGCCCAAGGCGATCGGCGCCCCCGATCCGATCACCGAGGTCCCATTCGGCCCCTCCCGGATGATCCACTTCTTCGACGCCTCGAACGAGAAGATGGCCGCCAAGGTGCCGGACATGGCCAAGCAGGCCGACATTCTCCTCGGCAATCTCGAGGATGCGGTCCCGGTTGACAACAAGGAGGCCGCACGTGCTGGCCTGGTTAAGGTCGCCCGTGAAGCCGACCTCGGTGGCACCCCGCTCTGGACCCGCATCAACTCGCTCGAGAGCCCCTGGGTCCTCGACGACCTGACCACGCTCGTGACCGAGGTCGGCAACAAGATCGACGTCGTGATGGTCCCCAAGGTCGAAGGCCCGTGGGACATCCACTACGTCGACCAACTGCTCGCCCAGCTCGAAGCCAAGGGCAACGTCGAGCGCCCGATCCTGATCCACGCGATCCTCGAGACCGCCCAGGGCGTAACCAACGTCGAGGACATCGCCGCCGCCAGCCCGCGCATGCAGGGTATGAGCTTCGGTCCGGCCGACCTCGCCGCGTCGCGTCGCATGAAGACGACCCGCGTCGGGGGTGGCCATCCCGGCTACCTCTCCCTCTCGGACCCGGATGCCGATAACCCCGAGGCCGCTCGCGCCAGCGCCCAGCAGGATCCGTGGCACTACTCGATTGCCCGCATGGTCGACGCCTGCACCGCCAACGACATCCTTCCGTTCTATGGCCCGTTCGGTGACATCAAGGATCTCGACGGCTGCGAGGCCCAGTTCCGCTCGGCCTTCCTGCTCGGCTGCGTCGGTGCCTGGTCGCTCCATCCCGCGCAGATCGCGGTTGCGAAGAAGGTCTTCTCGCCGCCGGTTGACGAGGTCGTCTTCGCCAAGAAGGTGATCGAAGCGATCCCGGACGGCCGCGGCGTCCACATGATCGACGGCAAGATGCAGGACGACGCCACCTGGAAACAGTGCAAGGTGATGGTCGAACTCGCCGAGATGCGCGCCGAGAAGGATCCCGAACTCAAGGAGCAGTACGGGTTCTAGGGCTTGACTGCATCGCGTCGGTCTGCGTCGGTGCTCCCAGAGC
>JAEZIQ010000156.1 GCA_023436605.1 Actinomycetes bacterium | reverse complement strand
TCGGTCGAGCGGCCGTCCTGGTGCCCTATCCCTTCGCGACCGGCGATCACCAGACCGCCAACGCGAACTGGATGGCCGAGGCAGGTGCCGCCGTGGTCGTGCCCGACGCCGACCTCGACGCCGACCGCCTCTTGGCTGAAGTGACCGCGATCTTCGGGGATCCGGCCCGTCTGGAATCGATGTCGGCGGCTTCGAAGAGTCTCGCCCGGCCAAATGCCGCCTCTGATGTCGCCGACGAGGTAATGGAACTGGTCGGAGGCCGACGGTGAGCTGGGCGGAGCGAAAGATCCACCTGATCGGAACCGGCGGAGCCGGGATGTCCGGACTGGCCTGGGCTGCCCACCAGCTCGGCGCCTCCGTCACCGGCAGCGACCGTTCCGACTCCACCTATATGGAGCGTCTGCGGAGAGCCGGGGTGGCGGTCACGGTCGGACATGATCCGGCCAACCTGCCCGAAGATTCGGAAGTGATCGTCTCGACCGCGATCGCGGAGGACAATCCCGAACTGGTGGCCGCGCGCGGGCGGGGCCAGACGGTCAAGCACCGCTCCGATCTCCTGGCTGAACTCTGTGCCGCCCGACGCCAGATTGCCGTGGCGGGAACCCACGGCAAAACGACCACGACCGGCATGCTGGCCTGGGCCCTGCGTGAACTCGGCCAGCAACCAAGCTTCTTCATCGGCGGCGAGCTGCCCGGTTTCGGACCGGATGGCGCGGCGGCAAACAGCGGCTGGGGTGAAGGCGACTGGGTCGTGGTCGAGGCCGACGAATCCGACGGCAGTTTCCTCACCCTCGATCCCGATATCGCGGTGATCACCAACATCGAGATGGACCATCACGCCCGCTGGGACAACCTGGCCGAACTCCGGGGGGCGTTCCACGCCTTCGCCAGCAAGGCGGAAGCGGTGATCCTGCCCTCCGGGGACGAACCACTTGCCGAGGGTCTCGGCTCGGACCAACGATCGGTGACACCTTTCGACCTGACCCGACCGGGGCCGGATCAGCTGGATCTCTCCGTGCCCGGCGCCCACAACCGGCTGAATGCCCGCGCGGCGATCGGTGCCCTGGTCGCGGCCGGATTCGACGAGTCCGATGCTGCCAGGGCGCTCAGAGGTTTCACCGGGGTCAAGCGCCGCCAGGAGTTCAAGGGGGAGTGCGACGGGGCCCGGGTCTACGACGATTACGCGCACCATCCGACCGAGGTCGAAGCGGCGCTGAACGCCCTGCGGGAGTTCGAGCCCGACCGCCTGGTCGCCGTTTTCCAGCCCCACCTCTACTCGCGAACCCGGATCTTCAGCCAGCAGTTCGGCGCGGCGCTCGCCAAGGCCGATGAAGCAGTGGTTCTGGACGTCTACGCGGCACGGGAGGAACCGGTTGGTTCCCTGGCCGGGGTCAGCGGTCTCGATGTGCTCCGCGCGACAGCCGACCGGTCCGGTGGCCGCCCGGCCTACTGGGCGCCGGATCTCGATGCGGCCGAGCGAATCGTGCGTTCACGGGCCGGTGAGGGGACGATCATCGTCACGATCGGCGCCGGAGACATCACCAGACTCTCCGACCGGCTGGTGGAATCATGAGTGCCGGCGCTTCAAGTCGGGGAGGCGCGACCCGGGGCCGCAAAGGGAAAACGTCCCGCAATCCGGTGTCGCGCACTTCCGAGCTCGCCCGAAAGCGTGAACGCCGCAGTTTCAGGCTTCGCCTGGTCACCTTTCTCGGCTTGATCCTGATCCTGCTGCTGGCGGCGACCTACCAGTTCTGGCTGCGCGACTCCTCGCTGGTCGAAGTCAAGCACCTCGAGATCGTCGGGCTCAGCGTCAAGGACGAGGAAGGCCGTCAGATCGACCAGGCGGTGCGGACCGCGATGAGCGATATGACGACCCTGCACGTCAAGCCCGAGGTCCTTGAGGAGGAACTGTCCCGTTACCCCAGGGTCGCCGATGTCAGGATCGAGACTTCCCTGCCCGACTCCGCCACGGTCACGCTGACCATGCGCCAGGATGGATCGGTCTACGGCGACGGGTCGGATGCCCTGCTGATCGCCACCGACGGAACCGTGCTCGGTCCGGCCGCCGGGGAGGAGGGTTCCCTGCCCCTGATCGGGGACGGAGACCCGGCAAAAGCGGGGGCGAGCGAAACAGTGCCGACGGGGGCAACCGGGGCAACGTCCCTGACCGGCCGGGCACTCAAGCAGGCACTGATCCTCGGGGCGGCGCCACCGGCGATCCGGTCCTTCGTGGTCGGCAGCAAAATGACCCCGCAGGGAGTCGAAGTCGAGGTCGAAAACGGGCCGACCCTGCTCTTTGGTGAACCCTCCGAGGTCGACCAGAAATGGCGAACCGCATCGGCCCTGATCGCCGACCCCAGCTTCGACACCAGCAGTTATGTCGACCTGACCGTTCCCCGGCGGCCGGCAGTCAGGGCCGAAGCTCCGACTTACGAGTCCTCGGAAACGGGTGCTACCGGTGAGTCGGGCGTCCTCGAAACGGGCTGAGGTCGGGTAGGTCCCAAAGCCGCATGCGATGTGGCATGGGGGTTGCCTCTGCCCGGTCTGAAGGGGAGGCCAGATCTAACCCTCGATCACAGCTTGAGCCTTGAAAGACCCTCAAGTAATGGTTGAGAGTTTGGCCATGCAGGATGGCATTCGTCACGTTGACAGATGCGTAATAATGCCCTACGTTGAGCGCAATTTCCGGAGTTCCGGCACCCTCGTCAACCCTGAAGCGGTTGTCCAGAGTGCGACCTTCGGAGGCTTCAACTCAAGCAAAAGATTTGGATCGGAAAGATGGAGACCACATACCTGGCGGTAATCAAGGTCGTCGGCTGCGGAGGCGGCGGAACCAACGCGGTGAGCCGAATGGTCGACGCAGGAGTACGCGGCGTCGAGTTCATTGCGGTGAACACCGATGCCCAGGCACTGCAGGCCTGTGATGCCGACATCAAGATCTCGATCGGGCAGGAACTGACCCGCGGCCTCGGTGCCGGCGGTCGTCCCGAGATCGGCGCCGGTGCGGCAGCCGAAACCCGCGACGAGATCAAGGAAGCACTCAAGGGCGCAGACATGGTCTTCGTGACCGCCGGCGAGGGTGGCGGTACCGGAACCGGTTCCGCCCCCGTGATCGCCGAGATCGCCAAGGAAGAGATCGGCGCACTTACGGTCGGAGCCGTGACCAAGCCCTTCGAGTTCGAGGGCAAGAAGCGGATGCAGCAGGCGATGGAAGGCATCGAGAAGCTGCGTAACCACGTCGACACCCTGATCATCGTTCCGAACGAGAAACTGCTCCAGGCGGTCGAACGCCGGACCAGTGTCCTCGACGCCTTCAAGATGGCCGACGACATCCTGCGCCAGGGCGTCCAGGGCATCACCGACCTGATCACCATCCCCGGCCTGATCAACCTCGACTTCGCTGACGTGCGCACGATCATGCGCGACGCCGGATCGGCCCTGATGGGTGTCGGAGCCGGCCAGGGCGAGAACCGGGCGATCGATGCCGCCAAGGCGGCGATCACCTCGCCGCTGATCGAGGAATCGATCAAGGGCGCGACCGGCATGCTGCTGAACATCACCGGCCCCGAAGAGCTCGGACTCTTCGAGGTCAACGAGGCGGCCCAGCTGGTCCAGTCCGAAGCCGACCCGAACGCGAACATCATCTTCGGTTCCGTCGTCGACCAGTCCCTGGT
>JAEZIQ010000141.1 GCA_023436605.1 Actinomycetes bacterium | reverse complement strand
CCCCCCCCGCCGGGGGCGGCCCCGGTCCTCCGCATTTTTCCGGTTACGGCCGGCCGAAGGGCGGCTGGCGGCGGTCCTTCGTCTTCCAGAGTCCGAAGGCCAGCGAAGCCTTGGCGCCACGGGGCTTGGCGTAGGCGGCTCCACGCAGGGTGAAGCCCCGCTTCTTCACGGAGCCGGCGAAGAGTCCGTTGGCGTTCGCCTTGACGGTGGCCACCCGGCTGAAGCCTCCGCCACCCTTTCGTCGACCGAAGATGTCGACGGTGGCGGGTTTGCTGTCCGCAGTCCGGCCCCAGAACCGGAACCCGGTCCGGGTCAGCTCGGCGTAGAACGGCTGGCGGAACGAGCGCAGAACCAGCTTGGGCTTGTCGTCGGCGACCGTTTCGCCGCGCAGGTAGAGCCCGGAATCGAACGATTCGCTCCACTTCTGGCCGGGCTGGCGGGCGTGGTCACGGAGCCCGAACCAGGTCATGGTCTGGACGTTCGCCTTGTACATCAGGTACATCGCCTGCGAAACCCAGCGGGCCAGCTCGACCGAGGGCACTCCGCCCGGATCCGGCGGTTTCGAGTCCCAGCTGAACTCGGTCACCCAGAGCTGGGTGTTTCCGTAGACGCTGGTCAGCCGTTTGGCCTTGCGGGCCGCAACAAGCAGCTTGTTGAGGCGAGGCAGCGCGATCACGCTCATGTTGTCCGGTTTCGACGGAGTGTGGATCGGTGATCCGGTCGTGTACGGGTGGACCGACCAGGCGTCGGCCTTGACCTTGAAGTTGCAGCCGGCCTTGGGTCGCGGATTCTTGAAGTTGCCGGTCATGCAGAGGGCCATGCGGGTGAAGGCGAGCGGTGCGATCGCCCGGTTCTTGACGGCGTTTGGTGCCAGTCCCCCGGCAATCACGAAATTCGAGTCGTCCACGGCGTGGACGGCGTCATAAAACGCGTTGAGCATGTTGCGGAAGGTGTACGGCGCGGCCGGCGTTCCGTTCTTGTTGAAGACCGGCGCGTAGAAGAGGTCGAGGTTCGGCTCGACCCAGGCCTGCCAGAACCGGACCCGGGGCAGGACACCCTGGCCGTTACCCGGATCGTAGGTGCCGCTGTACCGGGTGGCCGCGGCGGTGGCAAAGTCGGCGTAGTCGGCCGGCTTCGGCGAGCAGATGCCCGTGTCCTTGCAGGCCCCGATCCGGGCCCAGCGCGGGGTGCCGACCACCGAGTAGATCACCTCCATGCCGTGGGCATCGGCCTCCCGCACGATGCGGTCGAAGGTCGTCCAGTGGTAATAGGGGCTGCCTGGATCGGTGGCGTCAAAGGGCTGCAGCTCGGTCCCGGGTCGTTCGGCCGCGTCCCCGTCCGTGAGGATGTAGTTCCAGTACATGTTGTTCTTGATGTACCGGGCACCCGTGTCGGCGGCGTGGTCGAAAGCGGCCTCGGAGCCGTGCTCGAAGGCGTCGCCGTCGATGATCGCCGTGTTGAAGGCACGGGGGGCCGCCTCTGCACTGGTCGTTGCGGACGTGAATCCGATCAGGCTGACCAGCAGAAAAGCGAGCAGCGGTACGCGGTTGGGAATTGCGAGCAAGGTGTCCTTTTCTCCGAGGGTGAGGCGAGGGGCAGATGCCTGAAGTGCCTTGTGGCGCTCAGTTATTTGAACATCAACGAGGTGAGAAAGTAGCGAATCGGCCACTTTCCATAATCAGGAAGAGCCCTCCCAGGCTTCCTCGAAGGAGATCCGGTCGAAGTAGAGCGGGTTGATTTCGGCCAGTTTTTCGTAGTCCCGCCGGGCTTCTGCCTCCCGGCCGGCGGCGACGTTGATGCGGAAACGGATCGTCCAGGCCTGCCAGTTCTCCGGCTCCAGCTCGATCGCCCGGTCGATCTCGGCGATCGCCTCCGCGGTTTCGCCCCGACTGTCGGCGATCACCGCAAGCTGCATGTGTGGTTCCGGGTTCCAGGGTTCGAACCGGGACGCTTCCCGCGCCTGGTCGGCTGCCCGCTCAACCTGGTCGTCGAGAACCGAGTTTGCGCTTGCTTCCACATACCGGTCGGCGATTGCCGGTACGGCCAGGATCACGATTGAGACCCATGCCGCGAGCAGTCCGGCGAACTTGAAGCCGCCACCTGCGGTGGCCCGCCGCCGCCACGTCTCGACCGATTCGTCACTGGCGATCCAGGCAGCGAGAAGGAGCAGCAGCGCGGCAGTGGCTCCGAGCCGCCAGAACCAGTCGAAGGCGAAAGAAACGAGCAGGGCGACGGTGATCGCCAGGACGACCGGACCTTCACGCCCCCTGCCTCCACGCCAGGCAAGAACTCCGAGCCAGATCAGGGCGAGCGCGAAACCGAAAGTAAGAAGGCCACCGGCCAGGCCCAGGTCGGAGAGGCTTTCAAGATAGAAGGAGTGCGCATCCTGGGTGGTGACGGGGATCTCGCGTTCGCGGGCCCACTCGAACCGGTAGGTGCCCGCTCCTGACCCGAGCAGGGGATGATCGGTGAAAGTGTCCAGCGCGACCTCGTCGAACTCGAGGCGGTAGGAACCGGAGAGGTCGGTGAACCTTTCCCGCGGGTTGTCGGGCGCGGGGACGTCGCTTTCCCCGAACTGGTCCCAGACGTTGCTGCCGAAGGCGACGACCAGGGTGAGGATAGTCGCGAGGATCACCCCTGCGACCGAGAGCAGCACGCGGCGATCTCGGGAGAACGCGAGCGCTTTCCGGGTCGCTTCAGGTCGTGTCCGGGCAAATTTGAGCGCTGCCTCGAGGAGCCCGACCGCGAGCGCGAGGCTGGCCACGGAGACCGCGATCACGACCAGGACCTCGCCCGCACCGGGGCTCTCGAATCCGGTGCCGGCAATGCTCGGGTAAGCGTCCACGGTGAAAAGGATCGGCACGGAAGCTGCGATGCCAGCCAGGGTGACCAGGATCACCTTCAACCGGTCGAAGCTGAGGAAGAAGAGCAGCACGAGGGCGATCGTGGCGACCGCCAGGCCGCCCCGCGAGTAGGTCAGGTAGAGGGCAGTCGCGGCCAGAATCGAAAGTGCCATCCACCCGGCCCGCTCCGCCCGACCGGAGCTTGTCGAAGCGAACCAGACGAACAACGCGGCGCCGGCACCGAAGAAGATTCCGTCCGCGTTCCAGTATCCCAGCGGGTAGTTGAGTCGGCTGAACACGACCGACTCCTCGCCGCCTCCACCTTCGATCAGGCGGTCACCGAGCGCCAGCAGACAGATGAAGGCGATACCGGCTCCGATGCCCCGAGCGAACCATTCGCGCTGTTTCGGGGTTCTCATCGTGAGGTAACTGGCTGTGAAGAAACCGAGGTAGGCGATGCCACGCTCGAACTCGGCCAGGCTCAGAGAGACGGAACTTGACCAGATCGCGGAAATCGCTGAAAGCACAGCCAGACCAAGGATCAATCCCCCGACGAGGGCGAACGATCGCCCGGGGCGGGTCGGTTCGGGCAGAGGTGCGACCAGCAGGACCGCGACCAGGACCCAGGCCAGAACCCCCGCCAGGTGACGGGAGAAAAGGTCGAAGCCGCCGCCCCCGAGGGCCAGCCCGGCCAGCAGCACGAAAGGAACAAGAAATGCGATCAGATCGGCTATCTTGCGTTGGTATGGAGGCCCGAACGACCCGTCATGTGTCCGCGCGGCACCTGCTCTGCCTTGCGGCATCGATCTTGGGGCTGATGGTCCTGGCATTCGGCGTCGCTCCGGGCACGGTACTCGCTTCTTCGGCAACCGACGTATATACGGAGGAGCCGCCACCACCCACCCCGAACAAGAACGACAACGGGAACAACAACAAGAGCGGCCAGGACAACGGTGGTGATGACGGCAACTCCGGCAGCACCGGTACCGGCAGCGGCGGCGATTCATCGGGCGGGGGTGATTCGGGTTCGGTGAGCAGCGGCGAAACCGGCACCGACAAGCCGGCGAAGAAGTACAGCAACGGCACCTTCAACCCGGCCACCGACTCCGACAAGGAGAAGCCCAAGGCGGGGAGTGGCAGCCCGGATGATGATTCAACCATCACCGCGGCCCCGGCCTCCGGCGATGACGATGGCGGTTCGGCTCTGCCCTGGATCATCGCGATCGTGATCGGCATCCCGCTGATCGGTGGCGGCGGCTACTACCTGTGGCAGCGCTACCGCAAGCCTGATGACGAGACCCGGGACAGGCTGAAGTCGGCCCTGGGCAGCAAGACCGGTTCCTCTACCGGCTCCTGAAGCCGGCGGCAACGCTGATCAGAAGACTGGCCGCGAGTTTTGCGGCGATGCCCGCATAGACCGCGAGGTTGACCAGCCCGGGGTTCCGGGGCGCCTCGAATCGCCGGTAGAACCTGCCCATGCCGCGATGGAACGCGACCTCCTGCCGAAACGCCCGCCGCCCCGGGCTGGAGCCGCCTTTCACGTGGAGCGCGGTACCGGCCGGCTCGTAGAACACCTTCCAGCCCATCTCCCCGAACCGGCGGCACCAGTCGAGGTCTTCCATGTAGAGCCAGTAGCCCTCATCGAGGAGACCGACCTGGCGGACGGCGTTGGTCCGCACGAGCATGAACGCCCCGTTTACCGCCTCGACCGGGCCCGGTTCCTCCTCCCCGAGCCCGGTGGCGCGGTACTGGCTGAGGCGTGATGGGGCGCCCGGCCGGCGGCCGATCCCGGTGAAGTGGGCGAGGGCAGAGAGGGGAGTGGGGAACGAGCGTTTGGCCGCGTGATCGAACGAGCCGTCGGCCTTGAGGAGCCGGACCCCGACCATGCCGATCGTGGGGTCCGACTCGAGCCGTTCGATCGCGGCGTCGATCGTTCCTTCGCGCACTTCCGTGTCCGGATTGAGCAGCAGGAACATCTCCCCGGATCCCCCGGCCGAGGCCTCCCGGAGGACCAGGTTGTTCGCGGCCGAGAAACCGATGTTCGAAGTACGGATCAGCCGGACTTCGGGGAATTCCGCCTCGACCCGGTCAGGAGTGTCTCCGGGAGAGCCCGAGTCGACCACGGTCACCCGCATCGGGACGGCAGCCGGATGTTCGCGGAGTGATCGAAGGCAGTTGCGGAGGAGGTCGGTCGCTCCGTGAGAAACGACGACTACTTCGAGGCTCAAAAGGCGCCATCTCCACGGATCACGGCGCGAGGCGTCCGCAGCAGGATCTTGATGTCACCGGTGATGGTCAGGTTGTCCACGTAGTCCCGTTCGAGGGCCAGCCGTTCCTCGAAGGTCAGCCCGCCGCGCCCGGCCACCTGCATCGGGCCGGTCAGTCCGGGTTTGACACGGAGCCGCTGGCGTTGGCGCTCGTCGTAAAGCGCGACCACCGCTTCTTCCTCCGGGCGGGGACCGACCAGGGACATGTCACCCTTCAGCACGTTGATGAACTGGGGAACCTCGTCAAAACTGGAGCGCCGGAGCAGCCGGCCTACCCGGGTCACCCGGGGGTCATTGGCGATCTTGAATGCCGGTTCGTCGAGAGCGTCCAGGTCGATCAGGGAGTCGAGCTTTTCCTCGGCGTCGGCGACCATGGTTCGCAATTTGAACATCGTGAACTTGCGGTCGTCGCGTCCGACCCGCACCTGCCGGAAAAAGACCGGTCCGGGTGAATCGATCCTGATTGCGAGCGCGGCGAGCGCCAGCAGCGGAGCCGTGATCGTCAGCATCGAAATCGAGACGATCAGGTCCATGGCCCGCTTGATTGCCATCGTCGAGCGGGGTGGATCGCCGAACTGGAAGTCCAGCATCGGGACCTCGGCGATCCGGTTGAGTTCGGTGCCCGGCCCCAGTACGGCCTGGTTGGCGGGGACCATGGTCACCGAGACCTGGGAGCTGCGGCAGGTGGCGATGATCTCGCCTACCGCACGGGCGCTGAGTTCGTCGTCGGCGATCACCACCCGGTTCACGCGCTGACCGCTGGCAATCCCGGGAAGATCCTCCGGGGGACCGAAGTACTTCGCCCCGGCACTGGCCGGGCCGGACACCTCGCCCCCTTCGGTTTCGCCTACGTACCCGACCAGTTCCAGGTGGTCGCCGCCCTGGACCAGGAGCCGGTTTGCGACCAGCCGGGCTTTTGGACCCGAACCGACGACGAGGGTCCGTTCGGGAGCGGCGACCTTGCGGTAGATCCAGCGCACCACGGCCCGCAGCAAGATCGCCACGAAGAAGGCGACACTGCCGATCACGACCATGACCGAACTGGTCAAACCGGCATCCAGCAATCCGGTGATCGCCCAGGCCGCGGCAATGGTGATCGCCGCGGTGGCCAGCAACTCGGGAAGCTCGTCGAGCGTCGAGTGGCGGATCCGCCGGCTGTCACGGTCGTAGAGGTTGTCGATCTTCGCGACGAGGATCCAGATCGGGATCGCGATCAGCGCCCAGATCGTTTCGCCGCTGTCAAGCCGGTTCCACTGGTCCGCAAAAAGCACGCCGATCCCGATCGCCGTGGCATCGGCGATCGCCAGCCCCCAGCGTCGCAGGCGCTGGAGCTGCCGGACCCGAACCTGATCCTGGTTCCCGGAACGCCCGGGCGGGCTCGATGCCACCGTTTCGGGGGCGGTCGGTTCCCCTGGTTCTGCTTTGGGACGGGACTGGCTCAACTCACCGTCCATCTTCCCAGACGCGACGGGGGCAGTCGGTTATTTCCGGGTCGAGGTACGCGGGCGCGTAGCATCTGGTGTTTAACGATGCCCGCGAAACCGACCATGGAAACACCACCCGAGGACCCGCTCGCACCGTTCAGCGATGACGTGAAGCGTTGGTTCTCGGCTTCTTTCGAGGGTGCGACGCCGGCCCAGGCGCTGGGTTGGCAGTCGATTTCTTCCGGGACGGACACACTTATCTGCGCGCCGACCGGTTCGGGTAAGACCCTGGCGAGCTTCTTGTGGGGCATCGATCAATTAACCCGCCGGAAACGGGATGTAGCGGCGGGCAGGGTTCCGGAGTCGGAGCCGGGCGTGCGGCTGGTTTACGTTTCGCCGCTCAAGGCGCTCTCCTATGACATCGAGCGCAACCTTCGGGCTCCGCTCCGGGGAATCGGCGCAGACCTCTCGGTCGGGATCCGCACCGGCGACACGCCGCAGGCGGAACGCAACCGGATGCGCCGGGAGCCTCCGGAGATCCTGATCACCACGCCGGAGTCGCTCTACCTGATGATCTCCTCCGGAGCGCGCGACATCCTGACCGGCGTGGAGACCGTGATCGTCGACGAGATTCACGCGGTGGCCGCGACCAAGCGCGGCTCCCACCTCGCGTTGACGCTGGAGCGACTTGACCACCTGGTCACCGATAACGGCGGCCGGAAAGTCCAGCGCATCGGCCTTTCGGCCACGCAGCGTCCGCTGGAGCGGATCGCCGGCTTCCTATCCGGTCCCGGGCGCAAATGCAAGGTGGTCGATCCCGGCCAGCGCAAAGAACTGGATCTCGAGATCGTCGTCCCGGTCGAGGACATGGGCGCCCCGGAGGCCAGCCCGCATGACGACGGTTCGGCTGATGACGCACCGATCAGGTCGATCTGGCCGGCGATCTACCCGGAACTCCTTGAGCAGGTCCGGGCCCACACCTCGACCATCGTCTTCGTGAACAACCGCCGGGCCGCGGAACGACTGGCCCAGCGACTCAATGACCTCGACCAGGGAAAAGATGAAGTCGAGTCACCGAACCCGACCGCTACCGAAGGCCCCGGGACAACCGGATCGTCGGACGTCCGCCCCGACCAGGACTCCGGTCTGCCGCTCGCCCGGGCCCACCACGGTTCGCTCTCGCACGAGGAACGGACCGAGGTCGAGGAACAACTCAAATCGGGGCTGATTCCCTGTCTCGTCGCCACTTCCTCCCTGGAGCTCGGAATTGACATGGGAGCGGTCGATCTGGTTGTCCAGGTCGAATCGCCGAAGTCGGTCGCCCGGGGGCTGCAGCGGATCGGCCGGGCCGGCCACGGGCTCGGAGAAACCTCGAAGGGAAGGATCTTCCCCAAGTTCCGGGGCGATCTGCTGGAGAGCGCGGTGGTCACCCGGCGCATGAAGGAGGGTCAGATCGAGGAAACGGTGATCCCCTCGAACCCGCTCGACGTGCTGGCCCAGCACCTGGTCTCGATGGCGGCCCTCGACAAGTGGGACACGACCGAGGCCTACGAACTGGTCCGCCGGACGACTCCCTTTGCCGAGCTCTCGATCGAACAGTTCGAGAACGTGCTCGACATGCTCGACGGGCGCTATCCGTCCGACCGTTTCGCAGAGCTTCGTCCGCGTCTGGTCTGGGACCGGACCGGCAAGACGATCGAGGGTCGCAAGGGTGCCCGTTCGCTGGTCGTGACCAACGCCGGAACGATTCCCGATCGTGGCCTCTACGGGGTCCACCTTCCGGATGGCCGCCGGGTCGGTGAACTCGACGAAGAGATGGTCTACGAGGCACGGGCCGGCCAGGTCTTCCTGCTCGGCGCTTCGAGCTGGCGGATCCAGGAGATCACCCGCGACCGGGTAATCGTGGTTCCGGCTCCCGGTGTGCCCGGGGCGATTCCCTTCTGGCGTGGTGACGGGATCGGACGTCCGGCCGAGCTCGGAGAGGCGATCGGGACTTTCGCCCGCGAGGCGGTCAACGCGGACCCGGCCGAACTCGAGAAGTCCCACGACCTCGATCCGCGGGCGGCCCGCAACCTGGTCGCCTACCTCAAGGACCAGCAGGACGCGACCCGGGTGGTGCCCTCCGACCAGACGATCGTTATCGAGCGTTTCCGCGACGAGATCGGCGACTGGCGACTGGTCGTGCTCTCTCCCTACGGCGGCCGGGTACACGCCGCCTGGGGTCTTGCGATCGCCCGCAAGCTGCGTGACGAGCACGGCCTCGAAGCGGACGCGATTCACTCCGACGACGGCATTGCCGTCCACCTGCCGGATGCCGACGAACCACCGTCGGCCGACCTGGTCCTGATCGAGCCCGATGAGCTGGAGGACCTGGTCGTGCGCGAACTCGGAACTTCGGCTCTGTTCGGAGCCCGCTTCCGGGAAAACGCCGCGAGGTCCCTGCTGATTCCCCGGGCCTACCCGGGAAAGCGCACGCCGCTCTGGCAGCAGCGGCTGAAGTCACAGAGCCTGCTCGAGGTCGCCCAGGACTTCCCTCGATTCCCGGTCATCCTCGAGACCTACCGCGAGTGCCTGCAGGACGTTTTCGACCTGCCTGCCCTCGACCGCCTGTTGAGGGGAATCCACTCCCGCGAGATCGCGCTGGTCGAGGTCGAGACCCAGACCGCTTCACCTTTCGCTTCCTCGCTGCTCTTCGACTACGTCGCGACCTACATGTACGAGGGGGACACGCCGAACGCCGAGCGCCGGGCGACCGCCCTTTCCCTGGACCGGGAACTCCTGCGGGAGCTGCTCGGTCAGGACGAGCTGCGGGAGCTGATCGACGAGCAGGCTCTGGCCGAGGTCGAAGCTTCGCTCCAGCACCTGACCGAGAACGGCAAGGCCTCCGATCGCGATGGGCTCCAGCAGATCCTGCGCCGGCTCGGAGATCTGACCCCGACGGAAACGGAAGCAAGAGTCGCCGAGGGCTACTCGGCTGCGTCGATGCTGGAGAACCTGATCGCCGAACGCCGGGTGGCAAAGGTTCGAATCAACGGAGAGGAGCGCTTCATCGCGGCCGAGGATGCCGGGCTCTACCGCGACGCCCTCGGCGTGTCGCCGCCGGGCGGCCTGCCGGCCGATTTCCTCGCGGAGCGTGAGGACCCGATGGTGACGCTGCTATCCCGTTTCGCCCGGACCCGCGGGCCCTTCCCGACTGCCTGGGCCCGCGAGCGCTACGGCGTCGACCCGACCCCGGCCCTGAAGGAACTCGAGTCGGGCGGGACGCTGGTCAGGGGCGAGATCCGGCCCGGAGGTACCGAGCGGGAGTGGTGCGATGCCGAAGTGCTCCGGAGGATCCGCCGGGCCAGTCTCGCCCATCTGCGGCAGGAGGTCGAACCGGCCGACGGGGCCGCCTACGCGCGCTTCCTCGCTTCCTGGCAGGGGATCGACCGCCATCGACCGCTGCGAAAGGACGCCCGGTCGGGAGCCGGGACCGACCGGCTGCGGGAGATCCTCGTACCGCTCCAGGGAGTCGCCCTGACCCAGTCGACCTGGGAGAACGACGTGCTGCCCCGTCGGCTCGGTTCCTACAGCCCGACCTGGCTCGACGAGCTCTGCACCAGCGGCGAAGTGGTCTGGATCGGGGCGGGGGCGGTCGGTCGCGCCGACGGCCGGGTCGCGCTCTACTTCCGCGAGGACGTGCGTCTCGCCGGTCCACCTCCGTCCAACGCAAAACTGGAGCCGCCGTCAGGTGAAATCCACGATGCGATCCGGGAGCGGCTGGCCGCCGGCCCGGCCTTCTGGCTCGACCTGGTCGGTGAACTCGACCACCCGGCCGAAGAACTCCACGCGGCACTCTGGGATCTCGCCTTCGGGGGTGAGATCACCAACGACTCCTTCGCGCCTCTGCGGGCCCCGCGACTCAGGTCGGTCCCGACCTATGAACCGGGCGGTCGGCGTTTCTCCCGGCGCCGTGCCGCGACCGGGCCCACCGTTCAGGGACGCTGGTCGCTGACCGAGACGCTTTTCCGGAACGCCCCCGCAGCCGGGCCGAAGCTGCGGGCGCAGGCCGAGCTGATGCTCGAGCGGTACGGCATCCTGACCCGGGAGATGGCTCTCGCCGAAGGCATTCCCGGCGGTTTCTCGACTCTCTACCCGGAACTCTCGAACTTGGAAGTACTCGGTACCGCACGGCGGGGCTACTTTGTCGAAGGGCTCGGCGGGGCCCAGTTCGCCCTCTCGGGGGCGGTCGAGCGGCTGCGCGCGCTGCCGGCCGAGGAGAACGGTCCCGAGAACTTCACTGTCCTGGCCGCGACCGACCCGGCCAGTCCCTGGGGGTCGACCTTGCCGTGGCCGAAGCTTGAGTCCGGTCGCAAGGCCGCCCGGACCGCCGGTGCCTACGTGCTGGCCCGGGCCGGCCATCCGCTGCTCTACGTGGAGAGAGGGGGCAAAGGCATCCTCCGTCTCGACCGGAATCTTGAGGGAGAGGACCTGGCCACCGCCCTCGCGGTACTGATCGATGAGGTCGACGGAGGCCGGGTGGGCCAGCTCAAGATCGAGCGGTTCGACGGCGAACCGATCCTCGGCTCTTCGTTCGAGCAGCTGTTGGTCGCCGCCGGATTCGGTCGTCAGCCCCGCCGTCTGGTCGCCCCCGCATGACCACCGTCCCCAAGCTCACTTCCGGTTCGGTCTCTCCCCACACGACCACGCCCGCCCTCACTTCGGAGCCCGTCTCTCCCCCATGACCACGCCCGCCCTCACCTCGACCGCGGAGGATTCTGGCTGCAGTTATGTGCGAACTGGGTACTTAAGTGCAGCCAGAATCGATCGGGCTGGCCATCAGAGCCATAAGCAACGGAGGGGCTGATGGCTGAGGGTGACTCGCTGGTCCGGATCGCGCGGAAGTTGCGGCCGGCGCTGCTCAATCGTGAGATCGTCGCGGCGTCTGCCCCGAATCAGCGTTCCTCGCTGCGGGTCAACGCCCGCCGGCTGGAGGGCCGGACCGTGGAGGCGATCGAAACCAGGGGAAAGCACCTGCTGATTCACCTCGACGGAGGCCTCTCGCTCCATTCGCACCTCGGCATGAACGGCGGCTGGCGGATAGACGACGGCAGGGGTTTTGGCAGGCCCGACCGGTCCGCCTGGCTGCTGATCGATGCCGAGCTTCCCGGGGCCTCGAAGCCGGTGCGGGTCGGACAGTTCGGGGGCACGACGCTGCGGCTGGTCCGCACCCCGGAGTTGGCTCGTGACCCCCGGCTCGCCTCGCTCGGCCCGGACATCCTCGACTCGGGCTTCGACCTCGAGACCGCTTCTGCCCGGCTTCGCTCCAGCACCGATGAGATCGGCACTGCTCTGCTCGATCAGAAACTGGTCTGTGGGATCGGCAACATCTTCAAGTCGGAGGCATGCTTCGAAGCGGGCATCGATCCCTGGCGTCCCGCCTCGTCACTGGTCCGCTCGGACGACGCCGACGAGGGGGTGCGGCTGCTCGAGATCGCCCGTGGTCAGATGCTGGCCGCGGTCGAAACCGGAAAGAGGCCCGGCCGGGTCTACAGGAAATCGGGTCGACCATGTTTCCGCTGCCGTCTGACCCGCATCCGATCCCGCGGGCAGGGCGACGACAACCGCACCACCTACTGGTGTCCCGCCTGCCAGTCCTGACCCGATTACGCAGCCAAATCTCCCGAGAGCTTTGTTTTTGACTCGCGATGCGAAATACTCCGCTGGTGACTTCGGCTGAGGAGAGCCCGGTAGGGCTGCTGAGAAAAGTACCCCTGTTCGCAGAGCTTGATGAGGACGATCTCGAACGGTTCTCCCGTGTCGCGATTCCGCGCTCCTACCCCGAGGGAACCAGGGTCTTCCACGAAGGCGACCACTCGGACGCCTGTTACATCGTCAAGTCGGGCACCTTCCGGGTAACCCGGGAACATCCCGACGGCCGGGCGATCACTCTGGCCACGCTGGGCGAGGGTGACATCGTCGGGGAGCTGGCGATGCTGGACGGGGAGGTCCGCTCGGCTTCGGTCGAGACCCTGGGCGGCGACGGGGAGCTACTGGCCCTGCCGGCAAAGGACGTGCGGGCGCTGCTCGAGCGGCACCCCGAGATCACGGTCAAGTTCGTCGCCGCCCTGACCCGGCGCCTCAGGGCCGCCAACGAACGAATCTCGCGACAGTCCTTCCAGACCGTTCCCTCACGGGTCGCCGGGGTGCTTTCGCAGATGGTCGCCGAGGAAGGGGAAGAGGGCCGACAGATCACGATCCGGATGAACCAGGCGGATCTTGCCCAGCTCGCCGGGACATCCCGCGAAAGCGTGAGCCGCTTCCTCGCCGATCTCGAACGGTCGGGCGTGGTCCGAGCCGGTCGTGGCCAGGTCACGATCCTTGAACCCGCCAAGCTCGGCAACTACATATTCTAGGCCGCGAAATGTCCGGACTTCTGGCTCTCAACTTCTACTCACCGCTTTTCGTAGACCAGCTGAAGCGTGGTCGCAAGACCGCGACGATCCGGCTCGGCAACAAGTCCGGCAAGTACCAGCGCAGCCAGATCGTCTGGGTGACGGTCGGCTCCAGGCATTCGCGCCGGGAGAAGATCTTCTCGGCCGTGATCGACGAGGTCGAGGTCAAGCGCCTCTCGGAACTCTCACCGCGCGACATCGAACGCGACAACCCGGAGTTTCGGCGGGTCGAGGAAACCAAGGATTTCCTCGAGAAGATCTACGACCGTCCGATCGAAGAGGACGCGATCATCACGGTTGTCCACTTCTCCCAGATCGTCGAACCCGGTTTGACCGGATACGGCACCGTCCCCTCTCCGAACTAGATGACCGGGCCCGACTCGGCATCGTTCGAGTTCGTTTCCCGCTGGGAGGTTTCTGCCTCCCGGGAGCGGGTCTGGGATGCCCTGGTCGACTTCAACCGGTGGCCGGTCTGGTGGCCGGGCCTCGAAGAGGTGGTCGAAACGATCCACGGCGATGCCGACGGCATCGGCCAGAAGGCGACCGCGGTATGGCGCGGACCGGTGGGCTACTCGCTGAAGATGTCGATCGAGTCGGTCGAACGGGTCCAGCCCGACTACCTGCGGGGCGTGGCGAGCGGCGACGTGGTCGGCGAGGGATCCTGGACCCTGGCCACCACTGCGGACGGCTGGACCTCGATCGAGTTCGACTGGAACGTGCGGGCCAACCGCAAGTGGATGGAGTTCCTGGCCCCCCTGGCCCGACCCCTTTTCGTATCGAGCCACGATCACGTGATGAAAGAAGGTGCCGAAGGTCTGGCCGCGCACCTGGCATGCGATCTGCGGGGCTTCGACGCTCAGGTGAACTGATCGGCTCGGGCTGGCCACCGTCAGCCTTGAGTGGGGTCGACTCAGATTTTTTTCATCATTCGGGGTTGACCCGAGCGCAGAAACCTGTAAAGTTGAAGCCCGCTGGCACTCTCCCTCACAGAGTGCCAAGAGACTGAGCAACAACACATCACCATCGGAGGTAATCAATGAAGCTGAAGCCCCTCGGGGACCGGCTGATCGTCAAGCCGGTAGACGAAGAGGAGACCACGGCCAGCGGCCTGGTGCTCCCCGCCACTGCCAAGGAAAAGCCGCAGAAGGGCAAGGTCGTAGCCGTGGGCGACGGCGCCATCGCCGACGACGGCAGCCGCCGTCCGCTCGACGTGGCCGAGGGCGATGAGGTCCTCTACTCCAAGTACGGCGGAACCGACATCACGGTCGAGGGCGACGAGCTGCTCGTCCTGCGTGAGTCGGACATCCTCGCCAAGGTCGCCTAGCGCGGTCTGACAACCAAACTTTCAGGAGGTAACAGAAAGATATGGCTCACAAAGAGCTGAAGTTCGCAGAAGAAGCCCGTGGGGCCCTGCAGGCCGGCGTCGATGCCGTCGCCGACGCAGTCAAGGTAACCCTCGGCCCGAAGGGTCGCTACGTCGTACTCGACAAGAAGTTCGGCGCGCCGACCAT
This sequence comes from Actinomycetes bacterium, assembly GCA_023436605.1. GTDB lineage: Bacteria > Actinomycetota > Thermoleophilia > Solirubrobacterales > 70-9 > 67-14. The sequence goes on along the minus strand of JAEZIQ010000141.1, from coordinate 11,137 downwards.
CACCAACGACGGTGTCACGATCGCCCGCGAGGTAGAGATCGAGGACGTCTTCGAGAACCAGGGCGCCCAGCTGGTGCGCGAGGTTGCGACGGCCACCAACGACGTCGCCGGTGACGGAACCACCACCGCCACCCTGCTCGCCCAGATCATCGTCCGCCAGGGCCTGAAGAACGTGGCCGCCGGCGCCAACCCGCTGGCTCTCCGCCGCGGCATCGAGAAGGCTGTCGACGAAGTCGTCGCCAACCTTCGCGAGAACCAGTCCGCCGAGGTCAACGGCAAGGAGCAGATCGCTCGTGTCGCCGCCATTTCGGCCGCTGACGACGAGATCGGCAACACCATCGCCGACGCGATCGACAAGGTCGGCAAGGACGGCGTGGTCAACGTCGAAGAAGGCCAGACCTTCGGCATGGAACTCGAGTTCACCGAGGGCATGCAGTTCGACAAGGGCTACATCTCGCCTTACATGGTCACCGACCAGGACCGGATGGAAGCTGTTCTCGAAGAGCCGTACGTCCTCATCGCCAACCAGAAGATCGGTTCCGTCCGGGACATCCTTCCCGTGCTCGAGCAGGTCATGCAGGGCGGCAAGCCGTTGCTGATCGTCGCTGAGGACGTCGAGGGCGAATGCCTCGCGACCCTCGTGGTCAACAAGCTGCGCGGAACCTTCACCGGCGTCGCCGTGAAGGCCCCGGGCTTCGGCGACCGCCGCAAGCGGATGCTCGAGGACATCGGCATCCTGACCGGTGGTGAAGTCATCACCGAGGAAATGGGCCTCAAGCTGGAGAACACCCAGCTGACCCAGCTCGGTCAGGCCCGCCGCGTGGTCGTCTCGAAGGACACCACCACCATCATCGACGGCGCCGGTGACGCCGAGGCCATCAAGGGCCGGATCAAGCAGATCAAGTCGGAGATCGAGAACACCGATTCCGAGTTCGACCGCGAGAAGCTCCAGGAGCGCCTCGCCAAGCTGGCCGGCGGCGTTGCCGTGGTCAAGGTCGGCGCTGCCACCGAGACCGAGATGAAGGAAAAGAAGCATCGCGTCGAGGACGCTCTGCAGGCTGCCCGTGCGGCGCTTGAAGAGGGCATCGTCCCGGGCGGCGGTGTCGCTCTCCTCAACGCCCAGGAAGCTCTCGACGTCGACAAGTTCGATGATGCCGACGAGCGCACCGGTGCGCAGATCATCCATCGCTCGCTCGAGGAGCCGGTCCGGCAGATCGCCGAGAACTCCGGTCTCGAGGGTTCGGTCGTGGTCAACAAGGTCCGCGAGCTCAAGCAGGGCGAGGGCCTCAACGCCGCTACCGGCGAGTACGGCGACATGGTCAAGGCGGGCGTGCTCGACCCGACCGTCGTGACCCGCTCCGCGCTCCAGAACGCCGCGTCGATCGCCAAGAACATCCTGGTGACCGAGGCGATCATCGCCGAGCCCGCCGATGAGGGTGGAGCCGGCATGCCCGCGATGCCCGACATGGGCGGAATGGGCGGCATGATGTAAGACGGATTTCGATCCGTCGAGGCCAAGGCCGGCTCGCCCCGGCCCCGCCTCAGGAAAGGGCCCCGCAAGGGGCCCTTTCCGTTGCAGGGCCACCCAGGACCGCGAGATCCAACTTCTCGCCAAATAGAACCGAAAATCGGGATCTCACTGATTTCGGCGCTAACCTCCGGGCGTGGACCTGACTGACCGAAGGCTGAGCGCCCAGGGCCTGGCCGGTTCGGACCTGACCAGTGCCGAGGCGGCCGTCGAGCGGCTGTTGGCGGTTCAGGGCCAGGACGGGCGGGGAGCCCGACTGGCGATCCGCTCTCGGCTCGCCGATTCGGTCGAGGAGCCGACCGCGGCACTGGTCGACGAGGCGCTCAACGACGGCCGGCTGGTGGTCGGGTGGGTGAACCGCGGCACCCTGCACCTGGTTCGCTCCGAGGATTACAGGTGGCTCCACGCGATCACTGGACCGCGGATGAAGACTTCGAACCAGACCCGGCTGAGGCAGGAAGGGGTTTCGGAGGCCCAGGCGGAGAAGGCGGTCAAACTGATCGTCAAGGCCCTGGCCGACGGGCCGGTGACCCGGCCGGTTCTGCGAGACAGGCTGAAAGCGGCCGGCATCCCGGTCGAAGGTCAGGCGATGGTTCACATCCTCTACCTGGCCTCGATCAGGAGCCTGATCGTGCGCGGCCCGATGGTTGGCCGGGAGCAGGCCTTCGTGCTTTTCCGCGACTGGCTCGGCGAGCCGCTCCGGTTCGATCCGGCTGTCCACCTGCCGGAACTGGCCCGCCGTTATCTCGCCGGCCACGGTCCGGCAAGTGACCGCGACCTGGCGGCCTGGGCCGGCATCCCGCTCGGTCAGGCCCGGAAGGGACTGTCACTGGTGGCCGGGGAGATCGAGGAGCTGGAAGAGCCGGACGCCGCCGGCGAAACGCTGGTCGACCTGAAGTCGCGTACCGGACCTTCCGGCTCCCTGCCGGTCCGCCTGCTCGGCAATTTCGATCCCGTCCTCCACGGCTGGGCGAGTCGGGAGTGGATCATCCCCGAGGCAGCCAGGCGGGGAGTGGTGACGGTCAACGGACTCTTCCGGCCGACTATTCTTTACGGGCGGCGGATCATCGGCACCTGGTCGCTACGCGCGGGTGAGATCGAGCTCGCTCCCTTCGAGGAGCTCGACAGCCGGACTGCCGCGGCGCTGGACCGGGAGATCGAGAATGTTGCCAGTTACCTCGCCGTCGACCGGTAGGGTCCGGGTCGTGGGCAGGGGAACCCTTTCGATAATCGTCGCCTTTCTTGTGATCCTCATGCCCGGACCACTCACTGCTCAGGCGGCCGAGTTCGTGCCCGGTGAAGTGATCGTCAGCTACGACCCGGACCGGCTTGAGCGCGCTGCGGTTGACGCGATTCCTGGAGTCGAGAGTTCCGCAGCGATCGGCGCGATGGATGAGGTCCGGCTGCTCGAGCTTCAGCCCGGCCAGTCGGTGTACGACACGGTCGGCAGGCTGGAGTCGCAACCGGGCGTGAGGTACGCCCAGCCGAATTGGATCTACCGGGTAAAGAACGGATCCACCCGTCCCGGACACCGGCGCCTAGTTTCTCCATTCCCGAATGATCCGATGTTCGGCCAGCTCTGGGGCCTCCGCAACGCAGGGCAGAACGTCTCCGCGTTCGACGCTGCCACCGTCTTTGGATTCCGGGCGATCGACAGCGGAGCGTGGCGAGCCTGGCGGTTCCGGACGGCGGGCAGGACCAGGGTCGCAGTGATCGACACGGGTATCTCGAAGGACCACCCGGACCTGAGAGCGAACCTCGACTGGAAGCTGAGCCGCGCATTCGCGCCGATGTATGCCGGCGGACCGGTCAGGGCGAAGAACTGGGACGACGGTCACGGCCACGGGACCCACGTCGCGGGCACGATCGGGGCCGTGGGCAACAACGGTCTCGGTGTGGTCGGGGTCAACTGGAGGACCCGCCTCGTCGCCCTTCGGGTCTGTACCGCCGAGGCGGAATGCGACACGGCCGGGATGGCCGCGGCGATCGACTATGCGGGCCGGAAGAAAATCGGCGTGATCAACATGAGCCTGGGCTCCGAACCGGACGAGCCCTACCGGAAGAACCGGGTGCTGATGGACGCGCTTCGCCGACACCCGGGAACCCTGATGGTCAACGCGGCGGGCAACGAAACCAACAACAACGACCGCAAGCCCGAGTGGCCCTGCTCGTCGCGACTCCACAATCTGCTCTGCGTCGCCGCGATCGACCCCCGCGGCAAACTCGCCTACTTCTCAAACTGGGGCAGGAAGTCGGTCGATCTCGGCGCGCCCGGCCAGTACATCACCAGTACCTGGGCCAACAAGATTTTCCCGCTGGATGACGTCTTCATCCGCGACGGAGTCTCAAACTGGATTTCGGACGGCTGGCAGGAAGCGACGGTCGACGGATCGCCCGTACTTCGGTTCAACGGTCCCGAGTCCGAATCCTGGGTCGGTCCGGGCCCCCCGATCGATCTGCGGGCCAAGCGCTACTGCCGGGCCAACGCTTCGCTTTCGGGCCACCTCTCCGGCGCCCAGACCCTGGTTGCCCAGTACCGGATCGGCAGCGGCGGCTGGATCCGGGCCCGGGGCGTGATCAGGGCCAAGGACCTGAAGGCGGAAGACGAGCCCTTCTCCTTCTACCTCGGTCCAGCGGCGGGCAAGAACGACGTCTCGCTCCGATTCCTTTACCGCGCGGGAGCCACGCCGAGTCCCAATCCGCTTCTGATCCTTTCCGCCGGCGAGGTCGCCTGCATCGGGAAGATGCCGCCCGGCGGCACCTACAGGCAACTCGAGGGCTCCTCGATGGCTTCACCCCATGTGGCCGGGATCGCCAACCTGGTCCGTTCGACCTGGCCGAAGCTTCGTGGTCTCCGTCTCAAACGGGTCCTGGCATCGACCGTGAAACCGTCTCGGTCATTGCGCGGAAAGACGGTGACGGGTGGCCGGGTCGACGCGGCTGGGGCGATCCGCAGGGCCCGTCAGTTGAAGCGACGCTAGCCGGTCGGTCAATCGGTGATCGTTGCTTCCGGGATGACGGCGGAGCAGCGGTCTTCGCCCGGACAGAGAGTCCGGATCACGATCCGGGTGGCCCGGGCGGCCCCGGAGAACGGTTCGACCGAGATCAGCTCGACCGAACGCAGCGAGCCGTCGCCATTGAATCGGAGGTGGGCCAGTCCGATCTCCTCCTCGCCCGCGTCGAAGGCGCCGCCGGCGCCGATCGATCCCGGGTTCACGACCACCGTGGAGCCGATCCGCTCCAGTTCCTGTTCGTGGCTGTGGCCGGTCGTGATGGTCAACGGTTCCCCGTAGCCGGCTTCGGCAAGCGCTTCGGCGAGCAGGGTCGCCAGCGAGTTCTGGTGGATCATGAGCACGTCGGGTTTGACCTCGAGCCCGTCGAACCAGCGCAGCATCCCGGTCAGCCATTGCGAGCTAACCCGCTGAGGGTCGTCGAGGTCATCGAACGTCACCGCACGGTCGCCGAGCGGATTCTTGCCGCCATACTCGAGCGGGTCGGCCCATCCCGCGACCCGGAGGCCGTTGACCGTGATCACCGGCGGAGGACGAAAGCCGCCCTGCGGCGTTAGTTGTCCCCGCCGGTCAAGCACCGTGACTCCGGCTGCGGCCAGACTCCGCATCAGGGCAGCGGAGTCGTGGTTTCCGGATACAGCCACGACCCGGCGACCCAACGCGGCAACCCTCGGAGCCAGAACGGCGGCCTCGGCGGCACTGCCGCGCTGGCCGAAGTCGCCGCTCAGGAGGACCGGTTCGTCGCCGACCAGACGGGAGACCGGCCGGATCACCAGCGGATTGGTGTGGAGATCCGAACCGGCGAAAAGCTCACGGGCCGTGGTCTCCTCGCCACCACCGGTGGCAAGGACCGCTCCCAGGCTGCGGACGATGTTCTCGAACTCGTTTCCGTAGGGACTCTCGACGTCATTCTGATCGATCACTTCGAGGATCCGTTTGAGCTCTCCGCCGGAAGCAAAGAAGGTCGGGTTCTCGAAGGAACTCCGTTCCAGCGACGAGCGTGCGACGAGACCGGCGGTGATCGTCGCCAGCAGGAAGAGCAGGACGGTCACCACCGGCAATGCCCAGCGCGGCCTCAGTGGCCGGAGGATCAGGCAGGCCGCCAAGGCGAGGATCAGCGCGACACCGAGGGTCCAGGCGAAGGCACGGAGTACCGCCCTTGTCGCTCCGTCGCGAAGCTGGGTCCGGGTCGTTTCCACTTCTTCCGAGTCACCTTCGGCGGCCCGGAGCAAGGCGTCCCGGTTCAGGGTCCTCAGTTCCGCCCGGGCCCTGATCGGCAGCGGGGGACCATCGAAGCTGACGCCCCAATCAGCGACCGGGACGTAGCCCTCGAGTCCGCCGCCGAGGGCAGGTTCCAGCTCGATCGTGACTCTGCCGAAGTCGGTGGCAACACCGGTGGTTCCGGCCAGCCGCGGCCCCAGTATCACCGAGGCAATCACGATCAGGACGCTGAGCACGACCACGCCCGCCCATTTCAGAACCGGAGCCATGCTCAATCAGTAACAGGCCCGGTACCCCGGCCCTCAGTTCTCCCGGAGAACTTCCTCCATGCTGCGCGGGGAGACCCCGAGCCGTTCCAGGTCGGCCACGCCGCGAGGTGTAGTCATCGAGACCCTCATCAGCTCGGCTTCCTGCCAGGTGGCGAATGCGTTCTCGCCGACCAGCCGGTGGATCGCGGTGAGTCCGAGGTGGACCAGCTGGAGCGGGATGCGGATCACAGGGCGGGGCCGACCGGCCAGCAGCCCGACCAGTTCCGCCATCTCCGCGTAGGTCATGGTCTCCGGACCTGCGAGTTCGTACAGGTGATCACCGGGGCCGTCCTCCTTGAGGGAATGCTCGACCGCCCTGGCGACATCATCGGCCCAGACCGGTTGGTAACGGGACTTGCCGTTGCCGGAAATCGGGATCGCCGGCAGGAAGGAGAAACGGCGGAGCAGGGTTATCCAGGGATCGGAATGATCGAACACGATCGAGGGCCGGAAGACGGTCGAGTCGAGTTTCGAGTTGGCTACTGCCTGTTCGGCGACCCACTTGGCCCGGAAGAACCGGGTCCGCTGGACCGCGGAAGCGTTGAGTGCGCTGAAGAAGACGAAGCGCTTGACCCCGGCCCGCTCGGCGGCCTCGAGCAGTCGCACCGTGGCGAGACCATTCAGTTCCTCGACCGGGTGGGGCGGCTGGTCGCGGATCGAGGCGGCGAGGTGGATCACGGTGTCGACACCCCGCATCGCCTGGCGCAGCATGTAAGGGTCGCGCAGTTCGCGCAGGTCCCCCATCGTGATCTGCACATCGACCCGGTGGGCACCCAGCTTGCGTGGTTCGCGGACCAGAACTCGCACCTGATGGCCATCGGCGATCAGGCGGGGCAACAGTCGCGAGCCGATCGAGCCCGTGGCACCGGTTAGAAGGATCACTCACAGCAGTCTAGAGCGGCGCGAATCCGGGCAATTTCCGTGCATTCAGGTAGGTATTCCGAACTCCGGCGAGGGGGAGGTCCGGCTGCCTCAATGTCTAATATGGGAAACATGAGTTACGTCATCGCAGAGCCTTGCATCGGTCAGAAAGACAACTCCTGCGTGGAGGTTTGTCCGGTCGACTGCATCCATCCGACCCCGGACGAGCCCGGTTACGACCAGGTCGACATGCTCTACATCGACCCCGATGAGTGCATCGACTGCGATGCCTGCGTCGAAGCCTGCCCGGTCGACGCCTGCTTCGCCGAGGACCAGCTTCCGGCCGAATGGGCGCACTTCGCCGAGAAGAACGCCGCCTACTTCCAGCAGGCTTAGCTGCAGTCGGGCGAGCTTCGCTCGCCCTCCAATTTCAAACCCGCCTCACCCACTCGAAATCAGTGATGCTTGGGTGAGGCTCAGTCCCGTGATCGACCAGTGGCACCAGGTTCAAATCACCGGGATATGACACCCCTGAATCGAACCTGGCGCCCCGACCGCTCGTACTTTGCGTGGAGCCGGCACAGGTGTAGCCCCTCCCGACCGTCATCTTCTGGTTCCGATGGGAGGGGCTGGTGTACCTGGGAGATCCGCCGAAGGCGGATCGACTCCTGCTAAACGAGGGGGAGTTCCTTGGCGTTCTTGCCGAGCTTGGGGGCGAGCTCGGGAGCTGCGGTCTGGATCGTCTGGATCATCGGCAGTTCACGGGGGGAGCTGGCGATGATCTTGCGGGCGATCGTGATGATCGCCTGACCGGCCGGTGAATCCGGCTCGTCGATCGACAGGGGCTTGCCGGTGTCGGCGTGCTCACGGAGTTCCTCCGAAAGCGGGACCTCGCCGAGCAGGGGAACCTCCAGCTCGTCGGCGAGCAGCTGGCCGCCGCCTTCGCCGAAGATCGAGAAGCGCTCGCCGGTCGGAGTGGTGAAGCCGGACATGTTCTCGATGATTCCCATCACCTCGACATCGACCTTGGCCGACATTTCGGCCGAGCGGGCGGCGACCGACTGGGCGGCCGGCTGGGGGGTGGTGACGATCGCGATCTTGGCCTGAGGCAGAAGCTGGGCCATCGACATGGCGACGTCGCCGGTGCCGGGCGGCAGGTCGAGCAGCAGGTAGTCAAGCTCGCCCCAGGCGACATCCTCGAGGAACTGCTGAAGCGCCTTGTGGAGCATCGCGCCGCGCCAGACGACAGCGGCGTTGTCATTCACGAAGTAGCCCATCGACATGGTGACGACACCGGAATCGGAGACCGGGGGAAGGATCTTCCGCTCGGCGTTCACCTCGGGCTTCTTGTCGACACCGAGCATGCGCGGGATCGAGTACCCGTAGACGTCGCAGTCGAGGACTCCCACCGAGTGGCCCTCAGCCTGGATCGCGGCGGCCAGGTTCGCGGTCAGGGTGGACTTGCCGACTCCGCCCTTGCCGGAAGCGATCCCGATCACGTTCTTGACCTGGGCCAGGGCACCCTGGGGCAGCTTGCCGCGGCCGAGGGTCTGCATCAGGCCGGCCTTCTCGTCGTCGGAGAGGACGTCGAAGCCGACTCCGACCCCGGTCACGCCTTCGAGCGAGGAAACCTGCTGGACCACCGCATCCTGGAAGTGGGAGCGAATGGGGCAACCCGGGGTGGTTAGGGAGACGGTCACGTTGACCTGGCCGTCGTCCTTGATTTCGATGCTGCGGACCATGCCGAGTTCGACGATGTTTCGGCGAAGCTCCGGGTCGATTACCGCAGTCAGTTTTTCTCTGATCTGCTCTTCGGTCGGGAGGGACATGCCCTGATTCTCGCAGAGGCGGGGTCCCGGCCGTCGGGTGTCGATTCCGAAGCGGCAGGGGGGGCGAATCTGGGTTGCCGCGGGCTTAGACCGGCAGATGACCCCGAAAGAGGAGCCCGACATGGCATTCCGGAATCGCTTCGCCGCGCTGGCGGTGATCCTGCTCGCCTTCACCCTTCTGGCAATCTCGGCCGTGGCCGCCACCGATGGTGCTGCCGCGGCGAGGTATGTGGTCGCCCAGTGCGGTTGGCACGTCGGTCAGGACGCCACCTGGTTCGATTCGAGCGCCGACAAGTTCGGCAAGAGCAGTTACTGCCAGACCCCGGCCTCGGCCGATCCCTTCGACGGGGTGCACCTGATCAACCAGGTCAAGTCGGGTACCGACGCGATCGGTGGCACGAAGTTCGCCTCCTGGCGCTGGCAGGCCCCGACCGGAACCGGCATCGTCAACGTCCACGGCCAGCGTTGGCAGTACCTTCGCGAAGGCTTCCAGCACCGGCTCGGGGGCGTGCCGCCGAACGGCAGTTTCACTCCCTTTCTCGAGCTGGATACCAGCGACGGCACCAAGCGGGACTTCTGGCAGGGTTTCGAGCCGTTCGCCCGGGCTTTCGAGACGCGTCTGGTCTGCTTCCGGACGTCGGACAGGAACTGTCTCGCCAACGGGACGATCCTGACCGGGGTTCGTTCGTTGACCATCTCGATCGATGACGCGGTCAAGCCGACCGCTCAAACCAGCGGGAGCCTGACCGGTACGGGCTGGCTGCGCGGGTCACAGTCGCTCGCTTTCTCGAACCGGGACACGGGATCGGGACTGAGGTACGCCCAGACGTCGATCGACAATGCGGTCCGGTCGAGCACGGAAATGAACTGTGCCAAGGCGATGATCTCCGGCCAGTGGCGGGGAACGAAGATGCAGCCCTGCCCGGTCACCGCGACCGGAACCCACACGGTCGATACCCGCACGCTCGCCGACGGGCCGCATTCGCTCCACCACTGCGCCTTTGACTTCGCTGGATCCGCAGGCTGCACGGCCGCCACCACGATCCGGGTCGACAACAACCCTCCCGCCGCTCCGAAGGGGCTCACGGTCAAAGGGGGAGACGACTGGCACCGGGTCAACGACTTCAGCCTCAGCTGGAGCAATCCGGATCAGGGTCCCGCTTCGCCGATCGCGGCAAGCCTGCTGCGGTTGTCTGGTCCCGAGGGGTATTCGGCCGGACCCTGGGGCAAGTCCGCGGCGGGGCCGATCGGCGGGGTCCGGCTTCCCGGTCCAGGGGAGTACAGGGCAAGAGTGTGGTTGATCGACGAGGCCGGGAACGCCGATGAAACGCACTCCGCCGAAGCGACGCTGCGGCTCGACAACGTGCCGCCGACCGGTTACTTCGCGGACGCGCCGGAAGAGGATCCGGGACTGGTCGAAGTGCCGGTCGCCGACCGCTTCTCCGGCGTGGCCGGTGGCAGCATCGGTTGGCGGCCCGCATCAGGAGACAAATGGACCTCGATCCCGACCCAGTTTCTCTCGACCGGTGAACAAAAGCTCCGGGCCCGGTTTCCCGATGACCTGCCCCGCGGTAACTGGGTGCTGCGGGCGGTGATCGTGGACCGGGCCGGAAACCTGACCGTGACCGACCGTCGCGCCAACGGCTCGCTGGTCACCGTTCGGACTCCGTTGCTTGACGAAACGAGGATCACGGCCGGCTTCGACAGCAAGCTGCGGGACCGGGGCGGGGAGTTTGAAGTCGCCTATGGCAAACGGGCACATCTGAGCGGTCGGCTTACCGGGGTCGAAAGTGGTGGGATCGGCAACGCCGAGCTGGCAGTGACGGAGACGCCCTTCCCCGGCTCCCGGCAGGCCACCACCACGAGGAAGGTCCGCACCGACGGTCGCGGTTACTTCGAAATCTGGCTCTCTCCGGGAACCAGCCGAAGGGTCAGCGTGGAATTCGCCGGTAACCGGCGGCTCCAGGAATCCGGCTCGGGCGTGCTCGAGCTGAGGGTGCGGGGAAAGCTGCTCTTCAAGGCGAGACCGAAGCGTCTGAGGACGGGGCAGAAAGTGTTCTTCCGGGGTCGGGTCCTGGCCCGCGGAGCCTGGCATCCGGTCCGGGGAAACCTGGTTCAGATCCAGTATTTCGAGGAATCGGCCCGCCGTTGGCGGCCGGTGACCCTGACCAGGACCGATCGTCACGGCCGGTACCGGACCAGCTACCGGTTCCGGTACATCACGGGCGTGGCCCGGATCCGACTTCGGGCGCTCCTCGTCCCATCGTCCCGCTTCCCCTACAGCGGGGCGGCCTCGAAGCCGGTGAAGATCCGGGTTCGGGGTTGAGGCCCGACGCGACCAGCCCGCCTGGATGACCCCGCGTCGGACCGGGCCGGGGC
>JAEZIQ010000098.1 GCA_023436605.1 Actinomycetes bacterium | reverse complement strand
GCGGGGGGGGCGCGTCCCCCGCGTCTCGGGCTAGGAAGTGAGGTGTTCGGAGTCGAGCAGCCGGGCAGCGTTGACCAGCCGCTCCACGCCTTCTACATCCCGGACCGCGCCGGTGTCGGCCGAGGTGGCCATCATCGCGTAGGCCCGGAGGGCCGGCGAGACGACCCGGTCCCGGTCGACCGGCTGATAGCCGCCCGAGGCCTCGATCGCCTCGCGCCTGGCGGCCAGCGCCTCTTCTTCGACTTCGAGAGTGATCGTCCGGTTGGGGATGTCGATCGCGATCGTGTCTCCGGTCTCGACCAGGGCGATTGCCCCTCCGGCCGCAGCCTCGGGCGAGACGTGACCGATCGAGAGGCCGGAGGTCCCGCCGGAGAAGCGCCCGTCGGTCAGGAGCGCGCATTCCTTGCCGAGGCCAAGGCCCTTCAGGTAGGAGGTCGGGTAGAGCATCTCCTGCATGCCGGGCCAGCCGCGCGGTCCTTCGTAGCGGATCACGACCACGTCGCCGGACTTGACCCGGCCGCTGAGGATCGCGTCGACCGCATCGTCCTGGGACTCGACGACGAAGGCCGGACCGCTGAACTTGAGGATCGACTCATCCACGCCGGCGGTCTTCACGACACAGCCGCGCTCTGCGATGTTGCCGTAGAGGATCGCCAGCCCGCCGTCCTTCGAGTAAGCGTGTTCGATGTCGTGGATGCAGCCCTCCGCCGCATCGGTGTCGAGCGATTCCCAGCGCTCCGACTGGGAGAAGGCCTCGGCCGAGCGCACGCATCCCGGGGCCGCGTGGAAGAGGTCGAGGGCGATCTCGGATGGCTTCGGCCCGCGGATGTCCCAGCTGCCGAGCCAGGTGTCGATGTCGGGGGCGTGGACCGTGTGGACGTCCTCGTTCAGCAGCCCTCCACGGCGGAGCTCGCCGAGGATGGCGGGGATGCCGCCGGCCCGGTGGACGTCTTCCATCAGGAAGTGTCCGTTCGGGGCGACCTTGCAGATGCAGGGAACCCGCTTCGAGAGCTCGTCGATGTCGGACATCTCGAAGTCCACTCCGGCCTCGCGGGCAGCGGCCAGCAGGTGTAGCACCGTGTTGGTCGAGCCACCCATCGCGATGTCGAGGGTCATCGCGTTCTCGAAGGCGTCGCGGGTGGCGATCGAACGCGGCAGGACTGTCTCGTCGTCCTCGTCGTAGTACTTGTGGGCGATCTCGACCGCGGTGCGACCGGCCGACTCGTAGAGCTCCTTGCGGGCGGTGTGGGTGGCGAGGGTCGAGCCGTTGCCGGGCAGCGAAAGTCCGAGCGCCTCGGTCAGGCAGTTCATCGAGTTGGCGGTGAACATGCCGGAGCAGGAACCGCAGGTCGGGCAGGCGTTCTCCTCGATGATCGCGATGTCCTCGTCGCTGACCTCGTCGGCGACTGCGTCGGCGATCGCCGAGATCAGGTTGACCCGCTTGCGGACGGTGCCGTCGACCAGCGTCGCGGTGCCGCCTTCCATCGGACCGCCGGAGACGAAGACGGGCGGGATGTTGAGCCTGAGCGCCGCGTTGAGCATGCCCGGGGTGATCTTGTCGCAGTTCGAGATGCAGACCATCGCGTCGGCACAGTGGGCGTTGACCATGTACTCGACGCTGTCGGAGATCAAATCGCGGGAGGGCAGCGAGTAGAGCATGCCGCCGTGGCCCATGGCGATGCCGTCGTCGACCGCGATCGTGTTGAACTCGAGCGGGACTCCCCCGGCTTCCTGGATCGCTGCGGAAACCACCTCGCCGACCGGCTTCAGGTGCGTGTGGCCGGGGACGAACTGGGTGTAGGAGTTGGCGACGGCCACGATCGGCTTGCCAAAGTCCTCTCGGGCGACGCCGGAGGCGCGAAGGAGCGCGCGGGCGCCGGCCATGTTGCGGCCATGGGTGACGGTTTTTGATCTGAGCGCTGGCATGTCGCTAAGATAGCGGAATGGCCATTCCGGCACAAGAGTGGTCTTCGCTTTCCGTCGAGGAGAAGCGGGACCGGACCCTGGAGGCCGCCGACCGGCTCTTTGCCCGGGAAGGCCTCGACGCCCCGATGCCGGCCCTCGCCGATGCGCTGGGGATCGGGGTCGGCAGCATCTATCGCCAGGTCGGAACCAAGGACGAGCTGATCGGGGCCCTGGTCATCGAAAGGTCGAAGGCTCTGAGCCGTAGGTTCGATGCGACCCTTGATGACCCCGACCCCTGGGATGCGCTGAAGCAGGCGGTCCACGAAACGGTCGACGACTGTCTCCGCGACGCGCTTTCACAGTCCGCCTGGGACCAGGCCGCGATCGTCAGCGACGAGGTCCGCGAGGCCCGCCAGCAGGCCACCGATTCACTCACCGCGATGTTCGACCGGGCGAAGGTGGCCGACCAAATAACCGAGGAGGCCTCCCCCGAAGACCTCCGCCTCCTCTTCTTCGCCCTCCGCGAATTCAGCTCAATCGGAGCCAACCAGGCCCACCGCTTCGCCGACCTCGTCCTCCGCGGTATCAAGGCCTGAGCAAAGCGCCGAGATGCTGAAAGTCAGCTCTATTCGCTGAAAATCTGGATCTCGCGGTTAGGGCTACCCGAACGACTCGCCACGGATCGGGTAGTTGCGAATCACGGCTTCGAGTGCGGCGAGGCTGGAATCGGCATTCTCCCTCGACATTTTTGTCGGTTCAGCCACAAACTTCGAGTCTCGTTGATCATCGAACCAGAATGACCACATGATCCGGTCCCCGGCGCGTTCGAAAACCTGACCGAACTGACCTTCGATGTGACTGGTCTCAACCTTCTGGCTGTCGCCGGTAAGGAATTCCTGAAGATCTTGGGCGAGCTGGGCCAGCTCATTTGTCCTGAAGTACACCGGCAACTCGCTCCGGCCCGGGTTGGCTTCGAGCAAGGATGACCGGATCGAGCCGACGATCCAGTTGCCGTCCCAGTAGTCACTTGCCCGCTTGAATTCGTAGCGTTCGAGCCGAAACTCGAGCCATCCCCGATCCCCCTCGAAGCGGACCAGTGTGGTCAACTATCAGAAAAGCTGGTTTTCGCCGGCGAAGATTTCGCTTACCGAGTCGTCGGTGAAGATGCGGCGGATCGAGTCGGCGAGGGTGCCGGCGGTGCTGAGGACGTGGATGTTGTCCGGGGCGCCGGGGCGGAGGGGGATCGTGTCGGTGACTACGATCTTCTCGAGGCCGGACTTCTCGTAGGGGAGGCGCTCGAAGGCGGGGCCGGAGAAGACTCCGTGAGTGGCGCAGGCGATGACCGACTTCGCGCCCTCGTCGAGGACGGTGCGGGCGGCGGCGCAGAGGGTGCCGGCCGTGTCGATCATGTCGTCGGAAATGATCGCGATCTTGTCCTTGACGTCACCGACCACGTAGCCGATCTCGGCGACCTGCTGCTTCGGCCGTTCCTTCTCCATGATCGCCCACTCGGTTCCGACCTTGCGGGCGAAGTTACGGGCGGCCTTGGCGCGACCGGCATCCGGGGAGACGATGACCAGCTCCTCCGGGTCGTACTGGTCGGCGAACCACTGGGTGAGCATCGGCTGGGCGGTCATGTGATCGACCGGCACCGTGAAGAAACCCTGGATCTGACCGGCGTGAAGATCCATGGTCAGGACCCGGTCGATGCCGACCGCCTCGAGCGAACGGGCGACTACCCGCGAAGTGATCGGCTCGCGGGGAGCCGACTTCTTGTCCTGGCGGGCGTAGCCGAACCAGGGCATCACGGCGATGATGCGATGGGCTGAGGCGCCCTGGGCGGCATCGGCCATGATCATCAGTTCCATCAGCGCGTCATTCGGGGTCATGCCCGTCTCGACGTTGGCACAGGTCGACTGGACCAGAAAAACGTCGGCCCCGCGAATCGATTCTTCGTAGCGGCCGTAGATCTCGCCGTCGGAGAAGGTCTTCAGGGTGACGTCACCGACCGAAAGGGAAAGCTTGCCGGCGATCTTCGCCGCGAGGTCCTGGGAGGAGCGACCGCCGAACACCATCGCCCGCTTCGAGTAGTCGTGCGGGATGGTCGTCGCAACGGAAGTCTCGGTAATGGTCACTTACTGCTATCCCCTTCTGCCTCACGGGTCGCTTGCCGGTGGGCGTAATCATCAAGGTTTCTCTGGTCGTTCTCGCTGACCGACAGGGCGCCGGGCGGAATGTTGTCGCGGATCACCGCGCCGGCGCCAGTGTACGCGCCATCGCCGACTTCCACCGGTGCCACCAGCATCGTGTCGACCCCGAGTCGCACGTCTGAGCCGATCTTCGTCCGGTGCTTGCGGACCCCGTCGTAGTTCGCGGTGATCGTTCCGGCTCCAAGATTGGAGTTCGGGCCGATGTCAGCGTCGCCGATGTAGGAGAGGTGCGGGACCTTCGAGCCCTCCCCGACCGTCGAGTTCTTCACCTCGACAAAAGTGCCGGCCTTGGCCCCGTTCTCGAGCTTCGCGCCAGGTCGCAGATAGGCGAAAGGGCCGACCGAACATCCTTCGGCCAGTTCACAGAGATTGAGATAGGACTGGATCACCTGACAGCCCTTGCCGATGCCGGAATTGATGATCGTCGCGTGCGGGCCGATCTGCGCTTCTTCACCGATCTCGGTCGCACCCCGAAGCGAGGTACCTGGCTCGATCCGGGCGTCCTGGCCGATCGTGACTCCGGCGTCGATCCAGGTCGTGCCCGGATCGACGATGGTCACGCCATCAAGCATGTGGCGCTCCAGGATTCGGCGCCTGGCTTCCGATTCGACCACCGCCAGGTCAGCCCGGTTGTTGACACCAAGGTTGATCGCCGGGTCCTGGGAGACGTGGGCGGTAACCAGCTGACCCCGGGAACGCATCACCGCGATCACGTCCGTCAGGTAGTACTCGCCCTGCGCGTTGTCGCTGGAGAGTTCGCCGAGCGCAGAGGCCAGGGAGGCGCCGTCGAAAACGTAGGTGCCGGAGTTGATCTCGCGAATCGCGAGCTCTTCCCGGGTCGCGTCCCCCTCAGCCTTCGCTTCCACGATCTTGCGGATGGTGCCGTCGCTGCCGCGGACGATCCGGCCGTAGGAACCCGGGTCATCGAGGATCGCGGTCATCACCGTGGCGGAGGCGCCGCTTTCTTCCTGCGAAGCGAGCAGCCCGGTGATCACGTCGGAAGAGATCAGCGGGACGTCCCCGGACAGGACCAGTACTCGATCAGATTCTTCGACGATCTTGAGAGCCGAACGGACGGCTCCACCGGTGCCATTCGACTCGACCTGCTCGACGGTTTCGACCCCGTCCGGGAGCGCGCCAGAAAGGTCCCGGTCGGGAGAAACAATCACCGCGACCCGGTCCGCACCCGCCTCGCGGGCAGCCAGTACCGGCCAGGCGATCATCGGGCGACCACAGACTGGATGTAGAACCTTCGGCAGGGCCGACCGCATTCGGGTGCCCTGACCGGCCGCCATGATCAGCGCTGTTACGGGGGACCCGGTCACGGGGACATCATAAGTCGGGGAGCTTCGCTTCGCTTCGCCCCGTCTCCATTTTCAACCCGCCGGCCCACTTGGCCCACGGATGGATGGGCCGGCCCTGCTCGAGGTTCTTCAGACCCGCCCGATCACGGGATTCAGGAACGGATGATCAGGCTCCATCCGGGGTCCTCCCGTCAGGCCTCACCTATTGGGTGAGGGCTTCGTCTTTGGCTTCCTGGGAGAGGAGGATGAGGGTCCAGCCGCCGAAGATCAGGTCGATTCCGACCAGGAGACCGATCGCCCACTCCGCCGATTGCGGGTAGTCGACCCAGAAGATCAGGCCGATGATCACCGAAAGGGCGCCGCTCAGTCCAAGCCAGCCAGCTCCTCTCATGCCACGCTGGGAGAAAGCCGCTGCGAGCCTGATCACGCCGGTGATCAGGAAGTAGACGATCAGCACAATCGTCAGCGCCTTCGCTCCCTTGTCGGGATTGATCAGGAGGAAGAGCCCGGCCCCGAGGGTCAGGATCGACCAGGCGATCCTGGCGATCACGCTCAGGGCGCCGGGAGCCGTGAAGGACCACGCGAAAAGGAAGGCCGCACCGATCACGAAGATCCAGCCGATCAGGACCGTCATGCCCCAGGATGCGATGTTCGGGATCAGGACGGCGAATGCGCCGAGCAGAATCATCAGGACCCCGATTCCCGTATAGAGACCGGCGGCCCGCTTCACATCCCTCTGGACTTCGTCTTCGTAGCTCATGGCCGAGAGCCTATCCCGGCCGTCGGCGGGTAGAGTCAGGCGCGATTCCGGGATGGTGTAATTGGCAGCACACCGGTTTTTGGTACCGGCAGTGGAGGTTCAAGTCCTCCTCCCGGAGCTCAGGCTCCGCCAGAAAAGGGGATCAATGGTGTACCTGACTGTTTGGGAAGCGACGAAGGCGGATATACAGCGGTAGTCCAGGCTTATTGGGGAAACCAATCGGAGGGAATCGATGCGTAGGTCTCTTGTCACCGTCGCCGTACTCGTCACCACGTTCTTCGCTTCGGGGGTCCAGTCCCAGGCCGCAGTCAGCGACGCCTTCGATGGTGCTGTCACTTGCACCACCCAGCCGGCGGTTCCCGCTCCTCTGCCCGGCAACGAATATTCCGGCCAGCGCTGGTGCGGCACCGGCATCTCCTCGGCCCTCTCGCGGAGCACCGTCGCTTCCTGGGACGGGACCCCGATCGACGTCAACTTCGCCCTTCCCCCCGAACCGGAGTCAGGTCCGGATGGTCCTTACCCGATGATGATGATCTTCCACGGCTGGGCCGGATCAAAGGCGATCTTTCAGAGCATGCAGCGCTGGCTCGACCGGGGCTACGCCGTCTTCTCGATGACCGATCGCGGATTCCACGAATCCTGTGGCAGCCTCGCCTCGAGGTTGGCCGCGCCCACCGCCTGCGAGGACGGCTACATCCGCCTGCTCGACTCCCGGTACGAGGTTCGCGACGCCCAGCATCTGGCCGGGCTGCTGGTTGATGACGGCCTGATCCAGCCCGACAGGATCGCGTCCAGCGGGGGCTCCTACGGCGGCGGTCTCTCGATGGCTCTGGCCGCCCTCAGGAACAGGACCATGCTGCCGGATGGTTCATTGATTCAGTGGAAGAGTCCCGGCGGCACCCCGATGAGGCTGGCCGTGGCGATCCCCAGCATCCCCTGGACCGACCTCGCCTACTCCCTGACACCCAACGGGAGCAACCTCGATTACATCGAGGACTCTTCCTACTTCGGCCGCTTCGGCGTGATGAAGGAATCCTGGGTCAACCTGCTCTACACACTCGGCAACACCGCCGGCGAAGGGTTCTACGTGGCGGCGGGCGAGGACCCAAGTGCCGACCTGACCGGTTGGAAGACCCTGCTCGACGCCGGCGAGCCATATGAGGGCAAGGCCGAAGCCGAGGGGATCCTCGACGAGATCAAGGCCAATCACTCCTCGTACTACATCGATCACAGCGTCCAGCCGGCGCCGCTGCTCATCTACTCCGGCTTCACCGATGATCTTTTCCCGGCCGACGAAGCGACGCGCTTCTACAACCGGACCCGCGCCGAGTATCCGGGCGCGAAAATCGGATTGCTTTTCGGACCGAACTCAGGCCACATGCGAGGGATGAACAAAGCCGACGCTTCCGCCTACCAGCAGAACCTGGAAAATCAGTGGGTCGACTACTACCTGACGGGCGACGGACCGGAGCCCGTCTCGAACGTCAGGGCACTGCTCCAGACCTGCCCGGCCGGCGCCCCGGTCGGCGAGACCTACACGGCCAAGGACTGGGCCTCGATTTCCCCCGGCGAGATCCGCTTGATCTCGCCCGCCGCACAGACGGTTTCCGCCTCGAGCGGCGACCCGCTCACCGGCGGCATCTTCAACCCCGCTCCGACCGGCCAGGCCTGCGCGACCGCGCCCGGCACGAAGGAAACCGGGACCGCCACCTACGACACCGACCCGGCTCCGCCCGGTGGCTTCACGGTGCTCGGCGCACCAACCGTGGTGGCGAAGATCAGCCAGGAAGGGACCAACTCCCAGATTGCCGCCCGATTGGTCGACGTCGCACCGGACGGCAACACCAAGCTGCTGGTCGCCCGCGGCCTCTGGCGACCCCAGGGCGATGGCTTCCAGGTTTTCCAGCTTCACGCCAACGCCTGGAAGGTCGAGGCGGGGCACGTGCTCCGGCTCGAATTGCTGGCCCGGGACGCGTCGCTCCCGGCCGGCGGGGTTCTCAACTACGGCCGACCCTCGAACGGCCAGAAGGACGCCACGGTCACCGACCTCGACCTGCGTATCCCGGTCGCGGACCAGCCCGGAGCGGCCAGAGGCCTGGTCAAGGAACCGGCGGCAAAGGTCCTGCCGGATCGGCCCGGCGTGAAGCTGGCTCCCGGCTACGGCCCCAAGGTCCCGATTGACGAGTATCAGCCGCCGGTCGAGCCGGAGCCGAACTTGAAGAAACGGCTCGTGATCGGCAAGGTGCTGATCAATGGCCAGCGACTCCGGGTGAAAGTGAGCTGCCCGAAAGGTGCGACCAGCTGCCCGCCGGCCCGGATCACCATCACCGGGGTCAAGCGGAGGCAGCGGGGCAAGCTGGCGAAACTCTCCGGGGTGACGCTGAAAGCCGGCAAATCCCGCTTCGCCGGTGCCCGCCTCACCGGACGAGGCAGGAAGGTTCTGAGCCAGAGCCGCGGCCGCAAGCTGAAGGTCAACGTGACCGTCAAGCCGAACGGGCTCGCGAAGCAAACGGTGCGGCGGCTCGCCACGGTCACCCGCAAGAGTTAGCTTCGACCGCGGAATTTCTGGTCAAGCGTTCCGGCATCCACTAGGCTGACCCCGGTCCGGCGTCTGCCGGCGAGGAGAGAACGATCGGGGAGGGATTCCGTGGTTCGACGAGTTGTTGCCGTAGCCCTGTTGCTGCTGTTCGGATGGTCAGCCGTAGCGGAGGGTTCGCCACCTGCCAGCGTGCTCGACGGGCAGCTGCCCTGCGGGGTGGTCACCGACGAGGGCAACGGTGGGGGCATCGTCACCTCTTCGCTGGGCCAGGTGTGGTGTGGAACCGTCCGTCCAGCGGACAACATCAACTCGACCGTGACCCCGCCGATCAACACGGTTCGAAGCACCGCAAAGAGCTTCGACGGAGTTCCGCTCGACGTCAACTTCGGCATGCCCGACCCTTCAGTGTGGGGCCAGCCCCCGTACCCGACCGTGATGGCTTTTCACGGCTACGGAGGCAACCGCTACCGATTCAAGGACCAGCAGCGCTGGCTCGACAAGGGTTACGCCGTCTACACGATCACCGCCCGGGGCTTTGACGAGTCATGCCTCTCGGCCGGCTCCAGGGCGGCCGACCCCACCGGATGTGCCAAGGGATACATCCACCTGATGGACCAGCGATTTGAGATCCGCGACAGCCAGGACTTCATCGGAGCGCTGGTAGACGAAGGATTGGTCGACCCGAACCGGATCGCCGCGATCGGGACGTCCTACGGAGGCGGTCACGCTCTTTCGTTTGCCGCGCTAAAGGACCGGATGATGGAGCCTGACGGAACGCTCGTGCCCTGGAAGAGCCCGAACGGGACCCGGATCGGCGTCAGCGTCGCCGTGGCCAACGTCCCCCCGACCGAGCTGCCTTATGTGCTCGCACCATCGGGAGCGGACCTCGACTACGTAGCCGACTCCTCCTACATCTTCGAGACCAGGGACGGGACGCCGAGCCGGATCGGCGTCCTCAAGGAAGGTTGGGTGCAGGGCCTCGCGGCGGTCGGCTTCACCGCCCCGGTTGGCCAGGAACCGACCGCCGACCTGAACGGCTGGATGGCTGCCTTCCAGGAAGGCGAACCGTACGAAGGCAACGAGACGGTGAGCGGCTCCATCGCCGAGTTGGCGAAGTACCACTCCCCGTACGGCATCGATCACAGCAAGGCCCCCGCCCCGATGTTCATCAGCGGCGGCTACACGGACGACCTGGTCCCGGCCAAGGAAGAGATCAGGCTCTACAACCGCACAAGGTCCGAACATCCCGGGGTCCCGGTGGGGCTGTTCCTGGGCTCGCTCGGCCATCCCCGCGGCCAGGTCCAGGCCAACGTGACCTCGGACCTGCGCACCCGGGAAGACGAGTGGACCGACTTCTACCTCAAAGAAGCGGGGACCGAGCCGGCGTCCGGCGTGATCTCGTACACCCAGACCTGCCCCGACGGAGGTCCGGCCGGCGGTCCCTACTCAGCCACCGACTGGGCTTCGCTCGCTCCGGGGGAGATTCGCATCAAGGATTCCGCGGCCAGGACCGTTCTCGCGACAGGCGGGGACGACACCATCGCTGGTAACTGGAACGGCCTGATTGCCGGACAGAACCCTTGTGGAACCGCGTCCGCAGCCCCGGAACCGGGCTCGGCGAACTGGGAGCTGCCGCCCGCACCGGCCGGGGGCTACACGTTGCAGGGATCACCGACCCTGATCGCCGACCTCGACCTCGGTGACGCCCCGGACTCGGAGATCGCCGCGCGCCTGGTCGACATCCCGCCCGGAGGAGCGACCAAGACCCTGATCACCCGGGGGATCTGGCGTCCCTGGCCCAAGGGAGTCCAGGTCTTCCAGCTCCACGCCAACGCCTGGAGGGTCGAGCCGGGCCACGTACTCCGGCTGGAGCTCCTGCCCAAGGACGCAGCCGGTCCCGCCGGATCGTTCCTCGTCAACTCGTTCCGACCGGCCGACGGCCAGGGTGATGTCAAGGTGAACTCGATCGATCTGCGCATCCCCGTTCTCGAATCACCAGGTTCCCTGGGCGGACTGGTCAAAGCCCCCGCGAAAAAGGTGATGCCCGACCGGAAGGGCGCGGAACTGGCACCGGGATTCGAGGCGACTGGTGCGATCACGATCGATGCCGATCTGGCGGCGGGAACCAGGGGTACCGTCAAGGGCAAGGACCTGAAGCTCGCCCTGCGCTGCCCCGCCAGCTACACCAACGTCTGCCCGGAGCGGAACTTGACCCTCATGGGAGCCCCGAAGAAGGGCAAGGGCAAGGGCGTAAGGATCGGAAGCCGCGCCCAGGTGACTGTCCCCGGCGGCAAGACCCGTCAGGTTCACCTGAAACTGACCGGGAAAGCGCGCCAGCTCTTCAAGGACAGGGTCAAGCGAACAGTAATTCGGAAGGGCGGCCGCAAACGGGTAAGACTCGTCAGGATCAAAGGTCTGAAGAGCCTGCGCGTCGCCGTGCTGATAGACGGAAAACGAGCCGGCTTCGCGACCGTGAAAAGGACCGGCAAGGTCCGATGAACGCTGGTGGTGCCAGCTTTTCGCAACTTGTCTGGCACCAGGGCGTTCTATAGAGTGACCCAGTCCCGGGAACGGCCCGTGGCAGGGAACAAACAGGAGAGAACCGGAGAACCGATGCGCAAGCTTGCAGTGCTTTTCGCCCTAATGGGCAGCCTTTTCGTCGTCTCGGCCGCGCAGGCGGCCCCGCCCACCTCGGTCTTCGACGGTGACGTGAGCTGCACCACCCAGGTCGGCGGCGCTGCCGACGGCCAGACCTGGTGCGGCACCGGTCAGCACAACCAGAACGCCAACGTGCGTAGCACCGTCAAGTCGTTCGACGGCGTGCCGATCGACGTCAACGTAGCTTTCCCCGACGAAGAAGCCCACGGCACCGGCCCCTACCCGCTGGTCTTCATGTTCCACGGTTACGGTGGCGGCAAAGTCAACTTCCCCGGGATGAACCGCTGGCTTAGTCGCGGTTACGCCGTTCTCTCCCAGACCAACCGCGGCTTCCATGAGTCCTGCGGCACGGCAACGGCCAAGGCCGCCGACCCGGACTGCGCGACCAAGGGCTTCGTCCGGCTCGACGACACTCGTTACGAAGTGCGTGACGCTCAGGTATTCGCCGGCATTCTGGTTGACGAAGGTCTCGTCCAGCCGACCAAGATCGCCGCGACCGGTGGCTCCTACGGTGGTGGCATGTCAATGGCCCTGGCCGCCCTGAAGGACCGGGTCATGCTCCCGAACGGGTCCTACGCCGCGTGGACGAGCCCCGAGGGCACTCCGATGAGCATCGCGGTCGCCACCCCGAACATCCCCTGGACCGACCTCTCGTACTCGCTGGTTCCCAACGGATCGAACATCGACTACCTGGAAGACGCGTCCTACTACGGCCGCTTCGGCGTGATGAAGCAGTCCTACGTGAACGGCCTCTACCTGAGCGGGATCATCGCTCCTGGCTATTACACCCCGGCGGGCGCCGAGCCGTCAGCCGACCTGGCTGGCTGGAAGACATTCATGGATGGCGGCGAGCCGTATGACGGCAACCCCGCTGCCGAGCAGATGCTCGCCGAGGTCCAGGATCATCACTCCTCGTACTACATCGATCACAGCCAGGCCCCGGCTCCGCTGCTGATCAGTTCGGGCTTCACCGATGACCTGTTCCCGGCCAACGAGGCAACCCGGTACTACAACCGGACCCGGGCCGAGTTCCCCAACTCGCCGATCGGACTGTTCTTCGGTTCCTTCGGACACATGCGCGGACAGAACGGTTCCGATGTCAGCAGCGCCCTGACCGCGCTGGAGAACCAGTGGGTCGATTTCTACCTCGCTGGCGAGGGAACCCAGCCCGATTCGAACGTGACCACCTACACCCAGGTTTGCCCCAACGCAGATCCGGATGGTGGCCCGTACGTGACCGACAACTGGGTGAACCAGTCGCCGGGCGAGATCGTGGTCAAGGGTGGCGACGTGGCCCAGACCGTTGAACCGACCGGCGGCGACCGGGCAGTTGGTGCCGACTTCAACCCCGCTCCGGCCGGCGTTGCCTGCGCGGCCCCGAATGGAGCCAAGGAACCGGGCACCGCAAACTACGAGACCGACCCGGCCCCGGCTGGCGGTTTCACCGTGATGGGCTCACCGACCGTGATCGCCGAGATCACGCAGGCCGGCAACAACTCTCAGCTGGCCGCCCGGCTGGTTGACGTTGCGCCCGACGGCAACTCGAAGATCCTGGTCAACCGCGCACTCTGGCGGCCCGCCAGCAGCGGCTTCCAGGTCTTCCAGCTCAACCCGAACGGCTGGCATGTCGCCGAAGGACACAAGCTCCGTCTGGAGCTGCTGCCCTTCGACGGTGGCGATGCCAACCCGAACGAACAGCTGGCCAACTTCGGACGCCCGTCAAACGGCCAGCAGCCCGCCACGATCGAGAACCTCGAGCTGAGGATCCCGGTCCGTGAGGCTCCCGGCTCGCTGAACGGCCTGGTCAAGGCCCCCGCCAAGCGGGTCATGCCGGACCGTCCGGGCGCCGAGCTCGCCCCGGGTAACGAGGCGATCGGCTCGCAGACGCTGGAGGAGTACCGCATCGAGAACTACGCCGTGGTCGGCAAGATCAAGGTGGTCGGCGCCACGGTCAAGGGCAAGACCCTGACCGCCAAGGTGAAGTGCGCCGCCTCGAACGACCGCTGCGCCAAAGTGCGCGTCGTGTTCAAGGGTGCCCCGAAGAAGGGCAAGGGTAAGGGCGTCGTGCTCGCCAGCAAGGGCAACGTCACTGCCGCTGCCGGCAAGACCGCATCGGTCAAGTTCAACCTGACCGCCAAGGCACGCAAGCTGTTCAAGGACAGCAAGAAGCGCAAGGTGGTCCGCAAGCGCGGCAAGAAGCAGATCAAGGTGATCAAGGTCCAGGGCCTCAAGCAGCTCCGGACCCAGGTCCTGATCGACGGCAAGTCCTCCGGTTTCATCACCGTCAAGAGGAACGGCAAAGTCAAGTAGCCACAGCACCTCACGTCTCGGAAAAAGGGCCCGCTTCGGCGGGCCCTTTCTTTGCTCGAGCTTCGTGCCAATTTCCGGTGGTAACCTGATCTGGTCAGGGAGCGAGCCGATTGGTCCGCGTCCGTGTTTTCAAAAGGGAAGCCGCAGGGAGCGGCACCAAGCTCAGATAGGGAGACCGAGGGTCCATATGCGTAAGTTCGCCGTAGCGCTTGCTGCACTGTTCATGTTCGTCGCCGTCCAGGAGGCGGGCGCAACGCCACCCACTTCGATCTTTGGCGGGGAAATCCCGTGTACTACCCTGGCCCAGCCCGATGGTCGCACCATCTGCAGCGGTCCCGGCGGCGACCCGAACGCTGCCCCCGCTTCGAATAAAGCTGTCGAGAACACCGTTCCGAGCTACGACGGCACCCCGATCGACATCAATTTCGTGCTGCCGAACGAAGAAGTGTTCGGCCCCGGCCCCTACCCGCTGGCCATGTACTTCCATGGTTTCGGCGGCGGCAAGGAAAATCCGAACGGCGACCTCAAGCGTTTCACCGACGAGGGCATGGCTGCCTTCTCGATGACCGAGCGCGGCTTCAAGTTCTCCTGCGGCAAGGCGAACGCGATCACGACCCTGAACAACGACACCGCGAACGCCTGCAACAAGGGCTACATCCACCTGATGGACAGTCGCTACGAAGTTCGCGACGCCCAGTACCTGGTCAGTTTGCTGGCCGATGAGGACCTGATCCTGCCGAAGAAGATCGGAACGGTCGGCGCGTCCTACGGCGGCGCCAAGTCCATGTCCCTGGCCGCCCTCAAGAACCGGATCATGCTGCCCGGTGGCAACACCCTCGCCCCCTGGAAGAGCCCGGACGGCAAGGACATGGAAATCGCGGTCTCCGCTCCGATCGTCCCCCCGACCGACTTCGCCTACTCCCTGGTCCCGAACGGTCGCACCCTCGATTACGTGACCGACTCGCCGTATCTCGGACCCGATGGCAAAGCCCCCTACGGCGTGATGAAGGCCGCGATCATCAACGCCCTGTTCGGGGCCGGCGACACGTTCACCGGCCAGAACGGCACCGACTTCGATCCGCTCTTCGACGTGCCCGGCTGGCGCACCCTGATGAGTGACGGCGAGCCTTACAACACGCCGGGCGGCGAGACGATGGTCCACGAGATGACCACTCACCACTCCTCGTACTACATCGATCACAGCACCCCGCCGGCACCGCTGCTGATCGCCGAAGGCCTCACCGATGACCTTTTCCCGATCGACGAAGCGATCCGCTTCTACAACCGGACCAAGCATGAGCATCCCGACGCCACCGTGGGAATGCTCTTCGCCGACATCGGCCACCCCCGCGCCCCGCTGACCGGCGAAAACGAGCAGGGTCGCCCGGCCGACAAGGAGATGGGCTACCAGGTCGTCGACGAGTGGTTCAGGTACTACCTGCTCGGCGAAGGCGAAAAGCCGACGGCCGGGGTCATGGTCAAGTCGCAGGTCTGCCCCTACGAGCAGCCTTCGGGCGGCCCCTTCACTGCCGCCACCTGGGCCGACTTCTCCCCCGGTGAACTCCGGGTCAGCGACCCGACCAAACGGGTGATCACCAAAGACAGTGGCGACGGCGAAATCGCCGGTGGCTTCATGACGCTGATCCCCGCCTGCGAACAGCAGGCGAAGACCGACGAACCCGGCACCGTCACCTACGACTTCCCGGTCACCCCGGCCGGCGGGTTCACCCTTGGTGGCGCGCCGACCGTGATCGCCGATATCGAAGTCGAGAACGGCGGCGAGTCACAGATCGCGGCCCGACTGCTGGAGATCAGCGGTACCCGCGAACGGGTCATCGCCCGGGGCGTCTACCGCCCGGACGAAAGTGGCCGTCAGGTGATCCAGCTCCACGGCAACGTCTACCACTTCGCCGCCGGTACGCGGGCGAGGATCCAGCTGCTGGCGAAGGACGGCCAGCTCGGCCTTGGCGCCAACTTCTCCTACATCCGACCCTCGAACGACCAGCGGGACGTGACGATCAGCAACGCCGACGTGCGTCTGCCCGTGATGGAGGAACCCGGTTCGCTCGGTGGCCTGGTCAAGGCCCCGGCCAAGAAGGTGCTCCCCGCCGGTTACGAGCTGGCCGAGGACTTCGCCTCGATCGGTTCGGTTGCTCCTGACGGATCGCCCCGGCCCGCCACCAGGGCGACGGTCAAGGGCACCAGCCTGAAGCTCAGCCTCGACTGTGGTGGAGTCAACCTCTGCCGTACGGCCGACGTCGAGATCAAGGGCACCAAGAAGCCCCTCAAGGGCGTCACCATCGCGAAGAAGACCGGCGTCGCGCTGACCGC
Organism: Actinomycetes bacterium; assembly: GCA_023436605.1. Lineage (GTDB taxonomy): Bacteria > Actinomycetota > Thermoleophilia > Solirubrobacterales > 70-9 > 67-14. The sequence goes on along the minus strand of JAEZIQ010000098.1, from coordinate 1,967 downwards.
CGACAAGTCAACCGTGGTCAGCTTCAAGCTCACCGCGAAGGCCCGCAAGGCCTTCAAGGACTCGAAGAAGCGCAAGGTGATCCGCAAGCGCGGCAAGAAGCGGACCAAGGTCGTCAAGGTCGCCGGCCTCAAGAAGACCACGGCCAAGGTGACCGTCCGCGGCTGGAATCCCGCCAGGTCAACCAACCTGGCGATCACCAGGAACGGCCAAGTCAAGTAGCCGACCCGAATCAAAACCAACGGTTTCCCACAAATAATGTGGGAAACCGTTGGTTTTAAGACTGAGTCCGTTCCCGGGAGCGGCCCCGGGGCGAAGCGATACCGAGGACCCGCATTGCCTTGATTCCGAGGCCGAGGCGTTCGCGGCCTTCCGTCGCGGTCGCGTCGTGGCCGGAAAGGTCGCGGACCCGTTCGAGCCGGTAGCGGATCGTGTGGCGATGGGTGAACATCTGCTTCGCGGTGGCCGGGACGTTGGCGTCCGAGTCGAGGTAGGCCTCGACTGTGGCCACAAGGTCGGTTTCGTACTGGTCGTCGTAGGCGACCAGGGGCTCGACAGTCTCGGAGTAGAAGCTCATCAGCTCTTCCTTGCTGGTTCCGAGCAGCAGGCGGTAGGCGCCCGTGTCCTCGAAGGCGATCGGTGAGCGTCCTTCGGCCTCACCCACGTTGAGCGCGAGCTGGGCTTCGCGCGCAGCGCGCTCGATCTGATCGGGCTCGGTCGCCAGACGGGAACGGGCGATCGTCACGGTCAGGCCCGAGAGCGACCGTGGGAGTTCCCGGTCGAGTGCCTCTTCGACCTTGACCAGCCGGTCCTCCTCGTTGGTCGGAACCAGAATTCCGACCACGGCTCCTTCTTCGGATTCGCCCATGCCGGCGATTGCGCCCGAGGCGATCGCCCGGATCGTTCGCAGTGTCATGTCGAGCACCCGGGAGCGCCAGTCTCCCTCCTGGGCCGAACCGGCGTGCGCACGGACCATCAGGACGCCGCCACCGCGGGAAAGGTCGCAGCCGACCTCGCCGGCCCGGGCAAGGATGTCGTCGGTGCCGGTCATCGAGCCGTCGAGCAGGGCCTGGATGAACTCGGAGACAGCGCCCTCGTTGCCCCACTCGTCGGAGCGGGCCCTTTCCACCTCAAGTGCGGCGAAGGCCGACATCACCTCGAGTGTGTCGCTGTCGATCCCGTCACCGAGATAGCGGGCCTCGCCGACCGTGGTGTCACCGAGAACCAGCTCGATCGTCGCAACGCCCTTGCCCTTTGCGGTCAGTTTCGTTTCCTGGGCCTGGGTCGCTCCGGCCACGGCCAACACGATTCCCGAACGGTCGAGGAAGGCGACGGGAACGCCGAGGACATCGGCTGCAGCCCTGGCGAGTCCTGGCAGACCGCGGCCCGCCAGGACCGGACTGGCCAGGCGGGCGGGAGCTGAAGCCTTGGTCTTCGCGGCCGGGCTCAACCGTCCGTGAACGGGTTGATTCCGGTCACATCATGCGAAACCAGCACCCAGGCCAGTCCGGCGACGACGCCGATGGTGACCAGCCCGCCGAAGATCATCAGCGACAGGAATCCGGCCGCTACTCGCTCGTGCCAGCGGCCATACGAATTCAGCGCCGGAACGAGGATCAGCCCGATAAAGGCGGCAAGACTCACGAGACCGGCGGCGCCGAAATACCAGATGTTGGTCGATACGGCAATCACCATCGGCTTAATTTTTGCGCAACTGGGCGGCTAACAGGGCTGCGACCGCGAAGAAAGCGAAACAGAGGGCCCCGAGAGCCCACCCGCCAAAGACGTCGCTGAGGTAGTGAACGTTGAGATAAACGCGGCTCAAACCGATCAGAACGGCGAGCACGATGCCGCCGGTTACGAGAGCTGCCTTGCGGGCCATATCGGGCCTGAGGCGCACCGCGATGGTGATCGAGAGCCAGACGTAGAAGACCGAGTGGGCAGCGTGTCCGGAGGGGTAGGCGTAGCT
>JAEZIQ010000072.1 GCA_023436605.1 Actinomycetes bacterium | reverse complement strand
GTGTAGGTCTCGGTTGACTCGGTTCCGCTCGAAGTGCTGCCGGGCTCGGCCGGGACCGAGGTCGCCGTCGCGGATGGCGCCTCGGCACACTCGGTGAAGCCGTACTCGGTAGCTGCTGTCTGGAGGGCCGTGGTATCGCCGGAACCGTCGGCCAGATCCTGCGCGGCGGCGATCACCTCGGTCGGTGGTTCACCATCGCTGGGAGTGCCGAGCTCTCCGAGCTGCGCGGCGAGGCCGTCGTAGATGCCGGAAATCTGGTCGGCCTTGGTCGTTTCGTCCGCGGTTGACGCCTCGATCGAACCGAGAGCGGAGTTCGCCTCGTCGCAGATCGCGTCACCCGATTCGATCAGTTCGGCCTGGGTGATCGCGACCGCCTCATCGGTGGTCGTCGTCGTGGTCACCGGGGCCGGTTCGTCGCTTTCATCGCCGCCACCGCAGGCAGCGACTCCGAAGCCAAGGGCGAGAACAGCGATCGTCGCCGCCCCGAGGCGCAGTTGGGTGATTCTCGTGGTGGGCACGATTCTCAAGGTAACAGACCCTTCGGTCGAGCCAGAACTGCATCGAGCGGGCTGCGTCGTTATCCTTTCGGTCACCCGCTGCGGGGTAGAATAATGGTAATTCGTGCGGTTCTGGTCCGTGAAATCGGGGTTCGAGTCCCTGCCCCGCAGCCTTCCAGCCCGGTCTGATGACCGGGCTTTTTCATGCCCGGGCTACGAGTCGCTCAGGCTGGGGTGAAGATCGACTTGAGATCCTCTTCGCGGTTCGGGTCGAGCACGGCGAGGATGTCGTCGCCGGCTTCGAAGACCGTGTTCGCGTTGGGGACCATGCCGCGGCCGTCGCGGATGATCGCGATCACCAGCGTGTTGTCCGGTGTGTTCAGCTCGCCCACCGTGCGTCCGACCACCGGTGACTTGTCGTCAAGCCGTATTTCGATGATCTCGATTTCCTCTTCCTCGAGGTCGAGCAGGTGGACCAGTTTGTGGTGCGGCACCTCGTGTTCGAGCAGTCGCAGGATCAGCTCGGTGGCCGACACCACCGGCTTGATGCCGAGCAGGTCGAAGTGGGCTCGGTTGCTGGGGTTGTTGACCCGGGCGATGATCCGGTCGATCCCGTACTTCTCCTTGGCAACCTGGCAGATCAGGATGTTGTCCTCGTCATCGCCGGTCACCGCGATGACCATGTCGGCCCGCTCGATTCCGGCTCGTTCCAGAACCCAGAGCTCCGAGGCGTCGCCGTATAGGACGTTGTGCTCCAGCAGTTGTTCCACCCCCAGGTACCGCTGGCGCCGGTTCTCGATCAGGGTGACTTCGTGACCCTGACCGAGCAGTTCGCGGGTGAGGTTGACGCCGACCTTGCCGGCGCCGGTGACGATCACGTACATCTACTCCGCTCCTCCGGCATCGAGTGAGTTCTCGCCGGCGACCGCGCGCAGCTTGTCTTCGAGCATCTCGATCGCGACCTTGGTCGGGCAGATCGTCCTCAGGCCCTGTTCCCGGTACCACTCGGCCCGCAGCGGATCGAGGATACGCGCGATGACCGTCTCCACCTGGTAACGACGCTGGGCGATCTGGGCGATCACGATGTTCGTGTTGTCGCCGTTCGTAGCCGCGACGAAAGCGTCGGCCTGGGCGATTCCGGCTTCCTCGAGTGCCTGGGTCTCCAGGGCGGTACCGACCGTGAACTGGCCCCCCGCCGTTTCCCAGGAGCAGTCGAGACCAACCTCCAGCCGGGCGTGGGACTCGGGGTCCTGATCGAGACAGGAAACCGTGTGGCCATCGCCCAGCATCGAGAGAGCCAGACTGGAACCCACTCTCCCGCAGCCAACTATCAGAACGAACATTCAGCCATCCTACGCTCAGTCGCCGCGGGGAGCCGTCAAAAGGACCCGGCAGGGAGCCCGCTTGAGCACGTAGGCGGTGACCGGGCCAATCTCTTCGGGCCGGTAATCGCCGATACCTCCCAGCCTGGCCCCACCTCTGATCGGACTGGGCGGCTCGGCGCCCATCACGATCGCGTCCACCCCGAGCCGGCGGGCTGCGAACACGATGCCGGTGCCCTTGCGCCGGACCCGCTCGATCTCGACTCTGACCTCGACTCCCCCGTATTCCTCGGCCACTTCCCGAGCCCGCTTGGTCGCCCGTTGCGCCTCGTCGGCAACCTCTTCCGGCAGGGGATCCTTGATCGCCCGGGTCAGCGGTATCTCGATCAGGTAGAGGATCGTCATCACGGCTCTGGCATCGGTCTCTTCCGGGTCTCCTTCCGCTGCCATCCGCCCTGCGGTCGAGACGATGTCATCGTCGATCCGGGTACCGAAGATGGGCACGAGGATGTTGTGGAAGTCGATCGACACCCGGGGCCGGGTAAGGGCATGGGGGTCGACCGTCACCTGGCGGGTGAGGCTGATCTGCTCGACCACCTTGCGGTAGATCACGTAACCGACCAGACCGACGGCCAGCCACCCGAGACCGATCCAGCGGGCCGAATCGTGGAAGACCAGTACCGAGACCAGCGCCAGGCTGCTGAGCAGGGCACCCAGCACGGCGGTAAGGGGTTGGGAGGCCCCGAAGGCCTGAAGGTTCAGCGGCGCCCTGAAGGGACGTTCGGCATCCGGCATTTTTTTCCTCATCCGAAGGACGGAGAGGTGGGCGATCGTGATCGCGAGGGTCGCACCGAAGGCGTAGATCCCGGCCAGGGCCTCCACGTCACCGGTCAGTGCGAGGCCGAAAACGGCCAGCGCGCAGAGGATGATCGCCTTGTACGGCACCTCATAGCGGCGTCCGAGCTGACCCAGCCAGCTCGGGATCTGGCGGTTCACGGCCAGCGTGTAGGTGTGGCGGGAGACTCCGAGCATGGCGGTGTTGGCCGCCCAGGTCAGGGTGAGCGCGGCGACGATCGCGACCAGCCACTGCAGTCCGTCCGATAACCAGGCCGGATCGAAGGCCTCCACCACCCCCAGTACCGGTGCCTCGATGTAAGTCGTTCCCAACTCGGTTTCCGCCCCAGCAGGTCCGGCCAGGACCGGGACCGCCATCAGGGCGACTGCCGCCATCAGCGCGTAGAGCAGCGGCACGATCCAGATCACCCTGGCCACCACCCGGGTGAACTGCCGGGCGTTCAGATCGAGATCCGGGACCAGATTCGAGACGGCTTCGATGCCCGCGTAGGCGATCATTGCCAGAACCGTCGCGTAGACCACATCGGTGGTCCCCGGACTGACTCCCAGCTCGATGTGACGGGTCAGGGCCTCGGGATCCATCACCACGAAGAGGCCGACCACGATCACCAGCAGCTGGGTCAGCAGGTCCATTCCGGCCAGGAAAAGCAGAAACCGGGGCCGCCGCCGGGCGGGGATGTCGAGCGTGTTGAGGACGGTGATGTAGAGCACCACCACGGCGATAATCGCCGGCACCCAGAGCGTGCCGTCGATGTCGCCGGTAATGGGCCGCAGGTAGTGCGGCACCGAAATGACAGCCAGAGCAATGACGATCAGGTAGTCGAGCAGGATCACCCAGGCCGCCACGAAGGCCACCAGTTCGTTGAAGGCGTGTCGCGCGTAGGAGGAGGAACCGCCCCGCTCCCGCAGCATCGCGCTGCCTTCGAAGTAGGTGAGCATGGTCAGCACGAAAAGCACGCCCGCCGCGACGAAGATCAGCGGGGTGAGCCCGAGTCCCTTCTTGGCGACCACCCCGAGCGAAAAGTACATCGAGAAGCCGACTGCGGCGTAGGTCACGATCAGCAGCCAGAGCGCTCCCGACTGCGGTGCCCGGTCGGGCAACTTCACGTCCCTCATTCTCATTCGGGATCGTCCTTTGCGACCTTGCGCTGCACCACGTACCGCCCCACTCCGACGCCGACGAAGGCGAGTCCGATCAGCACGCCGACCGAGGTCGGCCCCCCACCCCTGGAGATCGTCAGGGCGAGGATGACCAGCCCGATCACCACGTAGATCGCCGAGAACGCCCGGATCGAGCGGTCATAGGCCCCTCCCCTCCTCATGCCGTCACCGGGCCGGGAACAGGACTCGACTGACCCTGATCCGGGTTCTCCGAAACAACGATCACCCGGCAGGGCCGTTCCCGCATCAGGGTCTCAAGGGTCTTTCCGTACTGGGGGACGCCGCCCCGCGAACTCAGTCCGATCACGATCGCCGCCGCCTTCGAGGTCCTCGCTTGCCGGGCAAGAAAATAACCCTCCTGTCCGGGGCGCACCCGCTCGACCCTTCCGGACACGCGCAGTCCGGCGATCAGCTTGGCGCGTTCGATCTTGCTCTGGGCCTCCTTCTCTTCCTCACCCATCGAACTTTCCAGCGGCAGGTGGGTCGGCACCGTGAGCAGGGCGGTGATATGGATTCCGCGCCGCCGGTCCGAAGTCAGCTTCGCTGCGGTCGCCATCACCTCCTCGGAAAACGGCTGATCCGCCGGAAAGGCGACGATCACCGACTTGTACTCGATCTCCTCCACCCCGAGCGGCTCCGGGAGCAGCACCTTTACGGTCCGGGTCAGGGGCAGTTCGTGGTGCCTGCGGTAGAGCACATAGGCGAGGACTCCGATCAGGAGCCAGGCCATGCCGATCGCCAGGGTGCGGGGGTTCAGTGCCATCACCACCAGCCAGGCACTGAGAGTCCCGAGCCCGCCGAAGATCGCGGTGAGCGGGTACTTGTACCGGCCGAGCCTGATGTTCAGGGGTGGCATCCAGTCGCGTTTCACGTCCGGCTGCTTTCTGCGCAGCCAGATCACCGCCGCGTGCGCGATCGTGAACGACAGCATTGCCCCGAACGAGTACATGGTGGCCAGGAACTCGGCCTCGCCTGGCAGCAGGGTCAGGCCGGCGAGCACCGTGAAGGTGATGATCGCGACGTAGGGCGTTCGGTACCTGGGATGGATCCGGCGGATCGTCTCCGGCAACTGGCGGTGCTGTCCCATCGAGTAGCTCAGTCGCGAGACCCCGATCAAGCCGGCATTGGTGGCGACGATCAGGATCACACCGGCGAAAAGGCCGACGTAAACCTTCAGGGCATCGGTCACCGTCGCCGGCAGGTCGATGTTCTCCACGATGCCGAGCATCGGGTTGTCGGCGTAGGTGGTGCCGAGCGAGGTCACGTACTCGCCGGAGCTGTTCAGCTCGACCGGCATCGCCGAAAGCGCGACGACCGGGATCAACAGGTAGAGCAGGAGCACAACCGCGACCACCAGGCCGACTCCCTGCGGGATCGAGCGCGCGGCGTCCTTGGCTTCCTCCGACATGTTCGAGATCGTCTCGATGCCGGTATAGGCGATCATCCCGACCGCAATGCCGAGGGCGAAGTTGCCCCAGGTCGGCGCGACGCCCCAGTGGATGTTGTCGATCAGGATGTCCGTGTTGAAGACCAGCAGCATCCCGACCAGGACCAGCAGGATCTGCGTCGCCACATCCGCCATCGCCAGGATCGTGTTCAGTCGGGCCGACTCCTGGCCACCCCGGATGTTCACGTAGGCGAGTCCTCCCACGATCGCCAGTCCGCAGATGATGTCGCCGGGCGAATGTCCGAGCGCGGGCCAGATCACGGCCAGGTAATGCGGCACAAAATAGGCCGAGATTGCGACGGTGATCGTGTAGTTCAGCATTCCGCCCCAGGCGGCGATGAAACTGACCATCTCGTTGAATGCGTGACGGGCGAACGAGGACGATCCGCCCGCTTCCGGGTACATCACCGTGGCTTCGGCATAGGAGGCCGCCGTGCAGATGAAGATCACGCCGGCGATCGCGAACGCGAGCGGAGTGAGGCCGAGCGCAAACGCCGCGGTTACGCCGAGCGCGTAATAGATCGACGAACCGACATTGCCATAGCCCGCAGCGAACAGTGCGCCTGCGCCGTGGACCCGACTCAGGCTCTGGTCACGCGGTATTCGCTCAGCCAAAGCGCATCAGTTCAGCCTGCGTTTGTCGCAGACCTTCCCCACGCCCACTCAAGGACCACCATCAGGGAGCCATCGGGAGCGGTATCAACCGTAATTGGCACGGGCATTGCCCTTCGCATCTCTGCGACCAGGTCTCCCCCGTCCTCGATCTCCAGCACGAATGTGGCCTGGTTGTTGGAGCGCTCCACCGAAACAACCTTGCGCACGGTGGGCAACCCGCGGAGTGCCGTCTCGGCTACAGCAGCCATGGCGAGTTCGGGCAGGGGTGAAACTCCCACTTCGATCTCGCCATGTGATGTCGGTATGGGAGCAGAAGGCGAACTGGTCTCCTGCCGCGGCATCAGCGCCTCGACTGCAGCGACAAGTTCCTGGACGCGGTCGGACAGAGCCTGCACTTCGAGGCCGACTCTCCCGACTGAGGCGCGAAGGTCGTCGATTGTTGCCGGATCCGTCCCTGGCTGTTCGGCTTCGGAAGCCACGGGTTCCATATTACCCCCGAAAGACGGAGCTGGCTGCAGATCAGGAGGGGCTGTAAACCTGGGCCGAAACCACGCACCAGTTGTTGCCGGCGACCGGGTCGTTCACCTTCCACCGGGAAGAGACGATTATTCGGTCCCCGTTGTCCAGCTGGATGAAGAGCATGCCGTTGTTGGGCAGCCGCATGACCAGCGGACCGACCTCCTGGGTGACCTTGTTGTCTTCCGAGCCTTCGCGGGTGTAGACAGCTCCGCCGACCGCCGAATCGACGATCAGGCGCCGGTAGCCGTTGGCTCCGGGCTGGCAGATCGCCTGGATGTTGCCGAGGTCGGGGAAGTCGACCTGACTGACCGTATTGGCCGGGGTCGCGTTGACTTCGCCCCGCCACACGATCTGGACCGAACGGGCCATCGGATCGGTCAACTCGTCGGTCTGGGTGCGGAAGATCGCCTCGACGTAGCAGCGGGAAGATTTTTCGCTGTTGAAGTCCCACTGCCAGCTGAGGTCAAAGGTGGTCGGCGGTGCGAGCGCCACGCCTCCGGGACCCTCGATCGGACCCCGGTCGGAAATGATTCCCTGGAAGGTTCCGGTTGAGTTCTTTTCGGCCGGGGAGAATTTGTTCATGCCTTCCCGGAAGTCAGGGCCGGTGCCATTCGCGTACTTCGCCTCGCGCACGGCCTTCTCGCTCCAGCTACCCCAGTTCTTGTAGGTCCAGGTCATCATCGCGGCCTCGCGACCGGAGTTCGAAGGATAGAACCGGACCCACTGCTGGTAGGGGCTGCAGACAACCTCTCCGTAACCGATTCCGGGTGCGATAAAGCCACCGACCTGACGGTCTTCCCAGTTTCCGCTCCACCAGTTGACCACGACCTTCTGGGTCAGCTGGCCGGTGGTCGGAACGGGTTTGGCGCTGCCTCCACCCCTCGCGAACCTCCAGGCCTGAACCGAAGTCTCGACTTCGCCGGTGGCGTTGTTCTCACCGGTCAGCCGAACGCGGTACTTGCGGGGCTTCAGCTTGCCCTTGATCGGCAGCTCGGCGATCACCTGCCTGGTGCCGATCGAGGAGATCACCTGCTGGCTGACCACCCCGCCACCGGGACCGATCAGCGACACGCGGACTTTGCCGACCTGGGTCCGGCGAACCGGTCGGAGCACGAAGCGGACGGTGCCGACGTTGTCGCCGACCCGGGTGCTGACCGGAATCGCCTTGAGACCCAGCGAGGGCGAGATGAACCGCCAGCGGCGCTGCTTCTTTACCGGGTTGCGGCAGCCGGCCTTACGGGCAACGACGGAAATGGTGTAACGACCGGCCTGCATGCGCCTCACGACCTTCATCCGGACCAGCGCGGTGCGGCCCTTCGCGATCCCCTTGCCGTTCTCGCTGACGATCCGTCCGCGGGCGTAGGTGCGGTTGCCGTGCTTGACCTTGACGTTCAGGTTGTAGAGCTTGCGGCCCCGGGGATTCACATAGATCCAGGCGAAGCCATCCTCGAGCAGCCCGGTCGGGTCGTCGGTGCTCAACTTGATGTTGATCGGAAGCGTCGAACATGGCCCCTGGCGCTTCGCCGACTTTTTCGCGGCACCGGAACTCGCTGGCAGCGCGGCGGCGGCCAGACCCAGTGCGAGGAGGGCGATTGCTGTCGTTATGCGGCGAAACACGGTACTCATGATCTCACCCCGTTCTAAACCTCAGATCAAGCGCAAGTAGCGGCGAAACCGCATTGGCGGGCGGGATCCGGCCCCTATTCACCACTCGCCGAATCGGCTTCCTGTTCGGTTCCAACCTCGGGCGCGGCACTGGTCTCGTAAAAGATGATGTCCGGCTCGGAGCTGCCGTTGAGCCAGGCCAGCTCTGTGGCCTGGGTCTCATCGGGCAGCGGCACAAGGGCCACCTGTTCGGCCAGCTCCTGCGACCGGGACAGGCTTTGGACGAGGAAGTCGTTGATGTCCGGATCCTTCATGTTCCGGTAGTTGACGGTCAGCAGGAGCTGACGGGCAAGGGGATAAGTCGCATTGGTAACGGTCGCCTGGGACGGGAAGATGCACTCAGGATTGGCGAAATCGTTTGAAGCGCTGATCTCCATCGGGCGGAGCTGCTCTTCAAAGGCTTCGTAGTAGGAGAAGCGGAAGAGACCAAGCGTGCCGCGAACCTCGGCCAGGCGGCGCAGCGCGGCGCGGTTCTGCGCGGCGTATCGCCGGGCGGCCGGCAGCGACTTCTCAAGGTTGTCGAGGTTCTTCTTGGCCGCGGCCAGCTTGGCCCGGTCGCGAGCCTGATCCTCGGCCGGTCGTTCGTCGGCGATGCCCTTGGCGACCTCGTCCCTGGCGTCCCGCACTGCGCGGCGGTTCTCGGCCAGTGAATCGAGGATGTCCTGGTAGACCTGTCGCGAGCGCTCGTACTGCTCTGCCGCCTTGTAGTCCTTGTTGCTGCCGACCACGGCCCGCCGCACCCCGGCGTCGGTCGGGAAGGCCTGGTAATCACTTCGCATTGAGAGCATGGTCGGCTCCGGGTCGCCCAGCACATACTGGCCGAAGAACCCGAAGACGTTCGAATCCTCGTCCGGACCCGCGACCTTCAGCCGCGGAGCGTCCGAGTCGCCGCCGAGATCGTGGCCGTAGCCGACCTGGCTCCAGCTGTTGATCGTCGAACCGGCCCGGAAGATCTCGCGAACCTCGGCGAAGCTGAGGCAGTCGGTGCCGACGTCGGTCTCGTTCTTGATGGCCAGCACGGCCGCATCGGATGCGACCTGGAACTGGACCGGCTGAATTCCGTTGGCGATGCACTTGCGGTATTCCGCCTCGGAGATCGGACGGGCCGAATCGACGATGTCGGCCTGGCCCGAGCAGAAATCCTGGAAGGCCTTGTTCTCGCCCTCTCCGGAGATGTCGATGTTGGCGCTGCCGCCCGCGGACTCGTAGGCAGCTACCAGTTCCGGGGTGAGCGACCCCTGGGCCTTGCCGGCGACCCGGATCGTTCCCGCTTCGCGCGGGGTTGGCTTTGCTCTCTCGGCCGGGGACTGACCGGAGCGGGGTGGCACGTAGATCGCCGCGCCACCGGTGTTGCCGGCGGACTCGGGAGCCTCGTCCGGATTGACGCCACATCCCGCGACCAGCAGGGCAAGAGCCGTCGAGGCGCAGACCAGCTTCAGGCCGGTCATTTTCTTCAGACCTCTCACTGTCCGCCTCCAACCGTGTTTCCGGCCGCGCTTCCCGACTGGACCTGATCGTTGGTTCCACCGGTTTGGGGACCTTCGAGATTCACCTTGCTGAGCGGCGGGTCCTTGTAGATCTGGGGCAAAGCAATCACTTCGAAGTCGTCGAGCCTCAGCCAGGACAGTTCACTGCCCCGCAGGATTTCCGGCGAGGTCCCGAGCGGCGCGTAAAGACTCGGGACCGCCGCGCGGTCAACCACGATCGCTCCGTAGGTGCGAAGCGCGGTCAGGACCGCGTCGGCGGTGCGGCGACGCTGACCCTTCAGGGCGCGTAGCGCCTGCTCATCGATCGACACGTCGCTGCGTAGCCTGATCCTGGCTCCGGCGGGAAGTGATTTGCGATTGCCCACCCCATCGGTCACCGAGGCCGGCTGGACGAAATTGCGACGGGCCAGTCCAGGTACCGAGATCGCCAGGGCGTGGTTGATCTCTCCCCGCTCGAGCTCATCTGGTCCGATCACTCCGGCGAAGAGCGGCAGACCCGAGCCGCGGGCTCCGACGGCCCGTTCGGGATCGACGCCGACCGGTTTGCTGAAACCGGGTCCGTCGAGCGTCCACGCCTTGCCGAACTGGTAGGAGATCGTGCCGTCGCCTTCGCGTCGAGCCCGCCAGAAGTCGTACCCCATGCCGTTCTCGCGGTCGATGACGCTGAGCCAGCCGTCATAGCGGGGGTCAGGGGTCGTGTTGGCCGGGATCGAGAGTGTCGACGGAACCTTGGGGTCCGGCGAACTGCACTTCGACTGCCGGCAGACGAACCTGGTCGCTACCGAGTCGTTGCCGTTGGCGGCGACGATCAGCGGTGCCCAAGCTTCAGAATTGATGAAGAGTCCTTCGTCGACGATCTGCCGGGCGAAGGTGAGTACGCCTTCCTTCCCGGCTTCCTCACGGGCGGCTTGACGGACGGTCGCCAACTCGATCATGCGATCCGAGTTATCGGCCACCGGAAGACCTTCAGCGGTCGTGTTCCAGGGGCTATCGGCGGAAAAGAGCCTTCCTTCCGCAACTGGATCGGAACCAGCCGTCACCGCAACGCCGGTTCCGGGCTCGGTATCGCCCGTCGTCTGGGAAACCGTGTTGTCCCCCGCACCGGTCGCTCCGGTGGCACCGTTCGAACTGGTGGTGGCGTTACCGGAATCGCGGTTTCCGGCATCGTCATTGGAACCGCAGGCAGCGACCAGCAGGCCGAGCAGCGCGGTCAGCGCGATCACGAGGATCCAGCGGGGAGTTCTATGGTCAGGCACTACTCACCCTCCAGGGCGGGAGCGGACGAGCTGCCGTTGTTCGGTTCGACCGTGTCCGCGTCGGGCGAAACCGGGGAGACCGGCGTTACGTCCGGTTCGGTTTGGGACGGGGTGGTCAGGCTCGGTCCGGTCGGGTTGATCGGCGCGGTCGGAGTGACAGGGTTCGGCAACGTTCGCGGCGTCGTGGAATCCGAGTCGCCGTCAGAAGGTGGCCTGCTCTCGGAAACTTCCAGCAGCACGTAACGGTCGGTGCGGAAAATCGGGGTCAGTCCGGCTTCGCCTCCCTGGACCGCGGTCGGCCACTGTTTGGCGATCTGGTCACCTTCCCGGCTGATCGTGACCAGCAGGTAATTGACACGGTTGCCATCGGCGTCGGTCCGCCAGGGGTTGTCGATCGTGGCCTGCCACTCGTCCTCACCGGCGTCGGTGCGGTCGTAGAAATTCTGCGGGCGGCCCGAAGTGATCATCACGCCGTAACTGAAGTTCTGGTCGACCAGGATCGAACGCTTCACCTGGGGAATCTCGTTGTTGATGAACCGGGCCATCGCCAGTTCGGGGTCGATCCCGACCTGGTAGCCGCTGAGCGACTCGGTGCCTTCCTGCGATTCGCGGGTGTCCACCCAGCGGGTGAAGGCCTCGGCCTGATTCTGAAACCGGTAGTCCTGCATCGCGTTCCAGCCCAGAGGTATCGCGGCGATCAGCCCCACCGCCATGATCGTGGCCCCGACGGACGACCAGCCGTCGCGTCCGAACCAGGCGACCGCGGCCGCTGCGAAAACCGCGAGCGGCAAGCCGTAGGCCAGATCGAGCAGGTCGGCCTGATCGGCCCCCACGGCCCGGACCACCGGTCCGGCAGCGACGAAAAGTCCGATCACGAACAGGGCCCAGCCGGTCGTGTCCTTCTTGAGGAAGCTCCCGACGATCAGGAGGATTCCGGCCAGGAAAGTAAGCGGCGCGACCCCGAGGGTGACCTCGAACAGGTCTCCCAGACTCCCCCAGACGTCAGTCTGGATTGCCTGAAGGGCACCGGTCGTGTTGACCTGGATCACGCCGTTCTGGGCAGTGATCCACTGGAAGGGATCACCGAGCAGCACCCAGTTGAGAAGACACCAGAAGAGCAGTGCGTAGACCATCGGAGTCAGGAAAAGCAGGAGGGTTGACCGGGTCTTGAGCCCGTCGTCCCCCTTGCTGGCGCTGAGGATCATGAAGGCGATGACGAAACCGATCCCGATCAGTATGTACTGGTAATCGACCATTACGGCGAGCCCGATCGAAAGTCCGGCCGCAGCCAGGTGCCGGGTCTGGTCGGATATCGACCAGTTGATCACCGAGGTGAGCGCGATCCCGAGCAGCAGGAACCCGAGGATGTCCGGACCCCCGTTGGCCGCGTAGAACACGAACATCGGGTTCAGTCCGAACAGGATCAGCAGAACGATCCGGAAGCCGATGTTGATCTCACACTGGCGAAAGAGGCTGTTCAAATAGGCCATCAGGACGCCGGCAGCGACAGCGCTCATCACCGGGATCGCGACCAGTGAGGTCGCCACCGGCTTGACGATGGACAGCGGCATGTAGGCGATCGATCCGAAGGTCGAGGGGTCGAGACCGATTGCCGCCAGCTTCGGCGGGTCGTTCCAGAACGTCATATACGCCTCGTTGAGGTGGGCCAGCGAGATGAAATCGACGATTCGACCTTCGGTCAGCATGAAATAGCCGATCACGCCGTAGACGATCGAGAAGAGCAGGAAGATGAGTCCGCTCTCCCATCCCGCCCGGGGTGCCTCCGAGCTGAAGGGCCGCGGCTCCGGCGGAATCTCGCTGATGTGCGCCCGGATCTCGGGGTCGACGTAATCCCGGGTGACCCGGCGGGTCCGGGTTTCCCCGACTACGGTGGAGTGGGATTCGTCCCCGAAATCGGAGGTGCGATCGGCCATCAGGAACTCGCCTTCGGGGTCGTGGCGTGAGCGTTCTGGGCGCCACCACCGAGGTCGAGGCCGTGCTCCGTCTTCTCCCAGTAGAACGGATTGGTCAGGAGCTGTCCGAATCCTTTCCAGGCGGCGACCGACATCAGACCCCAGTAGAAGGGCAGGAACAGAGCGTAGGGCGCAAGGCTGTAGTCACCACGGCGGACCGAAGCGGCGAGTCCGAGATACACGAAGACGAAGTTTCCGAAGAAGAGCTGCGTTGCGGCCAGGAAGTACACCCAGCCGGGGAAGAAGTCCTCGATGATCCCGAGCTGGGTCAGCGCGAAGACCGTGGTCAGGAACCAGAAGATCGGGTTGATCAGGAAGGTGAAGGTGCCTCCGATCAGGAGCTGGAAGGAAAGGAAGCCCTTGAGCCCGACGTTGGAAAGGAACCGGAACGGGTTGCGCATGTAGACCAGCCAGGTCTGCAGGTAACCCTTGATCCAGCGGGAACGCTGGCGGATCCAGTTCGGGACGCTGGTGTTCGCCTCTTCATAAGTGGTCGAATCCATCATCGTGGTGCGGTATCCGGCCTGGTGCAGGCGGACGCCGAGGTCGGCATCCTCGGTCACGTTGTACGGGTCCCAGCCCCCCACTTCAACGAGTTCGTCGCGCTTGATGTGGTTCGAGGTGCCGCCCAGCGGGATCGGATCGCGTCGCGCGTCGAGCCCGGGCAGGACCAGATCGAAGAGCATCGAGTACTCGATCGAGAACCAGCGGGTCAGGATGTTTGTCTGCTGGTTGAAGAAGTTGAGCTTCGACTGGATGCAGACGATCGAGTCGTCGACGTTGTCGAACATGTGGACGGCCTTCTTCAGCTGAAGCGGGTCCGGCCGGTCCTCGGCGTCGTAGATGACGATGTACTCGCCCTTGGCTCCGAGCAGACCGAAGTTGCATGCCTTCGGTTTGGTCTGCGGCTGGGAAGGCGGGACGATGATCGCGTTGAAATGCGGCGGCAGATCGAGGTCCATGATCGCCTGAATCGTTTCCTCGTCGTCCTCTTCGCACAGCAGACGCACGTCGAGCTTGGTCTTCGGATAGTCGAGCGACTCGATGCCGGCGACCAGGTACGGGATGACGGCGGCCTCCCGGAAGAGGGGGACCAGCACGGTGTAGACCGGCAGGGTGCGCTCGTCCATTGCCGCGAGGGTCTCCTCGTCGGTAGGCACCATGTAGCGGTGGCCGAGGGCTGCGTACCCCGCGACCAGCTTGTAGGCCGAAGTAAGCGTGTAGAAGATCGCGAGCAGCGCGAACACGACGACCATCGTCGGGATCGGCTTCCAGACGAGGAATCCGAGGAAAACGAGCGCGACCAGGACGAGGAAGAACTTCTGGCCTCCGCTGAGGACCTCGTGGGCCGAGCTGTCCGGGAACCGCTCACGCAACCCGAGGGTCGCCGTCTCCGTGTAGCGCTCCCTGTTGATCTGCCGCTGGAGCCGGGAAATGTCGTTCGGGGTCGCGAGGAACTGCTGGACCTTGCGGCCGGTGTAGCTCTGGACTTCGGCTTCACCCTCGACCAGACGGTCGGCCACAGCGAGATAGATGCTCTCGCCGTCGATTGCGATCGGGACGCAGTGAAGCCGATGGCACATCTCGTCCGGCAGGACGTCCCGGGGGGCCCGTTCCGCGTCGTAATCGCGGAGGTCCACCGTCGGCATGTCCATCTGCTCGGAAAGGACGCGCAGCAGCTCGGTCTCCTCGAGCGCGCCCCCGTGAACCAGGACTTCGCCGATCCGGCTGCCGGTGCGATTCTGCTCGGCAACCGCGTCGGCCAGCTGTTCTTCGGTGACCAGCCCGCGGCTCGCCAGGCTTTCACCGAGGCGCGGCGGCACGGCAAGACCATGCTTGAGCAGATCGTCGGCCGAGAATTCAGTGCCCTCGGGCCGGCCGTTGCCGGCGAAAAGCCGGTCGATGGCCAGGTCCAGCTCGGTCTGGTCGGCAAAGAGCCACCGGGTTTCGTAACCGGTCTGTTCCCGCACCGCGCGATCGGCCGCCGGATTGAACGAGACCGGTCCGGCCATGGTGATCAGTCCGCGGTCGAATTCGATCGGGACGATGTGGTACCGACGGCAGATGTCGACCGGCAGCAGGTGGGCGACAGCGGAACTGAGCGTGACCATGCGTTCGCTGACCCCGCTGGTGGAGTCACGAACCAGGAGCTTCTGCGCAACCGCCGTAGCCATCAGGTTTCCCTCACCTTGGTCGTCGTTTCGACAACTTCCACCGTCTGATGGGCTCCGGCCGGGGAATCCCCGTTACCGTTGCCTTCGTCGCTGCCGTTGGCGCTTCTGCGATCGCGGCGGTCACTGACCAGCATCACGACGATTCCGGCCAGGAAGACGAAGAACGGCACGATAAGAAAGAAGCCAAACAGGATCGCGAACGCGATCAGGATGCCGACCACGAAGATCAGCGCACCAAAGACTCCCCCGCCGTTCACAGACCCGTAGGAGCGGCCACGCCGCTCTCGCGTCCGCCCATGGGTTGGGCCAGCGCGATGGTGACCGAGTCGGTTGAAGACTCGGTCACGTCAAATGCAACCGGCAGCTTGCGCCGGAGTGAAGAGATGAGGGAAACCCCATCCCCCACTTTTGTATCGATGGTGGCCGAATCGCCGCGAAGCTCGCGGAGCGCCGCCTCCTCCACCCCTTCCGTGTTGACCAGAGCGTCTTCGACCACGCGGGCGAGACTGAGGTCGTGAAGGGGACGGACTATCACCCTCACGTCGCCGCCGGTCGGCAGCTCGAAGTTTTCGTTCCTTGCGGGGGGCTCAGCCACCGGGATTCCGGAATGGTTCACCGGGATTCCGGGCAGGGATGCGCCCGGAGCTGTCGAATCGCTGATTCCGGAACCCGAATCAGGAAGGTGTCCGAACCCACTCCGCGCCTCCAGCGCGTCGAGTCGGGCCGAGAGTTCCTCCCTGAGACTTCGGATTTCCTTCAGAATTTCTTTTGAACGGTCTTTTGCCACCTGGGTCCCGATAATATCGGCTATAGCAGGAGATTTGAACACTGCGTGGTAACCCCTGCCGCCAATGTGAGTGGGTCACTATAGGTCAGGAACGGGAGAGTCGTCAAGTTTCAAAAGCTGAGAATCCAGCCGATTGGCATGCACCCGATCCATCGGGGGTTTCAGGATGTGCCTCAGTACCGGCGAAATCTGATCCGCTACGGCATCGCCTTCATAGGGATCACCGCGATCTGTTTCGCGATCACCCTGGTTTCTGCCCCGGACACAGCCTGGCCGCTCTATCTGGCCGGGTGGGTAATCGCCTTGGCCAGCGTCGGTCTGGCCTTCGCGCACCCGGCACTCTGGCTGCTCTCCCCCTTCGGCGCCCTTGCCGGCGCCATTCTCGTACGGGCCGGAACCGACGGCCTTGAGGCCGGTATCGGGCCACTCCTCCTGATTCCGATCCTGGCCGTTGCCGTGTACGGGTCCAGAAAGGCGCTTTTCGGAGTAATCCTGGCCGTAGTGGCGGCAGTGATCATCGCCCAGGTCGCGACCGCCGGAGACACCGTTGAACTGAACCCCGCCTGGCGGCAGGACCTGGTGCTGGCTGTCCTGGCCACGGTGCTCGGAGTCGTAATCCAGGATCTGGTCACGCGCATGCGCCGGGAACGCAACCTGGCCGAAGAACGCGGTCAGATAATCGAGGAACTGGCCCTGACTGACCCTCTGACCGGGGTTGACAACCGACGAGGCTGGGAAAGGGCGATCCAGCGCTCGGTCGGCCAGGCGAGGCGTCACGACCAGCCGCTCAGCCTTGCAATGCTCGACCTCGACCAGTTCAAGCAGTACAACGATGCCCGCGGCCATCAGGCAGGCGACGACTTTCTGCGCGAGGTAGCCATGAACTGGGAGGAAATGACCCGGATCGAGGACCACATCGCCCGCTATGGCGGAGAGGAGTTCGTGATCACCCTTCCCAATACGGGGTTGGAGGGAGCCAAGGTGATCGTCGAGCGGTTGCGGGCGTCCCTACCCGAGACGCCCACGGGCGAGGAATCCGTCGGACGGATCACCTGTTCGGCGGGCATCGCCGAATGGAACGGGTCGGAAACCGTCCGCGAACTGGTCGGCCGGGCCGACCGCGCGCTCTACGCCGCCAAAGAGGCCGGCCGGGACCAGACCGTAGCGCTGGAGACCCCTGAGGCCAGAACCGGCTTCAGGGGCTGATGCATCAGCTGCCGGGAGTCCAGAGCTTCGAGGGACCCTGGCCAGCGCCCGGACCCTGCCCGCCGGATTCGGGGCTCCCCGGGGCGTCTCCCCCGGACTCGGGCGTCCCGGCCTCACCGCTCTTCTGCGCATAGAGCAACTGGACCTGGCTCAGCGGGTCGGCGATCGCCTGCCCGACTTCGGCCGGCAGCAGATCGACGATCGCCCGCACGGCTTCGATTCCGATCCGGGCCTGTTCGAGGTCGACTTCATCTTCCTTGACGATCCTCCGGGCCGAAAGGTTGAGCACACTGGCCACGGTCTGGGTCAAAAGGTCCTCGACCCGGATCTCCTTCATCTGGGCTTCGAGCATCGCCCGCTCTTCGTCGGTCAGGGGCGGCGGCCCGTTGGGGTCCTCCGCTGAAGCATCGTTCTGTTCGTCAGTCATGGACCAAGCATAAGTAAGTCGGCGAGCGTCCCCCACCTAACATGAGTGAGTCGGCGAGCTTCGCCCCGCCTTACACCAGTAAGTCGGCGAGCTTCGCCCCGCCTCCAATTTGAACCCGCCCCGCCCATAAGAGCGAATTGATGGTTGGGCGGGGCTCTACCCAGCGAAGGTTCGGGCGGTTTCGGCGACCGTGTCCCGGTAGATGTCTTCGATCGACTTCCCGGCTTCGTAGTCGGCACGCATCCGCTGGGCCCCATTGGACTCAGGCAGGTCGACCTCGATCCCGAGGGAGCTGCGGACCGGCTCGGTCCACGCCAGGACTTCTTCGAGCATCTGCCGGGTGTCGATCTCCCGGCGGCGACGGAAATCGATCATCTTGCCGTCCAGCCCGTAGCGGATCGCCCGCCAGAGGTTCTCTTCGATCTGGCGTCCGCGCAGAGGCTCTCCATCACTTCGGCCCTCGTCGAGGTCAACCGCCGTCTGGGCGACGATGGCCGTGATGAGGCCGGCCAGGGCGGTCGACTCGCGACCGGTCGTCTGTGCATCACAGATCCTTACCTCCACCGTGCCGAAGGCGTGGTGAGGTCTCACGCTCCACCAGAGCTGGGTCGCCTCGACCACCGAACCAAGGTCCCGCAGGTCGTCGATGAATCCGGCGTACTCATCCCAGCTGCGGAACGTCCCGGGCACGCCGCAGCGCGGGAAGGTCCGGGTGAATATCTCGGAACGAACCGAAGCCAGGCCGGAGTCCTGCCGGTCGAGAAAGATCGAATTGGCCGAGGCGGCGAGCAGAATCGGCAGCCTCTCCCGCAGCCAGTCGCAGACCGCGATCGCCCGGTCGGCACCGCGGATCCCGACGTGAACGTGGAGGCTCCAGGTGTTGTTCCGACGGGCCACGTAGCCCAGGTCCTTCTTCAGGCGCTGATAGTGCGGGGTGTCGATGATTTCCTGGTCGAGGTAATTGGCCCAGGGGTGGGTCCCGGCGGAGGCGAGCGCAACCCCGTGCCGTCCGGCGAGCTCGAACAGGTGCCGGCGCTTCTCGGCCTGCTTCTCGTTGGCCTCACCCATCGACTCGGAGCGGCCCGAACGGATTTCGATCTCGGAGGCGATCAGCTCACCGGCGGCCGAGTCGGCCAACACCAGGTCATCCTGGGCGGCCGCATAGAGCTCCGGGTAGCGGTCGACCAGGTCGAGACTCTCCGGATCGACGATCGCGAACTCCTCCTCGAGTCCGATCGTGAAATCGGTAGAGGCCTCGAAGACCTCCCGTACCGCATCCATTTCAAGCAGACCGTGGTCGGACAAACTCAGGACAGATAGAAGTACAGGGCGTAGAGCAGGTCGACGGCGGGACTCGAGGTGTGAACTGTGACCTCCGGCGGTACCTGGAGCAGCTGCTCGGTGTAGTTGAAGATCACGGTGACCCCCGCAGCAACCAGGCCGTCGGCGACTTCCTGGGCAGCAGCGGACGGGACCGCGAGAACCCCGACCACGATCGCTTCTTCCTCGACCGCGTCGCTCAGTTCGGCGAAATCCCGGACCGTAAGCTGACCGACCTGCTTGCCGATCATCTCCGGATCGACGTCGAACAGGGAAACGATGTTGAAGCCGTGGTCGGCAAAAACGTCCGAGCCGGCGATCGCCTGACCGAGCTTCCCGGCCCCGAACAGAGCGATGTTGTGCTGGCCTGCGGTCCGCATGATCTTGCGGATCTCGTCGATCAGGTAGTCGATGCGGTAGCCCACTCCCCGCTTCCCGAACTTGCCGAAACCGGAAAGGTCGCGACGGATCTGGGTCGGATTGATGTGGGTGTACTCGGAGAGCTCCTGCGAGGAGATCGTCTCCCGCCCCATCTTGCGGGCCTGGATCAGCACCTGCAGGTATCGCGAAAGCCGGGCGGCCACGCCGAGGGCAAGGCGTTCTCCTTCGCCGACGAGCAGCGGGTTGTCTGATCTGGACTTTGAGGACGGGGGCATCGCGGCTTTCAGGGTACTCGTCTCAGGCCGCACCCTGCGACCTGTCAGACAAAGCTGACTGGAACGCTTCAGCGTCAAAGGCGAATTCGGATACGTCCTCGCCGTCGATGCGAATGACCGGAATTCTTTCCAGATACCGGTGGTGAAGTTCATCGTCGGTTTCGATGTCGATCAGATCGATCTCGATTGCGGCAAGCTCCTCCGGTCCGCGATCGAGCCAGGCACGAAGTTCCGTGGCCGCTTCCTCGCAGAGGTGGCAGCCCGGACGGGTCAGCACGGAAACGTTCACCGGCTGCCTCGCGGCCCGGTCGCGAAAGCATCGAAGCCGAGATACTCCGGAAAGCCAAGCGGTTCGCTGAAACGGGCGGCGCTGCCAATCATCGCCGCGTTGTCGGTGCAGAGTTCCCGGCTCACTTCCTTGAAGGGGATACCTCGCTCCTCGCAGAGAGCGGCCACGGCCCGGCGCAGGGGACCGTTGGCGGCGACCCCTCCGCCGAGTGCGACCGCGGGCCAGCTCTCCCGGTCGAGTGCCCGCCCCAGCTTGGTCACCAACTGGTCGACGATTGCCGCCTGGAAGCCCGCCGCGAGGTCGGCCGAACGCTCGACTGTTCCTTCTGCGCCCAGATCCCGGCTGAGGTAGACCAGCGCGGTCTTCAGGCCGCTGAAACTGAAGTTGAGTCCGGGGTCCCGGGTCATCGCGACCGGAAACTCGAAGGCTCCGGGATCGCCTTCGGCGGCCAGTCGTTCGAGGCCCGGGCCCCCGGGGAAGCCGAGGCCGAGCATCCTCGCGGCCTTGTCGATCGCCTCGCCGGCGGCGTCGTCCAGAGTCTCGCCAAGCACTTCGAAGCCGTTGTGGTCGCGGACGCCAGCCAGCATCGTGTGGCCCCCCGAGGCGATCAGGCAAAGGAAAGGTGGCTCGAGCGGCTCAGGTTCGAGGAAATTGGCCGCCACATGTCCGTGCAGATGATCGGTCGGAATCAGCGGCAGCCGGCGGGGCGCCGCAATCGCCTTGGCCGTGCTGAGTCCGACCAACAGGGCGCCGATCAGTCCGGGACCGGCGGTCACTGCGACCGCGTCGAGGTCGTCCATGCCTGCCCCCGCCTCGCTCAGGGCCGCATCGATTACCGGCACGGCCAGTTCCAGGTGATGCCTCGAGGCGACTTCCGGCACGACTCCCCCGTAACGCTCGTGATCGGCCTGGGAGGAGATCACGTTGGAAAGCACTCGCGGGCCCTCGAGGACGGCCGCACAGGTGTCGTCGCAGGAAGTCTCGATTGCCAGCAGCGGCATCAGCCGACGGGGACTCCGGCCAGCGCCGGGTCGCCCTTCCACATGATCAGCGCGTCTTCCCCGTTGTCCGGGTAGTAGCCCTTGCGCAGGCCGTAGGACCGGAACCCGAGGCCTTCGTAAAGGCCAATCGCGGAACGATTGGTCGGCCTCACCTCGAGCGTCACGGGGTCGTCCGCATCGATCCGGTCGAGAGCTTCTCGGATCAGTTGGGAGGCGACCCCCCGGCGACGCTGTTCCGGAGCGACGGCGATATTCATCAAGTGCCAGGCGCGGTCGAACCGGGAAAGGATCAGATAGCCGACGACCCGTGAACCCTCGACGGCTGCCAGTCCGACCGTGTCGGCCTTTGACATCTCAAGAGCGAACATCCCGACCGACCAGGGACTTCGAAAGGAGCGACGTTCGAGCGAGACGACGAGGGGCAGATCCCCGTAGGCGAGTCTGCGTACCTCGATAGTCGACGCGGCGGGCTCCGGACCGCGCGCAGGTTCAGCCGGAGCGTTGGTTTCCGTGGTCGGTCTTGCCGTCTCGTTCAAGCCAGAGTTGGGCATCGGGTATTCGCAGGTAGAGGGGTTTCAGTGTTTCCGGCCCGGTCGTTTCTGCGGTCGCGCCCAGTTCGCACAGGGGGCGCCCGGTCAGCCGGTGGACCGGAGATCCGGCCGGCTCTGTTTCTAACCCGGCCCGGACCAATTCGTCTTGGAATCGTACCGCGCCCGGTCCGGCAGTAACTGGCGCGGGGCCCGCATCGGCAGCATTCTTCAACCGTTCGATCAGGGCGTCCGGACCCCAGGCGAAAGGTTCTTCGAGCGCGTTCCCCTCCCCGTCGTGGAGGCCCCCGAACACTTCTCCCCGACGCGCGTCGACCAGTGGCATGACCCGTTCGGCCCCGGTAGAGGCCCCGATCGAGACGGCCAATGCGGCGAGGGTCGAGATCCCGACCGGCGTGATTCCCGTCGATGCCGCGAGCCCGGCCGCGGTGGCGACCCCGATCCGGATTCCGGTGAAGGTTCCCGG
This sequence comes from Actinomycetes bacterium, assembly GCA_023436605.1. Lineage (GTDB taxonomy): Bacteria > Actinomycetota > Thermoleophilia > Solirubrobacterales > 70-9 > 67-14. The sequence continues at coordinate 232 of JAEZIQ010000072.1, read as the reverse complement.
ACCGATCCCGACCGCGATCCGATCAATCCTCTCCCAGCCGCCCAGGGCAGCGGCAGCTTCGGTGACGGTTTCGAGCAGGGCCTGACTGTGAACAGGCCGCTTCTCCGGCGGCACCGAACGCTCGAAGGCGAGTTCGTCGCCGTCGATTCCTGCGACGACGGTGTCGTCGGTCGCGGTGTCGAAACCGATCACCCTCATCGCGAACCCCGATAGGCTGCCCTCACCCTGAGGG
>JAEZIQ010000036.1 GCA_023436605.1 Actinomycetes bacterium | reverse complement strand
ACTCGGCGCGGCCCGGGTCTCCTTCGATCAGCTCGATCCGGTAGCCATCCGGATCCCTGACGAAGCAGAGCCGGGAGCCTCCGTCGCTGACCGTGTAGGGCGGCTTCTCGGGAGCGATGCCCTGGGCAGCCAGGTTCTCCAGCGTTGCGTCGAGGTCGTCGACCATGAAGGCGATGTGGCCGTAGCCAGTGCCGATCTCGTAGGGCTCTTCCTGGTCGTAGTTGAAGGTCAGTTCGAGTCTGGGGCCGTCGCCTTCGTGACCCATGTAGACGTTCACGGCCTCGTCGCCGATCGGCAACCGGTGGTGCTCCTTCAAACCCAGCTTCTCGTAGAAGGCGATCGATTCGTCGAGGTCGAAAACCCGATAACAGGTGTGGATCAGGGAGGACATACCCCCACCGTACCCGCTGCGGCGGCCAGCGACACGGGGCGGCGGTGAGCGCTCGGTAGGGTCATTCCATGAGCACCTACGAGCGTGTTGCGGAGCTGCCGGTCGAGATCGAGTCGTGGTCGATGGAGGGGCTGGCAATCAGGCCCGCACCGGACTTCGAACGGTTGACCACGGTGATCCGGATCGAAGGCGGCGGCAAGACCGGACTCGGCGAGGACATCACCTACGAGGCACTCGACCAGATCGCCCTGCAGGACGCGGGGCCGACGCACGATTTCACCGGCGTCTCCACGGTCGGCGAGTTCTGCGATCTGATCGGCACCCTCGCCCTCTTCCCCCCCTCACCCGAACGGGAAGTTTCCCGGCTCTATCGGCGCTGGGCCTTCGAGTCGGCCGCGCTCGACCTTGCCCTCTGGCAGGCCGGCACCGATCTGGCCGGCTTCCTGGAGAGGCCGCTCAATCCGTTGACCTTCGTCGCCTCGATGGGACTGACCGGCGGTCCGGGCGGAACCGAGTCCGACGTCGGCCGACTCCGCGCAAAACTCGATCGTTACCCGGACCTCAAGTTCAAACTCGACCCGTCCCTGGACTGGGACGAGCAGCTGGTCGGGGAGCTGGTCGAGACCGGAGCGGTCAACACCCTCGACCTGAAAGGCCAGTACAAGGGCACGGTGGTCGACATCGAGACCGACCCGGAGCTCTACCGCCGTCTGCTCACAGCTTTCCCCGAAGCCTGGATCGAGGACCCGGACGTGACCCCGGAGACCCGGGAGGTCCTCAAGGACGACTGGCACCGGGTCACCTGGGATGCGCCGATCCACTCGGTCGACGACATCGCCTCGCTGGAGCACAAGCCGACGGTGATCAACATCAAGCCTTCACGCATGGGCGGACTCAAATCGACCTTCGATGCCTACGACTACTGTGAGGCGGAGGGGATCGGTGCCTACGGCGGTGGGCAGTGGGAACTGGGCGTCGGTCGCGACCAGATCCAGTACCTCGCCGCGCTCTTTCATCCCGACAATCCGAACGACACGGCGCCGACCGGCTACAACGCCGCCGAACCCGAGCCCGGACTCCCGGTCAGCCCGATGAAGGTCCCCGGAAACGGCTTCGGAAAGCCGGATGAGAGTTAGAGTGGTCTAACTCCGGATGCGGCAGGCCGAAGTCGCGGACTGCGCTAGGTTGGAGTCGAAGACCTGACCTTTCCCCCGATCGGAGACCGACATGGCTGAAGAAAAGAGTTTCGCCAAAGCCCTCAACGCCCAGATTTCGAACGAGTTTGCGGCGTCCCAGCAGTACGTGGCCATGGCCGTCTACTACGACCGCGAGACCCTGCCCCGTCTGGCCGCCTTCTTCTACCGCCAGGCCCTCGAAGAGCGCGAGCACGCGATGATGATGATCCAGTACCTGCTCGATGTCGACGAGGAAATCCAGGTCCCGGACATCAAGTCGCAGCCGACCAGGTACAAGGACGGCATCACCCCGGTCAAGGAAGCTCTGGCCCAGGAAGAAAGGGTCTCGGATGAGATCTTCGGGCTCTTCGAACTGGCGCGCGAGATCAAGGACTATCGGGCCGAACACTTCATGCAGTGGTTCGTCAAGGAACAGGTCGAGGAAGTTGCCCTGATGGGTGACCTGCTGAACGTGGTCGAGCGCTCGAAGGACAATCTGCTCCTGGCCGAGGAGTACATCGCCCGTGAAGGACTCGGCGAGGAAGGCGAGGACCCGACCGCGCCGCCGCCGGCCGGCGGTCACTGAACCGCCAGCAGGATCCGTTGCGAAGGGCCGTCCGAAGGGGCGGCCCTTTTGCTGTCCGGAATGCCTCCGCTATGCTGCGCCGCAGGAGGGGCCGGGTGGTACCGGCCCGAATGGGAGACGGGTGGAGTCCGCCCGACGGGAGGAGATGGATATGTCCGTTGTTGTTCGCACGCTGCCGGTGAAGCTGGCCGCCCTGACCTTTGCTTTGACTTGCCTGCTGATCGCGGCAGGCAACGCGCGAGCAGCCGACCCGGCGATCTTCGAGGTCGGCGCCTCAACCAAGAACATCAACCCGGACTCCCCCCAGTACATCGGGGGCTACGGCTACAAGGACGGGCCGACCGCAGCCACCCACGATGACCTCGAGGCCCGCGCTTTCGTAGTCGGCAAGGGAAAGGACGCAAACGTCTTCGTGGTGGTCGACTCGGCCGGCTGGTTCGCCGCCTATGACGGCATCCACGCGCCCTACGGCGTCGATGCGACCCGTCAGAAGATCGCCGACGCCCTCAACAGCGAGGGCTACGACATCAGCCGCGCCAACGTGATCATCTCGACCACCCACGTCCACGCCGCCCCGACCGTGGTCGGCATCTGGGGCACGCTCGACAACGCCTACCTGAAGAAGCTGAGCGACCAGACCGTCGCCGCAGCGGTCGAAGCAGCCAAGAACACCAAACCCTCCGAAATCTGGACCGGGGTCGGAAACCTTCGCTCCTTCATCTGGCAGAACGGTCAGGGCACCAACCACCCCGACGGCTTCCCGTACGACAACGAGGTGCCGGTGATGTGGGCCCGTGACCCCGAAACCGGGGCGACCAACGCGATTTACGCCAACGTTCCCAACCATCCCGACCAGTTCAACGGCGGCGCCAACAACGAGTTCTCGGCCGATTGGCCGGGTTACGCCCGCCGTGCGCTCGACGAGCTGAACGGCGGTACCACCGTGATCGGCCCCGGCACGCTGGGCCGTCAGGAACCGCCCGGATCAATCAACACCTACGAGGAAGTGATCCCGCAGGGCAAGATCGTCGCTAACGAAATCCAGCGCACCCTGGCCAAGGCCACTCCGCTGACCGACGCAACGGTCAAGGCCGACGAGCAGACCATGAGCACCCTCGCCGACAACGGGAAGCTTCTCACCGGCATCAACTTCCACATCATTCCGGAGGGAATCTGCCTCGACTCCGAGGAGTTCTGCACCATCCCCCGCTCGAAGGAACCGCCGTACCTGACGGACGGGCCGGATGAGGACACGAAGATAATCACCACTCGTGTCGCGACCGCACGGATCGGCGATGCGGTTTACACGACCAATCCCGGTGAAGCCTTCCCGGAAGTCAACTTCGCGATTCGCGCCGGCATCAGCGGGGCCCGGCATGTTGGAACCCTGAGCCAGTCGGGAGACATGCTCGGTTACTACTACGAGAGGGATGACTACACCGACCAGCAGTTCGGTTCGAGCAACTTCGAGACCTACAACGTCGGCCCCGACCTGCCGATCGACAACGTCGCGGCGTCGCTGGCCGGCGCGCAGGCGATCGGTTTCAACGTCACAGCACAGACGGTCCACGCTCCCTTCGACGAGGACATCGAGGACCGGCCGGGTCTTCAGTGGTACCCGACTGAACTCGAGACCGCCAACCCGACGATCAACATCCTCGGTAGCGCCGTCAAGTCCCAGGACGGCACCGTCCCGGCGCCGGCCGCAATCGAGTGGAACTTCGATGACGGGACCACGCCGACGACCAACAACGGGGAACGTTTCGATCACACCTTCGCCGCCCCCGGCACCTACGACGTTGTAGCCACGGTGACCGGAAACAACGCGAAGACCCGGACCTGGGAACAGCAGATCGTCATCAACCCGCCGCTCGAAGGTAAGGCAAGCCTTGAGAAGCGCGCCTGGAACGGCGCCACCCTTTCGGCCGCAATCGAAGGTGGCTCCGGCAAGATCGTCGCCGCCCACTGGACCTGCCAGGACGGCAGCAAGGTGAGCGGTCTGACCGTTGTTTGCGAGAGCACCAAGGCCGGCACCGCGTCGGTGACCGTGGTCGACGGAGCCGGAAACACGGCTGAAGCGTCGGTCAACGTGACCAAGGCGCCGCCGAAGCCGGTTGCCAAGCTGAAGATCGTCAAGGCGAAGCTGAAGCCCGGCAAGGTCAAGCGCGGCCGGACGGCCTCGCTGTCGGTCACCGTCCGCAACTCCGGGACCGCTGCCGCGAACGCGACCAAGGTATGCGTCAAGGTGCCGGCCGGTGCCAGGAAGGGCGCCCGGGTGACCCCGGGCTGCCGAAAGGTCGGCAAGCTCGGAACCGGCAAGTCGAAGTCGGTCGCCTTCAAGCTGAAGACCAGCGCAAAGGTGGCGGCGAAGCTGAAGCCTCAGGTCGTGGTCAGCGCCAAAGGCGCAAAGACCGTCCGGAAGACGGTCACACTCCGCACGACAAAATAGTCATTCCGGTGGTGACGCAGGTTTTGTGTCGAATCGACGCAGAACCTGCGTCACCACCTGGCGGTAGTCCCGGGCAGGAACTACTGGCGGAGCGTCTTCAGGGCGCCGGACCACTTCTCGAGCGAGTCCAGCATCGAGGCGACGCTTTTTTCGTGGATCTCGGTTCCCTGGAAGTTGCCCTGGTCGTCGAGCAGACCGGACACCCCCGGGATCGGGACCATCTCCGGGAGCGGCATCACTGAGAGCTGGGTCAGGGTCGGCTTGATCGCCTGAACAGCCCGGGCGCCGGCCCAGATCCCGCCGTAGCTGACGAAACTGGCCGGCTTGTAGGCCCACTCGTGATAAAGGAAGTCGAGCGCGTTCTTGAGGGCGGGAGCCGGCGTGGAGTTGTATTCCGGGGTGACGAACACGAAGGCGTCGGCCCGATCGACGATCGCGCTCCAGTTCCTGGTGTGCTCCTTGGTGTATTCACGGCGGCCGGGCATGTTCGGCTCGTCCATGAACGGAAGGTTCAGTTCCTTCAGGTCCGCGACCTCGACTTCGAACCGGCCGTCAGCCTCGGCCAACGGAACAAACCAGTCGGCGACGGGCTCGCCGACCCCGCCGGGGCGG
>JAEZIQ010000026.1 GCA_023436605.1 Actinomycetes bacterium | reverse complement strand
TCCTCGGCCGGGGCGGGGATGGTCCGCCAGCCCTTGCCGTTCAGCAGCGCGGCCGGACCGGTGGTGTCGAAGGCGCCGGTAGCTTCGTCGTACTCGAAGCTTTGCCAGAAGTCGACCCACTTGCCCTCGGGCAGGTAGACCTTGCGTTCGGTCGCTCCGGGTGTGGTGACCGGCGCGACGAGGAGGGAGTCGCTGAACATGTACTGGTCCTCGAGTCCGGCGGCCCGCTGGTCCCGCGGGAAGTCGAGGGCCATCGCCCGCATCATCGGCAGGCCGGTCTCGCGGTACTGGCGGGCGGCGCCGCTCGTGTACGGGTAAAGCTGGGTGCGGAGCTTCGCGTAGCGCCGCCAGTTGTCGATCTGGTCCGGGTCGAGCACCTGCGGCCGGTAGCGGTCGTCGACCTGGAGACCGTTGGCCTGGTTTCGCATCACCCCGGAGAAGGCACCGAACTGGACCCAGCGCCTGAGCAGCTCGGGTGAGAGCGGTTCACTGAGGATCGAGAAGAACCCGCCGATATCGGAGCCCCACACCCCGACCCCGGATAGTCCCATGGTGAGGCCGTTGCGGATCGCCGACTGGAGGCCGTCGAAGCCCCATTCGGTGTTCGGGTCGCCACCCCAGACCACCGGTGAACAGGCAGCGGAGCCGGTCCAGCCCGAGCGGGCAAAGCGGGCCAGCGGCCGCACGTGTCCCCGGGTCTGTTCGTGGGCGGCGCAGTGGTAGCGCTCGGGGTAGCGGTTGTGTTCGACCGTGCCGGGGGCGCCGCTGGCCGAGATCGAGTCGGGCGGGGTGTACTCGCCGAAGTCCTCCATCCAGCCGTCGTAGCCGTGGTCGATCGCTTCCTCGAGCAGCCGGCCGTAGGAGTTCCGGGCGTCCTGGGATGCGAAGTCGAACTGGGCCACGTGGTAGCTCAGGTAGTCGTACTCGTAGGGGTCGCCGGTCTGCTCGCGGGTCAGCTGGCCGAAGCGGTCGTACCAGTGAAAGGACGGTCGGCTGGTGCAGATCATCGGGTTGAAGTAGGTGGTCACCGCGAGCCCGGCCGCGTGGACCTGGCCGGTGAAGTCGCGCTGCTCCTGTTCCCGGCCGGCCTGGGCCTGGCAGGGCAGGTAGTGGAGGTAGGTCTGGAGGAGCGAGGTCGGGATGTCACTCGCCGCCAGCGTGGCGACCGTGTCCATCGAGTCACCCTTGGGCTGGACCCACGGCCCGAAGAAGAACGGGGCGGGGGAGGGCTGGCGTCCGGTCGCCCCGCTCAGCCGGCGGAGGGCGTCGGCCGGGGTCGGTCCGGCGAAGAAACGCAGGGTGATCGAGCGCGGAGCGGGAACGTTCACCGGCTGCTGCGCCAGACTGTCCACCTTCTGCACCAGTTCGACCCTCCAGGCGTCCTTGCGATCGGTCCCGAGGTGGAAGTAGCTCGGCCCGGAGTTCTCGACCAGCACCCCGTAACCGGCGGTGGAGAGCAGCCACGGCATCGGGAAGTAGGTCGCATCCTCCCGGTCCCTCAGACCCCATTCGGGAACGAAGTTCCTGATCAACGGATACTCGGCCGATTCGTAGGGTCCCTCGCCAGCCCAGTTTTCGACCACCTTGCCTCGCTGGTCGACCGCATTCGACCGCTCCCCGAAGCCGAGGTAGCGCTCCCCTCCCGGTGCCTTGAAACTCATCCCGATCGCCTCGACCCCCTGGACCGGACCAACGATCGAAGCGGTCAGCCGAACCGATCCGTGGCTGGCCGGGGCGATCATCACCTTCAGGTCCCGGCGCCGAGCGGTCGTCGCGACCCGCAAATGCCGAACCTCGCCCCGCATCCAGCTCTTCCTGACCACGGTCGCGTGTTTCCACTGGCCGTTCAGCTCGAAACCGAGCCGGCCCACCGGCCCGGGTCCCGCTCCGGCCCGCTCGCTCAACACCGGCTGTTGCCGAGCGTCCCGAAAGGCAAACGACCACTGCTTGGCACCGACCAGGACCCGGGCTGGTCCACTCGAGACCACGCTCTTTTGCCCAGCCGCCTGCGCGGTCCCGATCGGTCCCGTGATGCTGATGGCTGTCGCCACCATCGCGAGCACAACCAGCCACGGTGCCCGCGCTTTCTCCCTGGTCTTTGCCTGCATTCGTCTGACTATAGGTAACAGCCGGGGATCCCCAGAGTCCCGGTCCCGGCCTAAGTAGTCAGACCTTGCCGCGCTGATCGAGGATCGTCGAGTCCGGGCGCTCCTCCTCGGTCACACCCTCGGGCTTCTTGGCGGGATCCTCGGTGTCCGGGCCGGGATGAGGATTGATCCCGCTCCCCTTCCTCGTCTTCAGGCCCCAGGCAACCCCGAAGAAGGTCACGATGATCACGGCGATCAGAAGCAGCGATGTCGGCTCAAAGCTCACGTCCTGCCGGTACCCGGAACGGCGCAGCTCTATTCGCCCGGGTCGCGGCCGGCGGCCATCACGGGGTTCACCACCAGCGATTCGATCCCGTCGAAGTCCCGGGGGTTGGCGGTGTAGAGGGGGAGACCCCGGGAGATGGCGGTGGCGGCGATCATCGCGTCAAAGGTGCGGGCCGTGGTCTTCCTGCCGCTCGCGCGAAGGTTTGCCGACACCGTCCCGAACGTTCGTGCGGCCTGGTCGTCGAACGGAATCGGATCAAAGTCGGCCTGGGCCTGGAGCAGTCTCGCCTGGCGGACCAGTCGCTCAGGTTCGCTCTTGGCGGCCAGTGGGCCAACCGCAAGTTCGGCCAGGGTGACGGTCGAAATCAGCGGGAACGAAGGCAGGGTGCTTGCGGGAATCTGTCCCAGGAGAATTACCGCCGAGGTGTCGAGTAAACCTCGTTCCTCGGTCATCGACCATTCCCGAGACCGCTGTCGAGAATCTCGTCGACGTCATCGCGAAGCGATTGCGGATCCATGGGAGGGAGGTTCTGCCAGCGGGCGACCAGCGCCCCGGCCGAGAGTGCCTTTCGCGCGGGCCTCAGTTCGGCCACGTCTTCGCCGTCCCTGGTGATGATCACCTGCTCTCCGCCCTGGACCCGGTCAAGCACCTTGCCGCCTTGATTCCTGAGTTCCCGCACGCTTACCCTTGCCATAGGCCGAGTGTATCACCGGTGATACAGGTTCAATTTTGCCGTGACTCAGGAAGAACTCGGCCGGGAATCTCGGGCCCAGGCTGAACTTGGGCATCCCGCCCTTGCGGCGAGGTTTCTTTCTGCTGCCGGGCTTCGGCCTCACGATGCCGGTCTTCTCGCAGATGATTTCCATGAAAGTCGCGGCGATCGATTCGTCGTTCTTGAACTCCGGCCAGAGGAGAAAGACGAGCCCGATTCCGCTGCGGTCCGTCAGCGCGTAAACCCGGCCCCATTCGATCTTGTGAATGAGCCGGTCGTTGATCGCGTGACCGATCGCGGCGGCCCGTTCCTCGAGCCAGTTGTCATCCACATCGGGAAAGTGGCTGACCTCGATACAGAAGGTGCGGGAAAGCACTTCGTGATCCATTGCTCTTTCTCCTCGGTTTCGAAGTTGAACCGGTTCAGGCCGCGAGGTTCCGGTCGCGGGGAAGGTCTCCGCCCGCCACCTCGCCGATGATGTCGATCAGCGTTTCCGGGACCGATGGATCCAGCTCGTGGTCAGGGTCGAGTTCGAAAAACACCCGGAATCCGCTGATATCCGGTTCCCCGACCACCGAGTGCCAGCGGAACACCCCGCCCAGTCGCTCGCTCATCGCGTCCTCGATCGCCTTCGCTTTCTCGATCAGCCAGGGCCCGTCTGCCCCGGGAAATTCAGCGAACTCGACGCACATCTTCTGATTCCCGTTTTCCTCCATCAGCTTCCCTTTCAACCGAAAGTCCGGCCGCCGATCGACGACCCTCACCCAGCTAAGTCCCGACCGGCAGAAACTCGCCCCCTCGGGCGCGCTCCCGTCGCAGATCCGCTTGGCGAACAGGAGCGCAAGGTAGGTTGAACTTGTGAATCATTCGGTCGGAGGCAGGGAGCGTTTGGCGGCGATCGGTTCGCTGCTGCTCGGGGCCGTGACGCTGGTGCTGGCGGTTCAGCTGGCGATCGAGCGGTTCCCCGGTGGTCTGCTGGTGATCGTCTGTCTGCTGCTCGCGGCCGGCATTGCCGGGCTCGGCCTGATCAGCAGCGGATGGATCCGGCTCGGTTCATTCTGTGTCGCGGCGCTCCTGCTGGGCTTCACTTTCGGGGTTCTGGTCGAGTCCGGCTGGAATCTGGTCCAGGCAGGTCTGGTTCTGGTCCTGGCGGTGATCACCTTCGGATTGGCGAGGAAGGCTTTCAGCGTCAAAGTGCCGTTACCCGCGGTGGATCCGCCCGAGAGTCCGGTCCTCTTCTACAACCCGAAGTCCGGCGACGGCAAAGCCGAGAAGCTCGACCTCGACCAGGAGGCCCAGGCCCGGGGCTACCGCACCGTGGCCCTGACCGAAGGTGCCGATCTGGCCCAGCTGGTGAAGGCGGAAATAGCGGCAGGGGCCGACGCTCTGGCGATGGCCGGCGGGGACGGTTCCCAGGCCGTCGTCGCCGAGCTTGCCGCCGAACACGAGCTTCCCTACGCGTGTATCCCGGCCGGGACCCGCAATCACTTCGCCCTCGATCTCGGCGTTGACCGGGAGGACTGCGTGGGGGCGCTTGATGCTTTCGTCGACGCGGGCGAGCGACTGGTCGATCTGGCCGAGGTAAGCGGCCGGGTCTTCGTCAACAACGTCTCGCTCGGGATCTACGCGGAGGCGGTTCAGCGCGATGAGTACCGGGAGGCGAAGATCAAGACCCTGCTGGAAACGGTTCCCCAGGTGCTCGGGCCCGACGCGGATGTGCCAGAGCTTTCCTGGACGAGTCCGTCGGGCAAACAGCACCGCTCCGGGGCGGCGATCCTGGTGTCCAACAACAAGTACCGGCTGGGCAAAGCGGTCGGTTCCGGTACCCGGCCGAAGATCGATGACGGCAAACTCGGTATCGCCGTGCTGGCCGACCCGACCTCGGCCGGCAGCCGGCTGCGGAAGTTTCAGGCCCCCTGGCGGGACTGGTCGGCAGCCGAGTTCGAGGTCGGATCCGACGAGCCGGTGGCGGCGGGAATCGACGGGGAAGCGGCGACCCTCGAGCCGCCCCTGGAATTCAGGATCAGGCCGGCGGCCTTGCGCGTGAGGATCGCCCGGCAGCATCCTGGTGCTTCGCCTTCGGCCGCGATCCCCGAGGGGATCTTTCCGCTGATCAAGGGCCTGGTGCGGATCGCGCTGGGCAAGTCGCCGGCCGACGGGCCGGTTTCCAAACCCCATCCGGAGGAAACCATCAGGCAATGATCCCCTCGAAGATCAAGACGGTGCTCCGCGAGGTCAACAAGCTCGACCAGTCGGTGTATGCGGCGGTCGCGACCTCCCCGACCCCTTCGCTTGACACCGCACTCCGGAAGCTTTCTCATGCGGCGAACTACTCGCGAATCTCCGGCGGCATCGCGGTCGGACTGGCCGTGTTCGGCGGTTCGGCCGGTCGCAAGGCGGCCATGCGGGGAATGGTTTCGATCGGGGTCACCTCGGCGGTGCTGAACGCCGCGGTGAAGCCGGTCGCCCACCGCGCCCGCCCGGACCGGGATGGAGCCGCGGTTCCCGAAGCCCGCCACGTCCGCATGCCCACTTCCCATTCCTTTCCCTCCGGCCACACCGCCTCGGCCTTCGCTTTCGCGGTCGGGGTCGGCCACGTCCTTCCATGGTCCATCCCACCCCTGGTCCTCCTCGCCGCCGCGGTCGGCTACAGCCGCGTCCACACCGGGGTCCACTACCCGGGCGACGTAATGATCGGCTCCCTCTCCGGCGTAATCATCGCCGAAGCAACCAACGCGATCCTCGACCGGGCCCTGCACCGGTAGCCGGACCGGGCCGCTCGCCGGTCCCATGTTCTCCCGGAGATTCAGCTAGTCGCCGCGATGTCCGCGACCGCGCTTGCGGTTCTTGCGGTGGAAGTCGGCCTGGGCGCGCTTGCGGGCGACGTTCATGTCGTACCGGGACTGAACTTCGATCTGGTCGAGCATCCCGATCTCTTCGTCGATGTCGAGCCGTGCCTGATCGCTCAGCTGGTCGCGGTCCAGCGAGTCCAGCCGGTGCCGCGAGTCATGCCAGAGGCGTCGGGCTTCGTCGTGGTCGCCGCGGGTGATCGCCTCGTTGGCCAGCCGCTTATTTCGCTGCGACTGCTGAAAGCGGAGTTCGGTTTCGACCTCCGGGTCGGCGATCCGGCCGGCCGCCTGATCGCCCGGCACCACGTTCACGTTGACCGGGATCTTCAAGACCTTGGACTCCATGGTCTCGCTCTCGACCCAGCGCAGTTCCATCTCGCAGACCTGGGCCAGGCCGAGCGTCGCGATCTCGGGCACGTCGATCTCGAACAGCAGCCGGCGCTTCTCCTCGCTCAGCAGGCTGCCGACCTCGACCATGAATCCGCCTTCGATGTCGGTGACAGGCAGGTCGTTGAAGAGCCGAACCGCGCTCACCTCGCCGCTCGGCTTCACGATCAGGCTCGCCGCCTGGACCGACTGCTCGAGCAGTCCCTCGACCTCGCCGGCCAGGTGCGCCCCGGCCTCGTCGCCGCTTAGGGCGAAGTGTGAGTTGCCGCCACCACCGCGGGTGACCGCTTCGAGCAGGTCCTCGTCGTAGCCCATGCCGATACCGATGGTCGAGGTGCTGATGCCCTCATTCTGCGCGGTCCGGGCGATCTGCTCGAGCGCGCCGTGTTCGGTCGTGCCCTGGTTGGCCTGACCGTCGGAGAGCAGCACGAGGTTGGTGTTGCCGTTCCCGTTTACCCGTCCGGCTTCCTGGATCCCCCGAATCAGCCCGTCGCCAAGGTTGGTCATCCCGCCGGGGTGGATGTGACGAAGGGCGGAGCGGATCCCGTGCCCGTCGCCAACTGGTCCGGCGGCCACAGGAACAATCACATTGTCGTCAAAGCAGACCAGGCCGAAGTTGTCTTCCGGCCCTAGCTTTCCGACCAGCGAGTAGATCGCCTGCAGCGCGGCGACGAGGCTGCCACCGCCCATCGATCCGCTCCGGTCAAGAACCACCTGGAGGTTCGCCGGGTCCCTCCGGCGTTCACCCTCCAGGCCAGGAGCCTCCAGCTCCAGAAGCAAATGGACCGTTTCACCCGAATCAACGGCCACCAAGTTCAAATCAAGCTTCGCGTCGAGTTCCATGCCCCACGTGTCGGTCCGGCCGGCTGGTTTCTGACAGCTGGCGCAGGAGGAGTAGGGGCGAGGTTGGATGCCCAAGTCCTTACGACGGCATGACGGATGAAAATGGCGGGATTGCGAACCCCACGGAAGTCCCCGTAGCATTCGGTGCTACGCTGGTCAGCATGGGCCGTGCGGTGTCGATCAGAGAACTCAGGAACTCGACCAGCCAGGTGATCGCTGAGGTCGAGAACGGTGTTCCGCTCACTTTGACCGTCAACAAAAGGCCGGTGGCGGACATCGTTCCCCACCAGTTGTCGAAAAGCCCGTGGGTTTCCTCGGACGAGCTGCGCCTGATCGTTCGCGAATCCCCCGCCGACCCGGAACTGCTTTCGGACATTGCCGCAGTCCGCGAAGCCGTCATCGACGATGAATGACCCGGGCGATAGCTGACACATCGATTTTCGTTGCCCGGGAGTCAGGCCGGGAACTTGGTCCACTGCCCGATGAAATTGCAGTCTCGGTGGTGACGGCCGCCGAGCTTGAACTGGGGGTGCTTCGCGCGGCTGGTGCCGAGGCCCGCGCCTTGCGGCTTGCCACCCTGTCCCGGGTCCGGTCCACGTATGCGCTGCTTCCCGTAGATCCTGAGACCGGCAGCTGTTTCGCCCGGCTGGCTGCCTCAGCACTCTCGGAAGGAAGAAAGCTACGCCGTCACGACACCTGGATCGCAGCCACAGCGCTCAGGCACGGCGCCGCGGTGGTAACGCAAGACCAGGATTTCTCGCAATTCGACGCGGTCGAAGTGATCTTCGCGTAGACGAAGCGACGATCCTGGACTCCCAAGATCAGTCCCGGTCTTCCTCGTTTCGCTCGATCCGCCGCAGCTCGGCGATCGCTTCCTCGTTCCCGGCCGCCGCGGCTTCCCGAGTTTCTTCGTCGGTGGGGTAGGGCACGATCAGGAGCATCGTGTCGCAACGGGGACAAGTCACATCGAGCAACGCGTCGAAGTAGTCCTCATGGGGGCCGGGGGGTCCAGACCACCCACACTCGCATTCGACGGTCTCGATCTGCCGATACGCGTAGTACCTGATCTGCTTCGCGGCCATCCGCGCTCCTTTCTTGTCAGTCCACATAGAGAGTCGGCGCCACGAGCGGAATCTGACGAACTTTCAGGAATGCCAGTCAGGACCCGATCCGACGAATCCGCTCGTTGAGTTCAGCCCAAGTTTCAGGAGCCACAGGCTCCCGGTTGATGATCGTGGTCTCCTCGACCGGGGCACCCATGGTCCAGTACTTCCACCCGTCAACCCGCAGGTAGGGCTTGACCTGTCCGCCCCATTCGAGCATCTCGCCCTTCTCCCGGATCAGCCGAACGAACCACTCGAACTCAGCGTCACCCATCGCGGTGGTCTTCGCCCCGCCGGGGGAGAGGTCACGGACCGTGTATTCATGAGGGCACTGCGGCATGGTCTTCGCGTAGCGCCAACCGGATTCGGCGACGAACTGCTCCGGGGTGATCCCGTTCGGCGGATCCAGGTTCATGCCGGATGGGTCGCGACAGGGCCCGACTTCTGACGTTCGCCGTTTCCTCGGAAGGGCGAACGTCAGATTTTGGTCCGAGTCAACGACTCCTCCTTCATACAAAGGAGGAGTTACGTGATTCAAAGCGCAGCAAAATCAAGCATCAAGGACTACCTGAAGTCACCGCTCACGCTCGGTGATCCCGTCAAATCCGGGCCCCTGACCGTCTTTCCCGTGTTCGGGCCGGACCCGACCCAGACCTACATCTCCCTCAGGGACGGAATCGAGAAGGGTCTGACCGTAAAGGAACTGCCAGGAGGCGGTTCGGTCAGGGATCTGGTGGTTCAGAACCCGAGCCGTCACAACGTGCTCGTCTTCGAAGGTGAAGAGGTGCTCGGTGCCCAGCAGAACCGCACCTTCGACCGCTCGGCACTAATCCCGGCCGGCAGCCAGCTGGTGGTTCCGGTGAGTTGCGTCGAAGCCGGTCGTTGGGACGGGTCGCGAAACCTGGAGGCGTTCGAATCCTCGCCCCAGGCCGCCCACCCAAAACTGAGGAGCCAGAAAGTAACTCAGTCCCACCGCGCAAGGATCGCGGGCCTGGAGGAGAGAGCCGACCAGGGGGAGGTGTGGCGTGAGGTTGGCGAGCGTTCCAATCTGGTCGGATCCGAATCGGACACCAACTCGCTTCACGACGCTTACGAATCCCGGAGATCACAGCTTCGTGAGATCACCGCGGTCTTCGGTCCGCTCGAGGGGCAACTCGGCATGATCTGCGTGATCGGCGACAAGGTGATTGCCCTGGATCTGATCAGCCGGCCGGAAGTGTTAACCGACCTGCAACCGGCCCTTCTCCAGGGTTACGCCCTCGATGCGATCGTCGCCCAAGACACCACTCGAGAGGCAAGCCCGGAGGAGGTGGAGGAGTTCGTCGCGACTGCGGTGAGCACCCGCATCCTTGAGGGCGACGGAATCGGCCTCGGCCGTGATTTCCGCTTCGAGTCATCCGATCTGGTCGGTGCCGGTCTGGTCAGCGGGGAGGAGCTGATTCAGCTCTCGGTCTTCCCGGCCGAGAATGACGAGCCGGACCTGGGCGCCGGGCAGCGGGTCAATTCGGTCCGCAGTCGGACTCGGATCCAGCGTCCCTCACGCCGTCGCAGCCAGTAGGGCTGACCGGGCAATCGGTCAGCCGCCCGGAGTCACCGCCGCGCAATCGAGTGCGGTGGCTCCGGGCGCAGCGAAGATGCCCAGTTCCGCACCGGCTAAACCGGTGGAGCCGCTAGAGGTCCAGATCGTCGTAAATGTCGGCATCGGGATGGTCGGGCGGCAGGTGACCGTCTTCATCCTTGTCGTCCTCGAGGTCGCGGTCCTGTGTCCGATCTCGCTTGACCGATCCGAGCAGGTCCTGAAGTTCGTCCCGCACACCCTGTTCCTGCGGATCCTCGGAGTCAGGACTAACGGTCACGGCCAAGGTCCTCCGCGTACTCCTCGATCCGTGCCGTACGTTCCTGTGCCTCCAGCCACCGAACCGCTTCCCGCTGCTCCCGCCAAATCCCGACCATCCCGGAAACGCCGGCGATAGCGAGACCGATCCCCAGAAAGCCGATCCCGCTCATCTTCCCACCAGCCAAAACGAAGAAGACGAGGTAGTCGGCCAGACCAACGGCCAGTCCAGCTGCCGTCATGAGCAAGGGCTGGATGTAAACGTCGAAGGAGAGCATCTCCGATCGGTGAGTCGCCAGGAAGCTGAGTTCCTGACGTGAATTGCCGGTCAGCGTCCCCAGTTTCTGACGAACGCCTCTTGATCGGGAGTCTCCGGCGAAGCGCGGTAACCCCGCTTTAGTCC
>JAEZIQ010000006.1 GCA_023436605.1 Actinomycetes bacterium | reverse complement strand
TCGGTCTCGTGGGCTCGGTGTTGTGTATAAGAGACAGCCCGGGGGCGCTGGTTTCGGAGGTGGTGGCGGGGGAGATCGCCCGCCGGATCGGGCTGCCGGTGCCTGAACTCGTGCTGATCGATGTCGCACCCGAACTCGGCCACGCCGAACCGGACCCGGAGATCCAGGAACTGATCGAAGCCAGCCCCGGCCTCAATCTCGGCATGGACTTCCTGCCCGGGGCGCTGCCTTTTGCGCTTTCCCCGGATGAGAATTTCGACCCGGAACTGGCGGCCGACATCGTCTTCTTCGATGCCCTGGTGACCAACATCGACCGCACTCCCCGCAACCCGAACCTGCTGACCTGGCACGGACGGACCTGGCTGATCGACCACGGTGCCTCGTTCTACCGACAGCACGGCGCGAAGCCGCTGGCCGGGACCGCGACCAGCCCCACCCCGGTCCTGCGCGATCACGTTCTGCTGCCGGTCGCCGGACCGCTTGCCCAGGCGGGCGAGCGCTTGACCGGTCCCGCCAGCGAGGCGATCGAGCCCGCCCTCGAACTCGTCCCGGACGAATGGCTGGGCGAAGATCCGGCGGCGCGACGCGAGGACTTCCGGGACTTTCTCGAGCAGCGCCTGGCAGGACAGGAGACGTTCATCACCGAACTGGAAGGCGAGCATGAGTAAGGCCCGCCCCTTCAGTTACGCGGTGCTAAGAGTCGTTCCCTGCATCGAGCGCGGCGAGCGACTGAACGTGGGCCTGGCTCTTTTCTGCCGCCAGCTCGACTTCCTCGAACTAGAAACCAGTCTCGACCGCGGGCGGCTGTCGGCAGTTGCACCTGACCTCGATCCGGGCCCCGTCGAGGACCGGCTCGAAGTGATCCGCCGGGTGATCCAGGGAGATCCGGCCGCGGGCGCCCTCGCGAAGCTCGAACCCTCCGACCGGTTCGGCTGGCTGACCGCTCCCTCTTCGACCATCATCCAGAGCTCCGCAGTCCACACCGGCCTGACCTTGGACCCGGCCGCGGAACTTCAGAAACTGTTCAGGTCACTGGTTCTCTAGAAGCGCGGGGAGATCGGCGATGCTGTCGATCGTCGCGACCGGTTCGATGCCGGACTCAGCGACCTTCTCCGCTTTGTACTTGCCGGTCCGCACCAGGACCGAGGGGATGCCCGCGTTCAGGCCGCCCCCGACATCACCCTCGATGTCGTCGCCAACCATGACCGTCCGCAATGCCTCGGCACCGACGTCGGCCAGGGCCATGCGGTAGAAGTCGACCGACGGCTTCCCGACCACGACCGCCTCGGTCTCGGCCGCGTACTCGAGGGCCGCCGAGAAAGCGCCGACGTCCAGCACCAGACCGTCTTCCCGCTTCCAGTAGCGGTTGTGCTGCAGGGCGATCAGTTCCGCCCCGTCCATCATCTGGCGGAAGGCGTGACTGAGAGTCTCGGCCGAGAACATCGGACCCAGGTCCCCGAGCACGATCGCGTCGGCTTTCTCGTCGGTTCCGACCACGTCGATCTCCTCGAGATCCTCCCGGAGCGACCGGGCGACCATCAGATTGACCTTAGAGAATCCCTTCGAACGGCAGTACCGGACGGCCATCGCGGCCGGGGTGAGCACTTCCTCGTCGGCGACTTCGAAACCGGCGTTCCGGACCCGCTGGATCACTTCCTTGCGGGAGATCGATGAGGTGTTGGTGACCAGTCGGATCCCGCCGGAGAGCTCACGCAGGCGGGACAGCGCCTCCGGAGCCCCTTCGATGGCTTCACCCTGGATGTAGAGAACGCCTTCGACGTCGAGCAGGATCGCGTCAGGTTTTTCGGGCAAGACGGCCATAGCTGAAATGTATTCCGTATCGACCGATCCCAACCTGTCCCGGCGGACAAAACGCGGAGCCGAACTATGCCTTGTCGACGAAGAGGATCTGGCTGGCGTTGCCGAAGTGACCGGAACGGTCGTGAAGCCGGGTGGTGGTCAGGCCGCTGCCGTTGCGGTCGACCCCGGTCCGGGACTCGAGTCCGATCCATTCGCCCTCGGGTTCGCGGAGCAGGGCCACGGTGAGATCGCAGTTGATGAAGAGGTACTCGCCCCAGCCGACCGGGTGGGCGACGCCGTTGCCGAAATCCGCGGCAGCGACGGCGCGCTGCGATCCGGTCAATCGTTCGCCCTCGACCAGGGGATAGTCGAGTCGGATCCAGACCATGCCGTTCGTGCCGACCCGGTCCGGGCCACCTTCGATCGCGACTACCGTGTTGCTGGTCCGGTGGAAGGCCTCGCTGTCCCCATCCGCCCAGAGTTCCTTCTCGATCGGCCTGCCATCCTCCGGCCCGGCAAAGGGCTCCTCGAGGACCTTGACCCCCTCCGGCAGGTCCACCTCCCCCCGACGGATCAGCACCGCGCGGCCCTCGATCAGGGTGCGGCCATCGGTTTCGATCGCGACCCTTGCCACCCGCTGGCGCCGGCCCGGCTTGACGATTTCCGCTTTCACCTCGAGTTCGCCCAGGGTCACGGGACCGTTGAAGGCGAGGGAAATCGAGGCGAGACGCAGGTCGTCCTCGGCACCGAGGTTCTCGGCGGCCCGGGCGAGCAGTCCGGCCGGGGCGCCGCCGTGGGCCGCGTCCTCCTGCCACGGTCCCCGGGCCAGACCGGAAAGCTCGTAGCGGTCACCACCGAGCGGCAGGGAAATCGCCGCTTCAGTGCTCATTCAGGATCACTCGCGAGTAGTAGTACGCCAGCCGCGATCGCGCCGGACCCGGCCAGAGCGGTGGTGATCGCGACTCCCCGGGGATCAATCCGGTCCCGGCCGACGAGGGTTGCTGCCACGTC
Source organism: Actinomycetes bacterium (assembly GCA_023436605.1). Classification (GTDB taxonomy): domain Bacteria; phylum Actinomycetota; class Thermoleophilia; order Solirubrobacterales; family 70-9; genus 67-14. The sequence goes on along the minus strand of JAEZIQ010000006.1, from coordinate 17,551 downwards.
ACCGACGTCGGAGAGCATGGTCACCGCCAGCCAGCCGCGCGGGTCCCCACGGAGAGATGCTTCCGCCAGCCCGGCTCCCAGGGCGATGTCACGGAAACCGAGGGCCCGAAGTATTACGCCGGGCGCGGGCCGGTCCGCGTCGTCCCCGATCCAGGTGCGTCCCATCCGTTCGGGCGAGGCGGTCACAAAGAGGCCGAAACCGACCCGGGCCAGACCATAGGCGGCGCTGAGACCTTTGATTGCACTCATGGCAGGAGAATATTCTCCCGACATGCCCATCACCGAGAAAGTCACCCTTCACGCTTTGCCTCCCTCCCACCCGTGCAAGGCGGTCGGGGCTGCGCTCGAGTACAAGGGGATCGAGTACGAGTGGGTCAACCTCGATTACGGAACTCACAACGAAAAGATTGCCGAGCTCTACGGCGAGGGCAAGACCCGGGTTCCCGGCCTGACCTTCGGTGAGGAGAGGATCCACGGCTCGACCAACATCCTCAGGCGGCTGGATGAGCTGGTTCCGGAAAGCCCGCTCTATCCGGAAGACATCGCCGACGAGGTCAGGGAAGCCGAGCTCTGGGGTGCCGGTGACCTCCAGGACTTCGGTCGGCGCATCCCCTGGGGCGCTCTCTACTTCCGGCCCGAGAAGCTCGGCCGCATGAACGGAATCGACGAGCTCGACCCTTCCGGCACCGACTTCGCGATGAAGTTCACCCGATCGACCTGGAAGTACCACAACATCAGTTCGGTTCAGATCGCCGAGGATCTCGAACGTCTGCCCGGCATGGTCGAGGAGATCGAAGCGCTGGCCGGAAAGGGAATCCTCGACGGCGAGAACCCGACCGCCGCCGACTTCCAGATCGGCTCGTCAATCTGGGTGATCGGCACGATCTCCGACGTGAGGCCGGTGCTCGACGGTACTGCCGCCCTCCGGGTCGCCGAGCGCTATTTCGGCGAGATTCCCGAGCTGGTCCCGGCCGGGGCGTTCCCGGCCAGCTGGATCAGGCTGCGCGACTGAGGCTTGGCCAGGAGCAGCTGGAAGTCACTGTTACGCCCGGACCGGAACCCGGCTTCGGCGAAACTCAGGTAGAGCACCCACATCCGCCGGAAGCGCAGGTCGTAGCCGAGTTCCTCGAGGCGGTCGGTGGCCGTAATGAAGCGGGCCCGCCACTCCTCCAGGGTTCGCGCGTAGTCGAGTCGCAGTTCGTCGCTCCAGGTGATCGTCATGTCCGTCGCCTGTCCCAGACAGCGGCGGATCTCGGCCATCGAGGGCAGGCAGCCACCGGGGAAGATGTAGCGGCTGATGAAGCTGCGCGAGGCCTTCTCGAGCTCGTAGGCGTCATCGTCGATGGTGATCGCCTGGAGCAGCATCGAGCCGTCCTTCTTGAGCAGCGATGAGCACTTGGCAAAGTAGGTCGGAAAGTCGCGCCAGCCGACCGCTTCGATCATCTCGATCGAGACCAGCCGGTCGTAGCTGCCGGTCAGGTCCCGGTAATCAGTCTCGATCACCTCGATCCGGTCGGCCAGGCCGGCGGCCTGGATCCGCTGCCGGGCCAGTTCGGCCTGTTCCTTCGAGATCGTCGTGGTGGTGATCCGACAGCCGGTCTTTCGGGCGAGATGGATCGAGAGCCCGCCCCAGCCGGTGCCGATCTCGAGCAGGTGGGTCTCGGGCGAAAGGTCGAGCTGGTCGGCAATCTGATTCATCTTGGCGAGCTGGGCATCCTCGAGCGTCTGGCCCGCGCCCTCGCGAAAGACCGCTGAGGAGTAGTTCATCGATTCGTCGAGGAAAAGCGAAAAGAGGTCGTTGCCGAGGTCGTAGTGCGCCCCGATCTGTTTCCTGCCTCGCCGCCGGGTGGTCCGCGGCATCAGCGGGCCGAGCTTCTGGAACGGCCAGACGATGAACCTGAACCGGCGGCGAAGGCGATCGAGCTGTCCCAGGTTGAGGCCGGCGATCGTGCCCAGGGCGACGAGGTCGTCGGTGTCCCACTCGCCCGTGATGTAGCCCTCGGCCATGCCGGTACTGCCGCGCAACATCCGTCGCCAGGCCCGCGGCGAGCGAATCTCGACCCGGACAGACGGCTCGGCGTCCGGTTCACCGATCGCAGTGACACGCCCCTTCTCGCTGAACTCGATCCGCCCCGTCTTGAGCCGGCCGATCACCGCGAGGACTACTCGTCTCCACATGGGTGAAGAATCTCGTTTCTGGGTCGATTCGGCAAGTCGATCGTGCGGCCATATTCCGGGCGGGGATGAAACCGGACCCCGGCGAGCCAGCTCCGGGCCGCTTCCACATGGATGCCTCCGAGCACTTTGGCGGGAACCGGGATCCGCCTGAAAAGCATGCGCCCGAGTGAGCCCCGGTTGATCTCCCGACGCTCCAGACCCAGAGTCGCATCGAAATGAAGCCGGCCCTTCCTTCGGCTCTCCATGTGAACCGAAAGGGTACGGCCGGGCCTGCCGAAGACCAGTTCGTAGCGGTGATCCATGCCCATGAGTGGTGAGACATGCATGCGTTTCGCCACGTCCGCCCTCAGCACTCCCGCCCGTTCCGGACCATTGACCAGATAGGTGTGGCGGTCGCCCCAGGGAGTGTTGGTCACTTCCGCCAGAACGGTCCCGACCTGCCGGCCGGAAGGGTCAAAGCAGTAGTAGAAGGTGACCGGGTTGAAACAGACGCCCCAGTAACGCAGGTGGGTCAGCATCCGCACCGGGCCTGCGGGCCGTTTGCCGGTCCGTTCCTCGACCAGGTCGAGAACCGACTCGCGAAGTGGCTTGTCTTCCGGCCCGAGGTAGTCGGCCCTTCGGAAGCGGGCCGGTGACCGCTGGCGGGTCGACCACAGAGGATGGGTCGACATCACCGCCGGAACCTCTTCGAGGTCAAGGTAGAGCATGAAGATCCGGTAGCTGAACTCGCGCTCGATCGGTTCGAAGCGCCGATGCCGGATCCGCCCCTCGTAGATCCCGCTGACCAGCTTTCGGTTCATGCCGCCACCGCCAGCCCGGGATCGGACACCTCAGCAGCGAGTACCGCTTCGGCCGCCCGTTTACCGGTCACCGCGCCGTCTTCGTGGAAGCCGTTGCGAAGCCAGGCCCCCGCGAAGTGAACTCCGCCGCGGCCGCTGACCAGGTTCCACTCCGGCTGTGCCCTGACCCCATCGGGGGTGAAAACCGGATGCTCGTAAGTGAAGCTGCCGAGGATCCGATCGGGATCGATCAGGTCGGTCATGTTCAGCGATACGAAAAACCGGCGCTCGCACTCCAGAGCCTGGAGCCGGTTCATGTCATAGGTGAGCGCGGTCAACCCCTGACTGCTTTGGCCCAGCCTGTAGTTCCAGCTCGCCCAGGCTGACCGCCGGGCGGGCATCACAGCGGAGTCGGTGTGGAGGATCGCCTCATTCTCGCGGTAGGGGAAGGCCGAGAGGAAGCGTCGCTCGTCCGGGTCGGCGTCGGTCAGCATCCCGAGCGAGTCGGGGGCATGAGTTGCCAGGATCACCTGGTCGAATCGTTCGCCGGGGCAGCCGGAGGGCGTCACGACCACTCCCTCCGGATCCCGGTTCACCGAAGCGATCGGGGCTCCGATCCGGATCCGGTCCGCCACCGGGTCGAGCAACCGGTCCACGTAGCGCCTCGAGCCGCCTTCGATGGTTCGCCACCGGGGACGGCCGGCCAGGCTCAGCAAGCCATGGTTGTCGAGAAAGCGGGCGAGGAAACGGGCCGGGAAAAGGCTCATGCCGTCCTCGTCGGCGGACCAGACCGAGGCGACCATCGGCTTCAGGACTTTCTCCTGCAACTCGCCCGAGAAGCCTTCCCTGGCCACGAACTCCTCGAGGGTCACTTCGTCATCGGATTCGACCAGGCGACGCAGTCTCCGCTGCAGCATCGGAACTTCGGCCAGCATGCGCAGAAAGCGGGGACGAACCAGGTTGCGGCGGTCCGCGAAGAGTCCCGAGAGGTTACGACCGCTGTACTCGAACCCATCGCCGTCGCTGACCGAGAAGCTCATTTCCGAGGGTCGACTGGGGATCTCCATCTCCTCCAGCATCGATCCGAAGACCGGGTAGTTCCGCCGGTTGAAGACGATGAACCCGGTGTCGATGTGCTCGGTTCCAAGTTCGGATTCCACTTCGACCGTGTTCGCATGGCCGCCGGTTCTGTCGTCGGCCTCGAAGAGGGTCAGTTCGATCCGACCGGAAACGTGATGCGGAACGAGGTGGTGGACGGCGGATAGTCCGGCGATGCCTGAACCGACGACTGCGATCTTCATACCCGGGTATACGCAGGTAGACCCCGGCCCGGTTGCAGCGCCCGGCTTTTGTCAGTAAGTCGTGCCCCTGAGGACGGACCGGCCGGAATGATCCGGGCCGTCCCGGTCCGACTCGATCGAGACGTCGAAGTACTCGAAGTTGGCCGGGTCGACCGGCAGCGGGAGCTCGACCGTGCGGTTCCCTTCGTCACCGACCCGGAAGGAACCGAGCGAAACCAGCTCGCCGCCCTTGCCGAGCAGCCACAGTTCGTAGAACTCGTTATCCGAGTTCGGTTTGAGGCCGGCCACATCGAGCTTCATCTGGTCGCCCTCACTGGAAACCATGCGGACTTCGCCCTTCGCGGAGTTGGGCCCTTCCCCGTACCGGTCCAGGACGATCGCCGGTCCGGGATTGACCGATGGCGGGGAATCGTCACCGTCTTTGGTTCCGGATCCGATCAGGAAACCGACCAGGAGCAGGGCAGCTCCGGTGGCCAGGAAACCCGCCACCCGGAGCCAGACCGAACCGGTGCGGGACCTTGATCGGCGCTGAGTTTCGAACTCTTCCTCACGCTGCGCCAGTGGAACTTCGGGCCTGGTCGCGGTGGCCCGGACCAGATCCAGAGGCGGTGGGTCGACCGGCTCCCAGACCTCGGGCGGGAGCTCGTCCAGTTTGAGCACCACCGGCCTCAGCTCCTCGACCACCGCCCGCAGATCGGCGTCGACGGCCATCCGGGCCTCGAAATCCTGTCGGTCCTCGCTCGCCAGTTCGTCGAGCAGGTAGGAAACCGCTATTTCCCGATCGATGCTCATGCTTCGGCCTCCATCAGAGTACGGAGCCGGCCCAGTGCCGACACCATCCTCGACTTGACAGTTCCCAGGGGAATTCCCGTCTGTTCCGAAATCTCGCGTTGACTCAGCTCGCTTTGAAAGCGGAACCGGATCAACTCGGCCTCTTCATCGGGGAGCGATTCAACCAGTTGCGAGAACTGGAAAGCGTCGATCAGGCGGTCGATCTCCCCCGGGTTGGGGTTACGGTCGATCAGATCGGCCGTCTTTTCCGGATCCCGCGGTTCGGGCACCCGCTTGCGGGTGTGGTCGATTGCCCGGCTGCGGGCGATCGCCATGATCCAGCCAAGCAGTGAGCCCCGGCCCGGATCGAAACTGTCCGCCTTCTGCCAGACCTCGGTGAAGACGGTCTGCTGAACGTCTTCGGCAGTCGCCCGGTCAGCCAGGTAACGGAGCAGAAAGCCGAACACCGGCCTGGAGAACCGGTCGTAGACCTCGCTCAGAGCGTTCTCTTCCCCCGCGGCCAATCGCCGCGCGAGGACTTCATCGGTCTGGTCAGATGCCGGGGCCAAGGCTGGCTGCAAGTCAATCAACTCGGGGCCGGGTAACGCAAACGGGGGTGACGGCGCCAGCGAGTACACGGCCGTCACCCCCGGTCTGCCTTAGTTGGACGGGACGAGCACCGTGTCGATCACGTGCACGGTGCCGTTCGAGGCGGGAACGTCGGGCACGATCACGGTGGCATCACCGATCTTCACCTTGTTCCCGTCGATCGAGACCTTCAGCTTGCCGCCCTGAACGGTCTTGATCATCTGGCCGTCCTTGAGATCACCCGCCTTCACGTCACCGGAAACGACGTGGTAGGTCAGGATGTTGGCCAGCTCATCCTTGTTGGCGGGCTTGAGGAGCCGCTTCAGCTCGGCCGGAGGCAACTTGGCGAACGCTTCGTTGTCAGGCGCGAACACGGTGAAGGGACCCTTGCCCTGGAGTGTCGATGCCAGGTCGGCCGCAGTCACTGCCTTGACCAGGGTCGAGAGGTCATCGTTTCCCTGGGCGACCGCCACGATGTCTTCCGAGCCCATCGAGCCGTTATCCGAACCGATCGAGCCGTTATCTGCGCCCATCGAGCCGTTATCCGTCGAGGTGGTGGATTCCATCTCCGTGTTGGTGGTGGAGTTGCTGCCGGAATCATCGTCGTCACCGCAGGCCGCCACGCCAAAGGCAAGGGCAGGCACGCAGAGAGCGAGGATCATCGTTTTCCTGAGTTTCATTTGGACACTCCTTTTCTTGTTTTTGACTGGGTAACCCGGCTCAACGAACGACCGCGTTGGCCGTCGCGGTTCCGAGAGTCAGCCCCTCGGTGAATGCGGAGACTCCGAAGGCGGCGTTGAGCGCATCGGCGGCAGCCTTGGTCAGATCGGCTCGAACGTTGGCCAGCCTGATCTTGCGGCCGGCGACCTTCGTTTCGAGGCCGGAGAGATCGAGCGAGAGGATCGAAACCCTCTGCCCGCCAACCAGGGCGGTCAAGTCCGGGTCGGAATCGATGTTGATCCTGAACCTGGTCAGCTCGACCGTGGTCGAACCCGCGGTGAGCGAGATCCCGCCGCTATGGGGGATCGAACCCGCGAAGGTGCTGGTGTCGACCAGCCCACCGGTGATCGGAAAGGACAGTTCACCGCCAGGCAGGGCCTGAGCCGGACCGATCGGAGCGGCCGACACGCCGAGGTCGGTCAGGGCCTGCGCCGTGCCGGGGTCCAGGGTGAGGTCGGTGCTTCCCGCCGAGGCGAGGCGCACCTTCGACGGCGTGACCTTGACGACCGCGGAGCCGACCACCAGGCCAGGCTTGAAGAGCCGCACGCCAAAGGTCTGGTTGAGCGCCGACGCAGACGTCCCGGTGAGCGAGAGAGTCGCGCCCCGGACCATGACGTCGAGGCCGGGCCTCGTGATCCTGGCCTTCTTCAGGTCCACCCGGAAGAGATTCACCCTCTTGTTTTTGACCTTGCCGCTGAGCAGCCCGGCCTTGGTCCGGATGATGAATCCGCGAGCGACGAGATTGCGGTTACCGGCACTGAACCTGAGTCCACCGGAATGCCGGATCTGCCCGGCCCCGGAAGCCGGGTCGAGGTTTCCTCCGGTCACGGGGAAGGCAATCGCGCCCTTCTTCACCTTGGCTGGCTTGAGCGGCGTTACCGCCACTCCGTTCTTCTTGAGTAGTTTCGCGACGGACGGCCGCAGCTTCACGGACGTCTCACCCGAACCGATCGGGTTGGCTTTGGCTGAATGGGCCGAGAATGCACCCAGACAGGCGATGACTAGTAGGGCGATGGCGGCCGGGACAAGACGCATTCGCCGGGCCGGGACCGCGGGAAAAGTTGAAGAGATCACGCTGAACACCTCCTGGTCGTGGTTGCTTACGACCGGGAGTACGAGGCGGGACCCCTGTTCGGTTGACGACTCCCCGAAAACTCAGGGATGGTGGAGGCTCAGCGGCGCCGGATTCTCACCGTGATCCCGCCCGTCACCGCTTTGATCCGGGGAGCGGTGGCACGGAACCGGATCCGGAACTTCCCGGAAGCTGCCCGCTTTCGCGCCCGCAGGGAGAAACGACGGGTCTTCGACTCGCCGGGTCCGATCGACTCGATCGTCTTGCAACCGGCCCGATGCAGCGTCCGGGAACGGAGCGCACAGACCCTGACGCCGGTCGCTGGAACCGAACCGTAGTTGCGGATCGTGACCGCGAACTTCCGCGCCGAGGAGGGCCGAAGCGGACCCGTCTTGGCCCTGACGAGCACCCTGAGCTTTGGTCGTCCGACCGGTTCGGGCTCGAACCGCGAACCGACCTCGACGACCAGTGGGCTGTCGGTCTGTTCGGAACGGGTCGCACCGAGTTCCGCGTTGGCTTCGGGACCGTCGAACCAGGTCAGCCGCCGCGAAGAGAAACTGCTCAGCGGCAGGTTGGGCCAGGAATCGACGATCGTGGGGTCGGAGTTGTTCTGCGGGGTGTTGACCATCGGGCCGGCGGCACCGTAGGAGTGGTTGTCGCCGGAACAGAGCATCGAGCTGGTCGAAGGGGGACTGACCATGTCCTGGTAGTAGGAGGTCTGGGTGGTGCCTGCGACGTCGGTGTCCAACCGGCTGACGTTGGTGACCGAGCCTTGCGGGCCCGAGAACTGCTCCCAGGTGATCTCGCCAGGAATCACGGAATCCTGGACTCCGTCAACCAGGACCCCGGCCGGGTTGTTCGAGTTGCGGTAGGTCATGCCGATCGCATCCGCCGAGAGGTCCATCGCGCTGACGAAGCTGTTGATTCCCGGGTGGACCCGAAGGAAGGTGCGGCTCTCCCACATGCCTTCGTAGAACACGTACTCGCGTTGGGTGAACGTGCCGCTGTTGGCGCCGATGAAGGAGCGGATCGCCCGGACCGGGCCGTCGATGTTGGCGAGGAAACCCCCGCCGCCGCGACTGAAGGTGAGTTCGTTTCGGCCACAGGTCGCCGCCGAAACGGTCGATTTGTCGCCATCGAGGATGTCCGTCTCGCCCTCACCGGCCGCGATGACCAGACGGTCGACCATCCAGCGGGCGGGCATCCCGATCTCGTAGCGAGCGGTCGACACAACCGAGTTCTCGGGATTCGCCGGCGGACCCTTGGCGTCGTTGGCGATGCCATCAAAGTCGTAGCCAGTCCGGTAACCCCCGGCCAGACCCGGCGAGTAGACCTGGTCGTAAGTGACGTAGTCGGAACCGGCCGAAGGGTCCTGCCCGGTCAGGGTCCGGAAGAGATAGATGAATTGCGAGCGACCTGGATCGAGCGGATCGGTGATCCGGACCGGGGTACGGCTCGCGGCGTCGACCCCCTTCGGCACACTCTTTCCGGCCGCCGATCCACCGGCGTCGAAAGCCATTAGCGCGATCTCGTCATCCTCGTCCAGTAGTGGATCCCCGGTGGTCCCGGGGACCGGTGCGCCACTACCCCGCGGATTGGTGATCGTGGTCTGGGGAACGCCATCGGCTTCGACCCAGGTGTCCGGATCCGCGTAGGCCATCGCCCGGAACTCGCGTCCCGACTGTCTGGCGATCCGGAAGTCGACCATCTTGCGTTCATCGACCTGGACCGGAACCTGCCGCCAACGACCATCGATCCACGAGAAGGCGACGACCTTGTCCGGTTCCGTGCCAAGCAGAGCCGGTGCTTTGGACCCGGTCAGGACCACTGGCTCCGAGTCACGATCATCGAGGCTGGCCGCGGCCGAAGCTGGCAGGAGAGCCGCGACGATGACCAATGCGGAAAGGAGGAACGGGAGATGTGCACCGAGCGGCAAGCGAGTCATTGCCTGATTGAACATCAATCAACCCCGGAGGTTTCGCCCGGGGTCGGAGTTGCGGGATCAACCGGACCTGACGCTCACTTTGACCCGGTCGCCGTAGGAGCGGGCCCTGCTTGCCGCCACCCGGATCGGAAGGATTCTGCTGCCCTTGCCGGCCTTTCGGGATGACCGGATGGTGATCCGGCGGACAAGTTTGCCGCCCCGGTTCAGCCGGGCGACGAACCGGCAGCGTGCCGACGCCCATCTTCCCGTCCCGGCGCAGATCTTCAAGCGCCGGGCCCGCTTTGCTCCGTGGTTTCTGACCACCACCCGGATCGAACGGCGCTGGCCCGGACGGAGCACAACCCGCGAGGGTCGGGCCCGGGCGACCAGAATTGCCGGTTCGGTCGCATCGATCGTGGCGCCAAGAGGTTGGTCGACCTGAAGTGAACGAAGCTTCCCGGTTTCGGCACCGACGTCGGGGGAGTCGAACCAGGAACGCTTTGAGAACTCGAGTTCCCCGCCGTCGCGGGACTTGAATCGGGCGCCGGCCGCACCCAGTGAGGCGCCGTCTCCGGAGCAGTTCATCGGGCTGTCCCCGGGCGGTTCCGCCCGATCCTCATAGAAGGTCGACTTCGAGACTCCCTCGGTCGCGACCCTCGTCACGCTGGTGACCGACCCCGGATTGCCCGAGACCTGTTCCCAGCGTGCCGCGGCCCCGGCGACCTGGTCCGGTTTACCGTCGACCGTGACGCCCTCCGGGTTCTTTTCGTTTCGCCAGGTCATGCCGGTCGCCTGCCGGGACAGGTCGAGGGCAGAGATCACATTTGAGCCGGCCGGCAGACCGTCCAGGGTGGTGCGGGTTTCGAGCAGGCCTTCGTAGAAGACTGACTCGCGGCTGAAGGAAATTCCCTGCCTGCTCCCGGTGACCGAGCGGATCGCGCGCACCGGACCGTCGATGTCGGCAAGGAAGTAACCCTCACCACGACTGAGCGCGAGCTCGCTCGTCTCGCAGACGCCGGGACCGACGTTGAGCTTGTCCCCGTCGAGAATGTCCTGGTCGGGAACTTCGCCGGCGGCGATCGAGAGCCGGTTGGTCATCCACCGGCCACGGATGCCGATGTCGTAACGGCCGGTCACCACAGTGGAGGCCTCGGGGAAGGAGTAGTCGAGCAGAGGATCGAAGTCGCGTTCGTAGGTGACCAGGTCATTTCCGCCATCCGGGGCGAGCCCGTCGAGTGACCGGAAGAGATAGATCCAGGCCTGGTCTCCCTGCTTGAGCGGGTCGCTCACCCGAACCGCTGTCCGCGTGGCCGGTTCGACGTATTTCGGATCTGGCCGGTCGCCGGCGGGCAGACCGGCCTCGATGGCCATCATCGAGATCTCGTCGTCCAGGTCGAGCATGGAATTGCCGTCAGCCCCGGATCCGGCGTTCGGATCGGCGTACACCAGCCGACCGGATTCACTCCGCTTCCGTTCGTCGACCTGAAGAGTCACCGGCTCCCAGCCGTCCTTGATCTGTCCCCAGCCCTCGAACCAGGCGAAGGCGACAACCTCGTCGGGAGGAACACCGACCAGACCCGGCAGGGATCCGGTCAGCACGATTGGCTCCACCTCGCGCTCCTGAAGCACGTCAGCGTTGGCGGTACCTGCTCCTGAAAAGGCCATGGCCAAAATCAGGGCAGCGAAAAACTTCAGTTCCCTGGCCATTACACATGGGTCTATCCATCCAGTTCGGTTCTAAACCGACGAATGTTCGTCGTCGGCGACCGGTTTCACCCTAGGACCGACTATGAAGAGGATGATCAGGAAACCGATTGCAGCCGCGATCGCATTGAATCGGAAGGCGATGTGGAGGCCGGCGATCAGACCGCTGGCCGAGGCGAAAAGCGTCGTGGTCAGGGCGAGCCCTACCGACCCGCCGGCCACCTGGAACATGTAGATGATCCCTCCGGCGAGCGATGACCTCGATTCATCGACCGCGGTCACCCCGATCGTGGTTGCTGAGGAGTAGAAAAGACCGACCCCGATCCCGAGAATGACCAATCCGGGAATCACACCGCCGAGCGATCCGCTTTCCCTGACCCCGAACGAGATCAGGAATGGCCCGAGCGCTATCCCGGCCGCACCCAGGGTGACGATGATCCGGCCACCGACCCGGTTGTAGAGCGGACCGGCGATGAACGAAGTCAGGGCGAACACGGCCATGAAAGGCAGCAGTCCCAGTCCGGACTCGAAGGCCGACAACCCGCCAGCTTTCTGAAGGTACTGGGGGATGTAGAAGAGCACCGAAAAGAAGGTTGCCGAGACGAAAAGGATCGCCACGCAGGCTGCCGAGAAGGATGTGTTCCTCATCACGTCCCTGGGAACCAGCGCGTGTTCGCCGGCTTTCCTTTCGACCAGCCCGAAGATGGTCAGGAGGAGCACCGACACAAAGATCGCGATCAGGATCCGTGGGTCACCCCAGCCGAGGTCGACGACCTGGTCGAGAGCGACCATGAAGATGACCAGTCCGAGGGAAACGGTGGCGATGCCCGCGTAATCGATCCTGCGGTCCTCGGACTCCGGCCGTGGCTGGTGGATCAGGTAATAGACCGCGAGGATTGCGACCAGGGCGATCGGCACGTTGAGGAAGAGGATCGCCCGCCAGCTGACGAACTCGGTCAGGGCACCGCCGATCAGCGGACCGAGGGCATTGCCAACTCCGGCCACACCGAGGATCAGACCTCCCGCCAGCCCCGCTTTGTCCTCGGGCAGCAGGGCGAAAGTCATGCCCAGGACCGCGGGCCACATGAGGGCCCCTCCGATTCCCATGACCGCCCGGGCCACGATCAGCCAGGCCTCCGTCTGCGCGAGACCCGCAGCGAGCGAAGCGACCAGGAAGACCCCCGCGCCAACGAAGAAGGCCTCTCGGCGCCCGAACAGGTCTGCCAGGCGGCCACCGGTGACGATCAGCACGCCGAAGACCAGGGCGTAGGCGTTGACCACCCACTGCACCGTGGTCACGCTGGTGTCGAAGTCCTTTTCGATTGCCGGCAAGGCGACATTCATCGCTGTGATGTCGTTCGCGATGACGAAGACTCCCAGCGCCATCGCTCCCATTGCCAAATAGGTCGAACGGGTCACGTCAGCAGCCTACGAACTGGCGAGGACGCCGTCTTGGTTTTGCCCCGCCGGAGTAGTCTGGAGCAATGACTGATTCAGAGCAGACCGGCGAGTCGATCACCGCCGAAGGACTGGCCCAACTGAAGGCGGAACTGGAAGAGCTCGAAGGGCCGGCCCGGGAAAAGATCGCCGAACGGCTCAAGGTTGCCAGGGAACTCGGCGACCTGAAAGAGAACGCCGAGTACCACATCGCCAAGGAAGACCAGGCTCATCTGGAGACCAAGATCCAGCGGCTCCGTGAGCGGGAGAAGAACGCCGTTGTCGCCGACGTCGACACCGCCAGCTCCACCACATTCGCCTTCGGTCGCACCGCTGAACTGACCGACGATGCCGGCCGCACCCACACCTGGACCCTGGTCGGTTCGACCGAGGCCAACCTTGCCGAAGGTCGGCTCAGCGCCGAATCCCCGGTCGGCCAGGCCCTGCGCAACCGGGAGGTCGGAGAAGAGGTGAAGATCGCCACCCCGAAGGGCGAGCGGGTCTTCACCATCAACTCCGTGAAGTAGCCAGGTCCCGGGAACCGGCCGTCGACTACTTGAGCCGGACTATCTCGTAGGTGAGGTCGGTGGTCCAGCAGCGCTTGATGCCGGGCCCTGACATCGACGGACACTTCTTGACGACCCTGACATCGTAAGAGTCCGGCGGCACGACCTCGCCGATTTCCCTCGAGAACTTCATCTTCTCTCGTTCGCCCCGCTTCATGCCGGCGATCCTCTCGATGCCGCCGTAAACCCGAAGTTCGCGGGGAAGCTCGGAGATCGAGGAGTAGTAAGGGTACTTCCTGCCGCAAAAGTCGTAATCGCCGGCTTCAAACGGAAAGGTGAGCTTCAGGGGCTTCTTCTTGTCGTATTCGAAGGAGAACGGGCGGCGTGCGTTGGGGTTCGAACACTGTTTGGATGTCGTCTTGACACCTCGTGGCTCGTTGCCGGTGCATTCGCCAAGTTCACCGCCGCAGTCGGGCAGGCGATTGCGTTTGATCGTGATTTTCTGCCGGCTGTTTGCCTTCGCGACGGGACGACCGACCGGCGTGAGCTGCATCGGGATTCCCCGAAGCTGCGGTGGCAGCTTGCCCTTGAACTCCATGCCCCGGAAGAGGACACCCCTTCCTTTCGTGTGAAAGCCGTGGATGATGGTCCCTTTCTCCTGGGTCCAGGCGCGATTGCTCTGTCCGTAGTCCGAGCTTTGCTCGTGCCAGTCGTGGACGTGAATGCCGGTCAACTGGACCCGGTACTGGGTCTTGACCACTTTGACTTTGCCCTGGGCCAGCGAGTTCGCAGCGAGGCCGAAGAAGAGGATCGAGATCAGGGCGAGCACGAAACGCCTGAAGGTCTTGATGTCTGTGTTCATACGGGTTCTCCCGGGTCGTTGACGGGAAGGGAAAACTCGCGAATGACCCTTGCGGACTTTTTGCGAAGCACCGCAAGGTTTGCCGGGTCGTATCCTGCACCCATGGCAAGACAGTCGAAAGCGAAAAGAGCGGGGGTCGCCGTCGGCCTCGCCGGAAGGGCCTGGGAGTACGGCAGGAAGGTCGACTGGCCTGCGGTCTGGATGCGGGCCCGCTGGCTGAGCCATCACACCCAGCGGCTCTACAACAACCTCACTCCAGCCGAGCGCAAGGAGTTCCTCGACATCGTCATACCGACCAAGCAATCGAAGCTGGTCGCCAAGGAAGACCGCGCCCGGGTCACCGAGCTCGTCACCAAGGCCTTTTCCGGAAAGTAGTGGCCGGTCACCTGGCGCTCCCCACCTGATGGTCCGAAAGGCGATTTGAGTCCCCGCATCCCGATCGTGGTCACCGTGGCCTCGACCGAGCCGCTTACTTCCCACATGATCCGCATCGTCTTCGAGTCTGGAGATCTGCGGGGATTCCCGGTCGGCGAGTTCACCGACCATTACGTGAAGCTCCAGCTGCCCCCGCCGGGTGCCTCCTACTCAGTGCCCTTCGACCAGGTTCAGATCAAGGAAAGCCTTGACCGGGACCAGTGGCACCGTCAGCGCACCTACACGGTCCGTGACGCTGACCCCGACGCCGGCCGGATCACGATCGACTTCGTCACCCACGGCTCCGGACTGGCGGGGGTATGGGCAGAGAACGCGAAACCCGGCGACCTCGCCCAGATCGTCGGACCGGGCGGCGCCTACGCTCCTGACCCGGAGGCAGCCTGGTATCTGCTGGCCGGTGACGAGGCAGCGATCCCGGCGATAGCCGTGGCGCTTGACCGCATCCCGAAAGGAAGGCCCGTCTTTGTCGTGCTCGAAGTCGAAGACGAGGAGGAGCAGCGGGCCCTGGAAACGAGTGCCGCCCTGGTCGTGCCGGCTGGGGCAGCCGTGACCTGGCTTCACCGGAACGGTACGGCTCACACGGCTGAGCCGCGAATTCTGCGCGTGGTCGAATCACTGGAGTTCCCCGAAGGCCGCGGTCAGGCCTTTGTTCACGGCGAAGCTGGCATGGTGCGCGACGTTCGCAAGCACCTTGCCCGCGAACGCGGAGTGAGCCTCGAGGACCTCTCGGCCACCGGCTACTGGAAGTACCGCCGGACCGAAGAGGGCTGGCGTGAGGACAAGCCCGAATGGAAACGCCTCGCCGAGCTTGACCTAACCTGATCTTTCCGTTCCACGGCTTGAGCTTGAAGTTCTCGCCATATAGCGCTCCAATCTTCAACCTCGACTGGCGGGCGGACCGCCCCGTCAACCGGCGGGCGGACCGCCCCGCGAGCACGCCCGCGGGGCTGCGCGTTACTCCTGGGGTCGGGGCTCGGCCGGGACTTTCGGCTGCTTCGGGTTGACCAGTTTTTCCTGCTGGCGTTCCGGGGAAATCCGGACCACCTTCTTCGCGAGGCCGACCTTCTCCATCCCGGCGATGATCCAGGCACTGGGGTCAAGCTCCCACTTCTTGAGGCCGTGGTTGGCCGAGCGCGGGAAGGCGTGATGGTTGTGGTGCCAGGCCTCGCCCAGTGAGGGCAGGGCGAGCCAGAAGACGTTGGTCGATTCGTCGTCGACGTCGAAGCGGCGGCTTCCGAGGAAGTGGCAGACCGAGTTGATCGACCAGGTCACGTGGTGGAGGAAGAAGACCCGAACCAGACCACCCCACAGGAAACCGCCGGCCGCTCCGGCCGCAGTCCCGGTGAGCAGATAACCGGCGGCAGCCGGGATCAGCAGGCCGAGAATCACCCAGAGTACGAACCAGTCACTGATGAAGCGCATTCCCCGGTCTTCGTAGAGGTCCCGGGCGTACTTCTCCTGGTCGGCCTTGCCGTGTTCGGTGAAGGTCCAGCCGACGTGGGCGTGAAACAGGCCCTGCAGGACGCCCTTCACCCCGCCGTCGTGTCCCACGTGAGGGCTGTGCGGGTCACCTTCACGGTCGGTGTGGGCGTGGTGTTTGCGGTGGTCGGCGACCCAGGTGTTGACCGGGCCCTGGACGGCCATCGATCCGAGAATCGCGAAGAGGTACTCGACCGGTTTGAAGGTCTGGAAGGAACGGTGGGTGAGCAGGCGGTGGAAGCCGATCGTGATGCCGGTCGCGGTGAGGACGTACATCACGGCGAAGATCGCCAGGTCGGTCACGGTGACGATCTGGTTCCAGAACATGACGATCGCGGCGATAGTGGCGAGGAAGGGGATCACCACGGCGAACAGATTCACGATCTTGTCGAGCAGGGGCATCGAGTGCTGCGTCATGGGGGCGAATCTATCGTGTGAAACCTAATATTTCTTGGTGAGTTTGAAAGCCATCTGACGTAATTGTTATAAGTGTTCTTATAAGAATTTCACCTAAAGAGCCGTGGCGCGAGCTGAAACCCGAAGTCGCCGACGTGGTCGAGCCGGAACTCGCCGGGATCGCCGACGAGATCCTCGAGTCGATCGGCAACGAGATCCCGGAATACGCCCGGCCTCTGGAAGGCTCGTTCGGGCGGGCCGTCTATCGCGGCGTCGGCGAGGCGCTCGGCCAGTTCGTCGTCCTGATCCGGAATCCGGATGCAGACCGCCGGGCGAGTCGCAAGGTCTATGTGATCCTCGGCCGGGGCGAGTTCCGCAACGGGCGTCCGCTCGATTCGCTGCAGTCCGCCTACCGGATCGGCGCCCGCATCGCCTGGCGCCGGATCGCCGAGGCCAGTCTGGAAGCCGGACTCGATGGCAAGACTCTGAGCCTGCTGGCCGAATCGATCTTCGTCTACATCGACGAGCTTTCGGCCGACTCGACCGAGGGCTACGCGAACGCACAGTTCAAGCAGCAGGGGGCCCGGTTGAGAAGAGAGCGACAGCTGGTCGCCCTTTTGCTGCAGTCGAATCCCGACTTCCACGAGATCGAAGGCGCGGCCAGGCTGGCTGCCTGGCAGATCCCCAGAAACCTGGCGGCAATCGCCTGCCACGAACGCGACCTGGCCGAGGTCACCCGAGTCCTCCCCATCGGTGTGATCTCGGCCACGGTCGACGGTTTCGGCTGCGTTGCCCTGCCCGACCCGGTCGGCCCCGGCCGCTTGCGGGTGATCAGTACCGCGCTGGCGGGCCGAACCTGCGCAATGGGTCCGCCCGGGGGCCCGACCCGCTTCGCCGAATCCTGGCAACTCGCCCGAACCGCCCTCGAGGCGGCCGACGCCGGCGCGCTTTCGACCGACGGCCTGATCAGAGCCGAGGAGAACCTCGTCGACCTGGCTCTCTACCGCAGTCGCGACCTGATCAACCGGCTGCGGGAGCAGACGATGGCACCGATCGGCGACCTTACCCCGAAGGCCCGGGCTCGGATGGCCGAGACCGCCCTTGCCTACGTCGAGAATTCAGGCAACGCGGCCGAGATGGCCCGCAGCCTCGACATCCACCCGCAGACCGCCCGGTACCGGATCGCCCGGCTGCGTGAACTGTTCGGCGACAAGCTCGACCGTCCCGACCACCGCCTCGCACTCGAGCTATCGCTGCGGGCCCGCTGAGCGTTTGCCCTGACGCCAGACCAGAACCTCACGGGTCCCGCTCATGTGCGACAAATACTGGGTGGACACCTTTTCGGCTAGATTCCGTTCAGTGTTCAGTTCCGGGTGGATTCCGGCCCCCGGAGCAACGA
>JAEZIQ010000162.1 GCA_023436605.1 Actinomycetes bacterium | reverse complement strand
GAACTGGTCGACCGGGCCGACCGCCTCCCACCGTTCCTCTCCGCGGGTGAAGAGCGGAGCGACGGCGAACCCGAGCACGGGCAGGACGACCGCGGCCGCGGCGACGCCACCGATCGCCTGGCTGGCGACCGTGAAGACGTGACGACGAGTCATGGACTCGCCTTCGAAGTAGCCGCGGGGTTCGGCCGGGGGCAGTTTGACGCGGGGGGTTTCCCCCGTCTCGGAGTTCTTGTTCAACGGATCAGACACGCTTCTAGAAATTCGACGGGCCGGAGTCTATTGCAGTCAGCGCTGTGTCGAATTCCCGCCCGAGCCCACTCGCCTCAGCCTGCCCTTTCGACCAGCCGGAAAGGGCCTCTCCAGCCCCCTCCTGGCCTTGCTCGAGAGCCGCCAGCATCTCGTCGTAGGAGTCGCTTTTTCCGCATGCCAATGCGACAATCTGACCCAGCCACAAAGTCTCGGCGAGGTCGGGACGGCCGGCCGCCTGGAGGTCGGCGGCAACCCGGATCAAATCCGACAGGATTCCTGTGGATTCGAGGTCGTCGAGGTCGGCGAGACCGCGAATACCGATCGCGTAGAAGAGATCGCCGGCCAAAAGAGCGAGGTCCGGGTCCGCTTTGACGAGGACCCGCGGACTGCCGTAATGGCAGAGATAACCCTCCCGGACGGCTTCGACCACGAAGGCATACTCGTCTCTCCGCTCCGCGGTCCGGGGGCCGTTGGCGACCAGTTCACCGAAAGGAGTCGCGGCCGGCTCCAGCAGAGCCAGCTCTTCCGCGTCCCGGGTAAGCAGGGGCGGACCCTCCTCGCGCACTCGGGCGGCGAGGCGTTCCAGCGGACTTGCTGCGTTCAACCGATCGCCCTTCCCGGAGCGGTCGCGGCCAGCGCCTCGGCCGAAGCCATCAGGGTCCGGTCGATCGCGATCTCATCGTGGGCGAGCGAGATAAACCAGGCTTCGAACTGGGATGGCGGCAACCAGATGCCCCGTTCCAGCATCGCCCGATAGAAGGCGGCATGCCGTTCGCGGTCGGTCGCCATCGCTCCGGCGAAGTCGTGTACGGGCAGAGCCGAGAAGAAGAGGGTGACCAGACCGGGGGCCGAGGCGACGTTGAGGTTGTGCTCCTCGGCCAGGTTGCTGAGCCCGGCGACCAGGCGGTCGGTCAGGACTCCGAGTCGGGCGTAGGCCTCATCGTCGAGGCGGCGCAGCGTGGTCAGGCCGGCGGCTACCGCGAGTGGGTTGCCGGAGAGTGTGCCCGCCTGGTAGACGTCACCGGAGGGAGCGAGTTGCTCCATCAGTGCCCGGGGGCCACCTACCGCGGCTGCCGGCAGGCCACCGCCAATGATCTTGCCCATCACGGTCAGGTCGGGGGTGATGTCATAGAGCTCCTGGGCGCCGCCGCGGGCAACGCGGAAACCTGTGATCACCTCGTCGAAGACCAGCAGCGCGTCGGCCTCCCTCGTTGCCTCGCGGAGAAACTCGAGGTAGCCCTCAACCGGGGGCACGACGCCCATGTTGGCGGCGATCGGCTCGGCGAAGACCGCCGCGACGTCGTGATTCTTCAGAGCTTCGCTCAGCGCCGCGCGGTCGTTCCAGGGCACCACCACGGTGCCGGCTGCCTGGGCCGCCGGGATTCCCGGACCCGAAGGGATGCCGTGCGTGGCAACCCCGGAACCGGCCTCGGCCAGCAATCCGTCGGAATGACCGTGGTACGCGCCGGAGAACTTGACCAGGACCTCGCGCCCGGTTGCCGCGCGGGCGAGCCGGGCTGCGGTCATCGCCGCCTCGGTACCGGAGGAAGTCATGCGGATCATCTCGACCGAGGGCATCCGCGACGCGACTTCCTCACCCAGTTCGACTTCGGCTTCGGTGGCGGCACCGAAGCTGGTTCCGAGGGCGGCCGCCTGCGCGATCGCCTCCAGTACTTCCGGATCGGTGTGACCGAGGATCATCGGGCCCCAGGAACCGACCCAGTCGAGGTATCGGCGCCCGTCGCGATCGATCACCTCGGCCCCTTCGGCCGATTCGATGAAGACCGGGTCGAGTCCGACCTGGCGCATCGCCCGGACCGGGGAGTTCACTCCACCGGGCAGGACCCGGCTGGCACGTTCGAAAAGTTCGGCGTTGCTGGCGCGACCAGCTGCGGCCCGAGCTGCCTCGGCCTTGGCCCGCTGCTCTTCCTGATGGTCGACCTCGGACTGGCTTCCGCCGAGCGGTGAACCGTCCCCGCGGACCTTGATCGTGACCTTGTCGGGGGCTCCCCGGCTCAGACCTGACATCAGCTCCTCTCCACTTCTACTCGAGCCATCCTGCCGCTTCCCGGGCGAAGTAGGTGACGATGAAGTCAGCTCCGGCGCGGCGGATCGAAACCAGTGATTCGAGCACGGCGGCCTTCTCGTCGATCCATCCGTTCGCACCGGCGGCCTTGATCGCCGAGTACTCCCCGGAGACCTGGTAGGCCGCGACCGGGGCACCGGTCTCATCTTTTACCCGGCGCACGATGTCCAGGTAATGGGAAGCCGGCTTGACCATCAGTGCGTCAGCACCCTCTTCGAGGTCCAGTTTCGCTTCGCGTACCGCTTCGTCGCTGTTGGCGGGGTCCAGCTGGTAGCCCTTGCGATCGCCGACCTGCGGGGTCGATCCAGCCGCTTCCCGGAAGGGACCGTAGAAGGCGGAAGCGTATTTCGCGGCGTAGGAGAGGATCGCCGTGTCGGGGTGTCCTTCCTCGTCGAGCTGGTAGCGGATCGAGCCGATCCGGCCGTCCATCATGTCGCTCGGCGCGACGATGTCGGCTCCCGCTTCGGCATGCGAGATCGCGGTGCGGGCGAGCAGCTCGACCGTGACGTCGTTGTCGACCTGGCCGTCCCGGACGAAACCGCACTGTCCGTGGTCGGTGTACTCGCAGAGACAGACGTCGGTGATCACGATCAGGTCGGGATGCGCCTCTTTGAGCGCGCGAACCGCCATCTGGACCACGCCCTCGTCGTCGTAGGCCCCGCTGCCCGCCTCGTCCTTCTCGGAAGGAATCCCGAAAAGCAGCACGGCCGGGATTCCGGCTTCGGCGATCTCGCCGGCTTCCTCGACGAGGGCTGCGATCGAGAAGCGGTTGATCCCGGGCATCGACTCGACCGGCTCACGCAGGTCGGTTCCGGCGGTAACGAAAAGGGGCTGGATCAGATCCGCCGGGGAAAGCGCCGTTTCACGCACCAGCCCCCTGAGGGCCGGGGTCCTACGGAGCCGTCGCAGGCGGGTACTCGGAAAACTCATGCACCCAGTCTAGGCACGAAGATAAGCCCGAACCCCGTCCCCGCCCGCGCGACGCACCCCGACACGATTCGGGACGGCCGTTTGCGGCGATAACAACCCAGTTCAGCCATCTCATCTCTCCACGCCTCCACCCTGAGGAAGCTCGACCAGGCAGACGCCCCGGTCCGTTGCACATTTGTCACACCTGTCGTACCACAGGTGAGGTTTTCCGCGACAACCTTGAACCATGGAGTCCTCGCCGGAACCAATCCCTCAGCCGGAACCAGACCTCAGGGCCCTCTACCGGCACATGGCGAAGCACGATTTCGTCGCCGGCCGAGCCGAACTTCTGCAACAGGGTTTCAGCCCTCACCGGCTTCGCAGCTGGCGAAGAAGCGGTCGGTTGGTGAAGTCATTCCGAGGGGTCTATTCCTACGGTCTGGATGTCCAGACCCGAAAAGCTGCTCTGAGAGCCGGCCTGATCGCCGCCGGCCCGGGTTCCGTTCTCACCGGTCGAACCGCCCTGGAAACCTGGGGCGCGATCAGGATCCGGCAGGAGATCCCTCGCGTGATCGAAGTGGCCAACGAGTCCGACCGGGCCACGGACCGGTGGGGGCTTTCCCCGGTCCTCAAGAACACCCGGGTCCGGCTGGTTCGCCGGAAGTTCGAACCGGGCGATGTTCGCCGCAGGGACGACCTGAACTTGCTGCGGGCCGCCCTGGCTCTGGTCGACTTCGCAGTCGACGCCACGGAAGAAGATGTCCGTTTCGCGTTCCTCGAGCTCTGCCGTCTGGGCTTGTTCACCGAGCGGGATCTCGAGTTCTGCATCCGGAGATCGTTGGGACGGCGCGGCGTTTCGAAACTCAAGCCGCTGCTGGGGCTGTGGGTCCCGGAGCTGGAACGCATCCGGTCAGTTCTCGAGGGGTTGTTCCTGCTCGCCTGGGTCAAGGAGGGTTACGAGATGCCCGAGGTCAACGCGAAGATCTTTGGTCGGGAGGTTGACTGCCTCTGGCGAGGGAAGCGAGTGGTGCTGGAGCTCGACGGTGATGCCTTCCACACCGATCCGATCGCCCGGAAGCTGGATCGGGATAAGCAGCGGTTTCTGGAGTCCAGGGGATTCAAGGTGATCCGGGTCTCCTGGAAAGAGTTCATGGCCGACCCCGATGGGGTGATCAGGCGGATCGCCCGGGAACTCGACTTGATCTGAAATGGCCCTGCGGCTCAAAGCGAATTGGGAATGCCTCCGGCAGAGATGACCAGACACGGCTCGCCGGCTCTTTCTTGGAGAAACGAGATGGCTGCTTGCGGCGATAGTGACTCACTTCATCCACCTCGAAATGGGGCGGGTTGACCTGGGAGGTGGGGCGAAGCTCGGCGACGGGAGGTGGGGCGAAGCTTGCCGACAGGAGATGGTCAGAACTTGCGGAGAGCGAGACGGGCGAGGGCGGTGTAGGCCGCGGTGAGGATTGTGAGGTGGAGGAGGGGGAGCCAGATTCCGGCGCCGGAGATTTCGAGGCCGGAAGTGATCGCGTCGAGAGCCGGGCGGAAGGGGAAGATCGCGCTGACCAGGGTGATCGCGGTCTCGATCGCCGGGCCGACCGCGTCATCCGGCACCAGCGAGAGCAGCGCAACCGGCAGGCAGATCATCACCGCGGCCAGTGTCGCGGCCCTGACTTCTCGCGCGGCCGAACCGAGCGCCGCCCCGCCGGCCGAAAAGGCAGCCGCTCCGAAGACGAGGGCCAGCAGCCAGTAGGGCGCTCGTCCCCACTCGATCCCGACGAACAACCCGAGCCCGACGATCAGGATCAGGGAGACCCCGAATCCGATCACGGATCCGAGCCCTACCTTGGCGATCAGGATCTGGAGCCGTGAAACGAGACCGGCGGTGAGGCGGGTGAAGGCGTTCTCCTCTTTTTCGAGAGCTAGCGACCCGGCGACCAGCAGGACGGTTACGAACATCAGGGCGAAGGTCACCGTGACTCCGATCGCATAGGTGTCGAGTGAAGGGGCCTCGTCACCGACCTCGATCTTTTCGGCTGTGATCGGCTGGGTGATCGCGGTCAGGAGGGGACCCGCCAGATCGAGGTTGTCGGTCGCCAGACCGGCGAACCGGATCGCCCGCCTGAGCTCCTCGCGATCGGTCCCGGCCGGCACTTTGTTTTCCAGGCGTTTGAGGATCTGCTCGCTCTTCTGGAGCCCCAGCACTTCGAGCTCCTGGCCGAAGAGATTGAACTGGCCGCCCTTGAGGATCAGGTCGAGGTACTGATTGGCCGCCTCCGAGAGCCGTTTGGCCAGCAGCAGGTTCGCCTCGGAAAGCATCGCCTCGATCCGGTCGTCGGTCACCTCGTTCTCGACCGCGTTCGATCCGTTGACGATTACCTGGATCTCCGGGGACTGGGGGTTGAACGAAGCCAGTGAGAGGATCTTGTCGCCAAGGTCCTCCGGCAGGATCACCGCGGCGGTGGCCTCGCCCGATTCGACCATTTTCGTCGCGTCCTCCGTGCTGTCGGCCGAGAGGCACTCGACCCGGTCGCAGAGCTGGTCACGGATCTCGTCGCCGTCCACCTCTTCACCGCCGAAGCCGAGCGGCGAACCGGCCGGCATCGCGTTGTAGAGAGCGACCTTGGTCTGATCCTGGTCCCTCGTCATCGCAAAGCCGACCAGCAGCGCGATCACGATCGGATAGAGGACGAGCAGCGCCAGCTGAAGCGGCGAGCGCTTCAGGATCTGAAGATCCTTGACCAGAAGCCAGCGCATCAGTGCCCCCGCGCCCGGAGGAAGGAGAGGAAAGCCGTCTCGAGATCAGCGGCGTTGCCTTCACCCGCAACCGTCTGACGCAACTCGTCGGCGGTCCCGTCGAAGATCTGTTCGCCTTCGGCGATCACGACGATCCGTTCGGCGTAGCGCTCCGCTTCCTGAATGTCGTGGGTGGAGAAGGTGACCGCGGTGCCTTCGCCGACCAGCCCGAGCACGAAACCCCAGAGTCGTTCGCGTTGGGCCGGGTCGAGCCCGACGCTGGGCTCGTCGAGCAAGAGCACCGAAGGACCGGCCATCAGGCCGATCGCGATGTTGACCCGCTGCTGGTTGCCGCCGGAGAGGGTGCCGACCCGGTCATCGGCCCGCTCGCCCAGGCCGGTCAGCTCGATCATCCGGGTGACCATCGAGTCGGGGTCCTCGTCGGTCTGTCCGGCGTCGCGCTGGAGGTGGGCGAAAAGACTCAGGTTCTCGCGCACGCTGAGTCGCCGGTAGAGCGCGGCCTGCTGGGGAACCCAGGCGACGCCGTTTCCCTCGACCTGGCCTGAGTCGGGCTCGGCGATCCCGGCGAGGATCGAGAGCAGCGTGGTCTTGCCGGCTCCGTTCGGACCGATCAGGGCAACCACTTCACCGGCCCCCACCTCGAAGTCGATTCCATCGAGTGCGACTCGGCCTTCGAATGCCTTGCTGACCCCCCGCGCAGCAAGAGCCGGGCCTTTCAACAGTGATTCCACCGGTGGGAACCTACGACATGCCGCTAGGGTCGGTCCGGTGAAGCTTCTGTTCATAGGTGATGTGGTTGGTAGTCCGGGCCGGAAAGGACTCGCGGCGGTGATGCCGCGGCTGCGGGAGGAACACGCGCCCGACATGATCGTCGTCAACGGCGAGAACTCTGCCGGCGGGCTCGGAATCACCGAGAAGACAGCCCGCGACATATTCGACTGCGGGGCCGATGTGATCACCCTCGGCAACCACACCTACCGCCAGCGTGACAGCTGGGATTACCTCGACCGGGCCGAGCGGGTGATCCGGCCGGCCAATTACCGGCGGGCCAATCCCGGCAAGGGTCACTGCGTGGTCGAGGTGAACCCGGCTGACGGTTCCGGGCCGGTCCGCGTCGGAGTGATCAACCTGATCGGGATGATCGGCCTCGACGCCGCCCGTTCGCCTTTTGACGAGGCCGACCTGATCCTTTCCGAGCTCGAGAAGTCGGGGGTGAAGACGGTGGTCGTCGACTTCCACGGCGAGGTAACCAGCGAGAAGGTGGCGATGGGCTGGTACCTCGACGGGCGGGTATCGGCCGTGCTCGGCACCCACACCCATGTGCCCACTGCCGACGGCCGGGTGTTGCCGAAGGGAACCGCTTTCATCTCCGACGCTGGCATGACCGGCGCCCGAGATTCCGTTCTCGGAGTCAAGAAGGAACAGGTGATCGAGAAGATGCGGACGAACATGCCGATCCGCTTCGAATCAGCCACCGACGATGTCTGGGTCATGGGGGCCGCAATTGAAATCGGGGAGGACGGTCTCGCCACCGATTTCGAGCAGGTCCTGGAACCTGCCCCTTAACGACTCGTTTCTGCCACTCCTGGGCCGGCAGGTAAAGCCCTCCCAACCGTTTTGATCGTGTGAACGGGAGGGATGGGTTCAGATTGGAGGCGGGGCGAACCTCGCCGACTGCAGTCAGGTTCGGAAGAAGTCCCTGATGATCGGGGCGACATCCTGGAGGCCCCATTGGTTTCGGGCCTGGTGGGTTGCGGCGATTCCCGGGTCGGGGTCATTCGGGCCGCAGCCGACGAAGAGGAGGGGGCCCTCGGAGTCTTCCTTGCGGAG
The DNA here is from genome assembly GCA_023436605.1 of Actinomycetes bacterium. Taxonomy (GTDB): domain Bacteria; phylum Actinomycetota; class Thermoleophilia; order Solirubrobacterales; family 70-9; genus 67-14. Next base: position 42,621 of record JAEZIQ010000162.1, on the reverse strand, counting down.
GGAGCCGTGGCTGCCGCCGGGGACGTGGGCGGTGCCGCCCCAGTCGACACATTCGTAGCCAAGCTCGAGCGAGACGATCAGATCGCCGCCATGCGGTGCGACCAGTGCGGCCCAGAGGCGACCAAGACCGTCCGGGAAATCGGGCATCTCGATCCTGCCGTCCTCGACCGACGCGCCAAGCGCCTCGATGTTGCCGCTGATGCTCCACTCCCGGCCCCGCCGGTCGACCACCGTTTCACGACCCTCGCTCCCGGATGGTGAAGCAGCTTCGCGACGATTTCGGTCCGCATCCTGCTTCACCAGGGTCGGGTGGAAGTCGAGGCGGCGACCGTCGCGTTCGACCACGGCCACGTTGCCGGGTTCGAGGTGGCCCGGCTTCGGGGTTCTTGCGACCGGCTCGCCGTCGCGTTCGGTCCAGGCGATCAGTTCGGTGCCCTCGAGCGCGGCGAGGTGTTCGCGGATCCGCCGGTGCCGGACCGGGTTGCCCTGCTCGGCCAGGAGGTAGATGTGCGCCGCCCGGGAGGTCGGGCTGACCGCGACCTCGGCCACACTCGGATCCTCGGAGGAGGGCGGCAGAACCTTCCACTTGTGGCTCATCCAATCGATCACGTCGCAGGTTTTCTCGACCGCGGTGTGGGCGTGGTCGGCGAGCAGGATCAGGGCATGATCGGCGAGGAAAGGTTCGACCCCGCCGGCCGACTGGATCACCTCGGCCATGCAGTAGTCCGCCCGCTCGATCGAACGGACCGAAGCGAGCGGGCCGTGCCGGTGCGAGTAATTGTCGTTGTCGGGGAAGGCGAGCAGCATGAAGTCGAAGCGGTCGCGGGAGATCAGCTCGGCCCCGCAGCAGGCCGAGTACATGTCGCGTTTGCCCGGGATCGAACTCGGCTTGCAGCTGGTTTCCATCGACGAGTAGAGGTCGCCGTAGAAGAGTTCGCGCGGACCCCAGGTTCCATACTCGAACCTGAGCAGTCCCGCCTCGATCGCCTTGCCGGTGATCCCTTCCAGGTTGACGTCGTGCCGGTGACGGCCCCGGTAGATCAGAAAAGGAGTCGAGGCGGTGCGGACATCGGCGTCATCGAGGGTCTCGAAGACCGTCTCGACGGAGGGACTGAGGTGGCTCAGGTTCATGTTGTAGACGAGGTCGTGAAGCGAGCGGAAAAGGCCGAAGGCCCGGGTCGCTTCAAGTGATGAGCCGTACTCGACGTATCGCTGCTCGGCCCGGTGGAACCAGTTCATGCCGCTGATCCAGTGGGCGTCGGACTGGACCCCGGTCACCATCTCGGCCGAAGCGACCGGGGTAACCGAAGGAAACGAGGAGATGCAGTCTTCGACCAGGGTGCCGCGCTTCAGCAGGCGGCTGAAGGTGGGAGCGCGCCCCTCGTCGATGGTCTGCCGGAGCATGTCGGTCCGGAGCGAGTCGACGTAGGCGAGGACCAGCTTTTTGGCCACAGGAGTCTCCTAACGGAGGACGCGAAGACCGGCGTGCTTGCGGTCCGCCTGCTGCCGGCGACGCCAGGCGAGGTAGGCGAGGAAGGCTGCCGGGAGGATCGCGAAGTACGGAACGACGACGCAGATGATCGCAATCACCAATGCCGCGAAGACGAGGATCAGGGACAGGGCCCAGGTGGCGCCGCGTCTCTGGGCGCCGGCGATCACATCCGAAACCACCGCGGTTGCGAGAACGGCCGCGATCGCGGCAACCAGGACCCCGATGATCTTCTGGCCGTCCAGAACCGAAGCGCCGAGGTATCCCAGAACCGCGCCGATGATCCCGGCGAGAACGGCCATCCGGCCACGGGCCGAGCCTTCAAGCCCGGTCGTGCCGGCGATCATTCCGGTGGCAATGCCGATTCCGACGGCGAAGCAGATTGTCTCGAAAGTACCGATACCGGCAGAATAGAAGGATGGCGGCCTCACCACCTCCCCGACGTCAACAGACCCGGGCCAAAGACCTCGAGCGATACGCCTCGCTTTTCGCCAAGCGGACCCGTGTAATGCGGTCTTCGGCGATGCGGGACATGATGGAGATCACGGCTCGACCGGAAGTGATCTCACTGGCCGGCGGCCTGCCCGACACCTCGACTTTCCCGGCCGAGGCCTTTGCCGCGGAGATGCACCGGATCGAGAAGACCGCCGTGGCCGAGGTGCTTCAGTACGGGCCGACCGAGGGTTCGATGCTGGTCCGGGAGCAGATCGTCGAGGTGATGGCGGCCGAGAACACGCGGGTCGACGCGATGGACATCACGGTGACCACCGGCGGACAGCAGGCGATCGACCTGATCACCAAGGTTCTGATCGATCCCGGTGACGTGATCATCAGCGAGGCCCCCACCTACCCGGGCGCGATCCCGACCTTCTGTTCCTACGAGGCCGACGTCCGCCAGATCGAGATGGACTCCGACGGGATGCGGATCGACCTGCTCGAGGAAATGCTCGAGCGACTCGACGCCGAGGGCAAGAGGCCGAAGTTCATCTACTCGATCCCGACCTTCCAGAACCCGGGTGGCGTGACCCTTTCGCTGGAGCGGCGTCGACGCCTGGTCGAGATCGCGCAGTCCCGCGAGATCCTGGTCGTCGAGGACAACCCGTATGGGTTGCTTCGTTTCGAAGGCGAGTCCCTGCCCACCCTCTACAGCCTCGACGGCGGCAACTTCGTCGTTTACCTCGGCACCTTCTCGAAGATCCTTTCGGCCGGTCTGCGAATCGGCTGGCTGGTCACCCCGACCCCGATCCGGGAGAAGGTGGTGGTCGGAAAACAAGGGGCCGACCTCTGCACGTCGACCCTGACCCAGGATTTCGCGGGCCACTTTTTCCGCGATGGTGCCTGGCGCGAGTACGTCGAAGAATTGACCGGGATCTATCGGGCCCGGCGCGACGTGATGGTCAGTGCCATGGCGGAGTACTTCCCCCACGGCGCCACGTGGAACAAGCCGTCGGGCGGCCTCTTCATCTGGGCGACGATGCCGGAAGTGCTGAGCACCGAGGATCTGCTGGCCAAGGCACTTTCGCGCAATGTGGCCTTCGTACCCGGTCCGAGTGCTTACGTCGATGGGCGCGGCACCAGCTCGATGCGACTGAACTTCTCCGGCGTGAAGGAGGACGAGATAATCGAGGGCATCCGCCGGATCGGTCAGGTCGCCCGCGAGATGCTGAAGCTCTACGAGACAATGACTTCGACTGATGAAATGAAGCTTCCGCCGCAATCTTCCACTGACGAAGGCGGAATCGAAATGAAGCTTCCGCCCAGGCCCGAGGAGGACCCGTCATGAAAGTTGCACTGCTTCAGGGCGGGCGTTCACTCGAGCGGGGGGTCTCAATCCGTTCGGGCCAGAGGGTGACCGAGGCGCTGCTCGATCTCGGTCACGAGGTTGAGGTACTCGATCTCGGGTCGGATCTGGTCGGCCGGCTCGAGAAGAACCGCCCCGACGTCGCCTTCATCGCCCTGCACGGAACCGAGGGCGAGGACGGCACGGTCCAGGCCCTGCTGGAGCTGCTCGACATTCCCCACACCGGTCCCCGGGTTGCGGCCTGCAAACGCTGCATGGACAAGAGCCTCGCCAAGTACATCCTGCGGGAGAACGGTTTGCCGACCCCGAACTGGGTTACCTACAGCGAGGCCGCGATCCGCGATTTCGGCGCCGCCTCGACTTTCAGCGCAGCCGTGGAACGGGTGGGTCTGCCTCTGGTAGCAAAGCCCTGCTCGCAGGGCTCCTCACTCGGGGTGAAGGTGGTGACCGAGCTGGAGCAGATCCCGAACGCCCTGATCACCGCCCTCAGTTACGACGACCGGGCCCTGCTCGAAACCTGGGTCAGTGGTCGCGAGCTGGCCGTGTCGGTGATCGGCGGAGAAGCCCTTCCGGTGGTCGAAGCGATCCCCACCGAGAGTCCCACCTACGACTTCGAGGCGCGCTACGAGATCGGGGCGGCGAGTTTCGAATGCCCGGCCGGTCTGACCGATGAGGAGGCATCCGAGGTCGAAAGGGTCGCCCTCGCCGCCTACGAGGCTTTGGGGTGTTCAGGTTTTTCCCGGGTCGATCTGATCCTCGCCGAGGACGGTCCCCAGATCCTCGAGGTAAACGCGATCCCCGGCCTGACCGAAACCTCCCTTCTTCCCCAGGCAGCCGAAGCCGCCGGCCTCGGTTTCAACGCCATGGTCCAGAAGATCCTGGACCTGTCCGTCGCTTAACTGGAGTCGGCGAGCTTCGCTCCGCCTCCCAGTCGAACCCGCCGGTTCACAGAAGCCAAGAACGGATGAACCGGCTCCGTCGTCTGGCAAACACTGACTGAGGCTTGGTTGATGTAGCCGCGGCGCTGCGGCAGACTCAGGAATCCTGCATGAAGTCTTCGGGGGAGACGTCGTCGAGGAAGTCCTTGAACTTCTCGACTACCTGCTCGTTGTCCTCGATGCCCTGATCGAACTCGATCGACGACTCGTCGATGACTTCCTCGGCGACGAAGATCGGGGCCTGAACCCGGACCGCGAGGGCGAGGGCATCGGAAGGGCGCGAGTCGATCTCGATTTCGGTGCCGTTGACCGAGAGGACGATGGTCGCGAAGAAGGTGTTGTCGCGAAGGTCGTTGACCGTGATCCGTTCGACTTTGGTCTCAACCTGGTCGAGCATGTCGACCATCAGGTCGTGGGTCATCGGACGTGGGGTGTCGGCACCCTGGAGTTTCATCAGGATCGCCGCGGCTTCGGGATGACCGATCCAGATCGGCAGGTACCGATTGTCGTCAACCGTCTTCAACAGCACGATCGGCTGCTTGCCGACCATGTCAAAGCTGACTCCATAGATCTGTACCTCGCGCATGAGACACCGATTATAGGTAGCTCGACGTGTTTCCCTAGGGCCAGTGGTTGTCCCGTCGGGGAGAGACCCACCCAACCATCCGTTTTGCGAGGGGGCGGGTCGGGTTGAACCGGGCGGAGGGGTCGGACCCCGTCTGACTCCGCATGCTTATGGGCGATCCTGGATTCGAACCAGGGACCTCATCCTTATCAGAGATGCGCTCTAACCAACTGAGCTAATCGCCCTCGAGGGACCGAGGATTCTAACTGTGGCCGGGCCGCGGCGTCGGCTCGTCGTTCAGGTGAGGCGGTCGGCGATTTCGATTGCCTGGCTGAGATCCTCGAGTTCGATCTCGACCACTAGGCCCTTGCCCTTCGGCTTGATCCTCACCGGCCGGTCGAGTCCGGTCTCAAGCTTTTCCGTTGCGGTCGCGATCGCCTCGTTCTCTTCGGCTGAAAGTGACTTCCTGGCGCCCTGCTTCTTCGGAGCTTCAGCCAGGGCCCGGGCACCGGACTCGGTCTGGCGGACCGACCATCCTTCCTTGCGGGCCTGCTTGGCGAGTTTGCGGCGGTCGGCGTGATCCGGAACCTGAAGGATGGCGCGACCATGGCCTTCGGAAAGCTCGCCCTGTTCCAGCATGTCGAGCACGTCGTCGGGGAGGTCGAGGAGACGGATCAGGTTGGAGATCTGGGGGCGGCTGCGACCGACCCGCTTGCCGAGCTCTTCCTTGCTCAGACCGAGGTCCTCGACCAGGGCGGCGCAGGCCTTGGCTTCTTCGACCGGGTTCAGGTTTTCCCGGACCATGTTTTCGATCAGGGCGACCTCGAGCCGGTCGGCTTCGTCGGAGTCGCGGATCACGACTGGCACCTTCTCGACCCCGGCCATCTGGGCGGCCCGCCAGCGACGCTCGCCGGCGATGATCTCGTACTTGCCCCGCCCGGCCGGCCTCACGATAAGTGGTTGGACCACTCCGCTGGCCTTGATCGATTCCGAGAGCGCCTCGAGGGCGGATTCGGAGAAGTTCGTCCGTGGCTGCTCCGGATTGCGATCGATCGACTTGACCGGTAGCTCCCGCATGTCGGGGCCGGTCGCGCTCTCGGGCAGGATGGCGCCCAGGCCCTTGCCTAGACCGCGCTTTTCAGCCACGTGCGTTCACCTCGTCAGCGAGAGCCAGGTAAGCCTCGGAGCCGCGGGATGTGGGGGAATACTCGGTCACGGGGATGCCATAGCTTGGCGCTTCCGCCACCCGGACGGTGCGTGGGATGACGGTTCGGAAGACGGTTTCGGAGAAATGGTCCCGGAGTTCCGCTTCGACCTGCTGTGCGAGGCGGGTCCGCTCGTCATGCATTGTGACGAGGATGCCGCCAAGCTCAAGCGAGGGATTGAGCTGCTGGCGGACCATCTTGATCGTGTCGAGGAATTCGACCAGACCCTCGAGGGCCAGGTACTCGGCCTGAACCGGAATTATCACGCGGTCGGCGGCAACCAGGGCGTTGACCGTGATCGGTCCGAGCGCCGGTGGACAGTCGATCAGGACGATGTCGAAGTTTTCGTCGAGTGGTCCCAGTTGCGCAGTCAGGCGGGTATTGGGATCGTCGAGCCGGGGGAGTTCGACCACGGCGCCGGCCAGGTCGCGACTTGCCGGGGCGAGCCACACGTTTTCGGGACCGGCCGGGAGGGCGGCGTCGTTCAGGGTGACCTCCCCGCTCAGGACCTCGTAAGTGGTCGGCAGGTCGGACTTGTCGAGACCGAAGGCGACGGTCGCGTTGGCCTGCTGGTCAAGGTCTACGACTAGCACGCGCTTGCCCATCCGGGCAAAGGCCGCGCCGAGGTTGACGGCGGTCGTCGTCTTTCCGACGCCGCCCTTCTGGTTGGCAACTGCGTAGATCAAATCCGGGCCTTCGCGGCAGGCAGGAATTCACACGTGGACGAGGAAAAAGTCATGTGAAGGCCAGCTTAGAGACTTTGTCGCCATGGCCGCAAAGCCGGGTCGACTTCTTTCGGCCCATTGGCCGTTTTCTTGCCATGCCGGCGCGCCGGGGAAGGCCCCCGGGGGTGGGGCCGGTCTTGGTCAGCACGTAGAGGCTGCGCTCACGTGATCCGGAATAGGGCACTACGGATTCTCGCCGCGTGACTTCCATGGCCAGACGGTCGGCGTTGTCGGCGATGACCGCCTCTTGGTCTTCCTCGGGCTCGCCCTTCCAGGCGACCAGGTGTCCGTCCCGGGCGAGGAGAGGTGATGCGAGTTCGGCCAGCGCACCCAGCGGAGCGACGGCCCGGGCAGTGACCAGGTCATACCTCTCACGTCCTTCTCCGGCCGCCCATTCTTCGGAACGGGCGTGCTTGGCGTGGGCATTTTCCAGTCCCAGAGCCGAAATGACGTCGCCAATGAACTCGACCTTGCGGCCGACCGAATCGAGCAGGGTGAACTCGCAATCCGGAAGAAGGGTGGCCAGGGGGATGCCGGGAAAGCCTCCGCCGGCGCCCAGGTCGATCGCCTGGCTGGCCTGGCGTACCTCAGGCAGGGCCAGCCCGGTGAGGCTGTCTGCCACGTGAACTCGGCGCGCTTCGGCCGGATCGGTGACCGAGCTGAGCGAGACATGGCTCTTCGCCAGCATCTCGAGCATCGGGTCGAGCCGCGCGAGTTCGTCCCGGTCGAGCCAGGGTGGGGTGGATCCGGGTGCGGGGAAACTCACTCGGAGATCAGAGGTGCGACGACGACCCGGCGGTGGGGGTCATCTCCGGAGCTGAAAGTCTCGACCTCGGGCCGGCTCTTCAGGTGTTCGTGAACGATCCGGCGCTCACGGGCGCTCATCGGGTCGAGTTCAACCTCTTCGCCCGACGCGATCGCCTTCTCGGCGGCGCGATCAGCCCTTTCGGAAATAACTTCCTCGCGACGGGCCCGGTAGCCGGCGGCGTCAACCACCACGCGCTTGCGTTCCCGGATACCCCGAAAAGCGGCCTGGAATGCCAAAAGCTGGAGTGCGTCGATGGTCTGGCCGCGGCGGCCTATGAGCAGGCCGTAGTCCTCGTCACCTTCGACGGTCGCGGTGATGACGTCATCGGTTTCTTCCAGCTCCACCTCGCCGTCGAGGTCGAGCTCGTCGAGCACGCGTTCGACCAGGAGTCTGACTCGTTCAGCCGGTTCGGCCGGCCACTCGCTCGCTTCCATTGCGCGGAGTCTAGTCGCGGCAGGCGCTCAGCGCTTGCGCTTCTTCTTCTTCGGGGGTGGCGGCGGAGGCTTGGTCTGCGCAACCGCGGCAGCTCCTTCAGGAGTCGCCATGACCGGCGGCGGAATCACCTTGTTGACGACTGCCTGCTGGCCGATCGTCCAGACGTTGGTCGTGATCCAGTAAACGATCAGTCCGGTCGGGAAGCCGATGATGAAGGGAATGAAGATGAAGGGGAGCGCCATCATCAGGAGGCGCTGATTGCGATCCGAGCTGGTCGCCATGACCAGTCCCGAGAAAAGCTGGGTGACGACGTAGATGACGATCAGGGCAACGAGGACTTCGCCGGTGGCCTTGTCGGTCAGGTCGGGAATGAAGAGGAAGGACTCGCCGAATCCTCCGTCGCTGCCCGTGGCGGGGTTGAAGACCTGGCTACAGGGGACGGCCGACTGTCCACAGATGTCCTCCCGGAGGGGGCCACGCAGGGCCTGGAAAAGCGTGATGAATACAGGAAGCTGGGCGAGAAGCGGGATACAGGAGGCAAGAGGATTGATCTTGTTCTCCTGGTAGAACTTCATCATCTCCTGCGAGAGGCGCTGACGATCGTTCTTGTACTTCTCCTGCAGCTCCTTCATCTGCGGCTGGAATGCCTGCAGAGCCCGCATGCTCTTGATCTGCTTGTAAGTAAGCGGGATCAGAAGCGCCCGGGTAGCGAAGGTGAGCAGGATGATCGCGACGCCCCAGCTGACTCCGACGTCGTCGTGGAAGAAGGTGAGGACCGCGTTGGCCACATCGATCAGTGGCTGCAGGATGTTGGCGGTCGGCATCAACGCTTTTTGATTTCTCCGTGGTAAACGGCCGGATCCATGGGACCGACCTTCAAAGTGAACTTGTCCCGCACGGGGTCGAAGCCACCGTGACTAAAGGGGTTGCAGCGCAGGATGCGCCAGCAGGCGAGAACTGTACCCCGTATGACGCCAAAGCGTTCTACGGCCTCTATCGCGTAGGCAGAGCAGGTCGGCTCATACTTGCAGCGGCGAGGCAGGGAAGGGGATATCCAACGACTGTAAGCACGGACCGGAGCGAGCACGATCCGTTTCACGTGGAACGCTTCCCTTCGCTCCCTTTCTGAAGTACTTCCTTTACACATACCTCGGCCCCGGAAAGGCCTTCCTTCTCGATCACCTCGCCGATTCCCGGACGGGCAACCAGAACGAAATCCTGGTCGACACTCTCCGGATCGACCTGTGACCAGAAGGCTTCCTTCAGAACGCGCTTCACCCGGTTGCGGGTCACCGCGTCCCCGAGCCGCTTGGAAACGCTCACTCCGAGCCTGATCTCGGAATCGTCGTCGGCCGTTCGATCGAACCGGTACAGAACGAGGTAACGGGTCGCCTTTGACGACCCTTCCTTATAAGCCCGTTTGAAATCCCCGCTGCGGGAGAGTCTGCGGCGCCTGGGTGAGGCACCGTTACCCGACATGGTCAGACGGCGAGCCGCTTACGGCCCTTACGGCGACGACGACGAATGACTTCGCGTCCACCCTTGGTGCTCATCCGGGCGCGGAAGCCGTGGGTCTTTGCGCGCTTGCGCTTCTTTGGCTGGTACGTACGCTTCATTGGAGTCGGGCAGTATAAGGACAATCCGCTCTTTCCGCCTCCTCCCCTGCTATCCGGGTGCGCATCTCTCCCTCCTGAGAAATTTTCTGCGCGATTTGCGGGGGCAGACGGCGGCCTCCTTCGACCCGGCGCTATGGTCGGCAGAAGGGTTGGTAATTCGCGAGTTCCCCTGGACGGGGAACCGGTGAACCATCCCTTTGGAACCCATGGACGCCACTTCCCAACCCACAGCCAAATCCCAGTCAGAGAGCCGAAACAGGCTCCCGGGCTCGGCTCGGGCACTAAAAGAGTGGGAGACCATCCAGCCCACTCTCAAGCGCCGTCTCTTTGAATCGGCCTGGCGGATGTGGATCGATCCGATCAACCCTTCGGCGGTCCGCGGGTCAACTCTCTACCTCGACGCACCCGACCCGATCCGCACCTGGGTCGAGCGTCGCTATCTCGAGGTGATCACCGAGGCACTGGCCGACTCCGGTTCCCACTTGACCAAGGTCAGCTTCGAGGTTCCGCCCGAACCAGAACGAGTCAACACCGCGACCCAGCCGGTTGGTCCCAACCCGATTCATGACTTCGACCGTTTCGTGATCGGCCCCGGCAACCACCTGGCTCACGCGGCAGCCCTTGCCGTCGCCGAAGCACCGTCCGAGGCCTACAACCCACTCTTCCTCCACGGCCCTCCCGGTCTGGGCAAAACCCACCTGCTCGGCGCGATCGCCAACTATCTGGCTCTTCACGTTCCCGAACTGAACGTCCTCTACACGAACGCCGAGGCCTTTACGGCTGAATTCGTCACCGCCCTCCGCGAGTCCGGAACCGATGAGTTCAAACGCCGCTACCGCAATCTCGATGTGCTCCTGATCGATGACATCCAGTTCATCGCCGGCAAGCATCACACCGAGGAGGAGTTCTTCCACACCTTCAACGCCCTCCACGACGCCGGCAGTCAGATCGTCCTTTCTGCCGACCGGTCTCCGTCCGAGATATCTACTCTCGCCGACCGTCTCAGTGACCGCTTCGAATGGGGACTCACCGTTCCACTCGAAGCCCCGAACCTGGCCACCCGGCTCACCGTCCTCCGCCACCTCGTCACCGAAGCAGGACTCGAAGTGACTGATCAGGACGCTCTCACCCTCCTCGCCCGCCGGGTCCAGACCAACCTTCGTCAGCTGCGCGGCGCTCTGACTCGCACCGTGGCCGAGTCGTCGCTCAACTCGACTCCGATCACATCCGACCTGATCAGCCAGGTGTTTCCCGCAACTGAACGAGATCCCGAGATCCAGATCACGCCCGAGTCGATCCGGTCCACGGTCGCATCCCACTACAAGACGGATGTCGAAACACTGCAGTCCCGCCGACGTGACAGGAACACCGCTACCGCCCGACACGTCGCGATCTACCTGACCCGCGAAATGACCTCGCTCTCCCTGCCCCAGATCGGCGGCCTTTACGGCGACCGCGATCACACCACCGTCCTCAACTCGATCGAAAGGATCGAGGAGGCGATCGGCCGCGATTCCGCCCTCACGAGCTCCGTAGAGATCCTCCGGGCCGAGATCCACAGCCCTGGGGAAAACTCCTGACTTGGCTTTCCCAGCCGCCGGACACACTGCAAGAATCCCCGGTTCTCCCCATTTTCCCCACAGGACTTTCGGCTCCCTGAAGCCACTTCCACCGCTTCTGCGCTTTACTCCACAGAACCAGAACACTTAAACGAGGTATTCGGATTTTGAAGTTCACAGTCAGGAACAACGAACTCGCCGGGAAACTCGCCCTGGTTGCCCGCACCCTCGCTACCGGCGGCGTCAACCCCGCGCTCGGTGGAATCCTGGTCGAAGCCAGGGAGGGACGGCTCTCTTTCAGCTCGACCGACAGCAATCTCAGTCTGCGGGTTCCCGTGCATGTCGAAGGACAGGTCGAATCCGACGGACGGGTTCTCCTTCCAGGCCGGCTCTTTGCCGACATCTCCCGCCTGCTCGGGTCCGGTCAGGCCGAGATCGAGTACCTCTCCTCGGAGCGGACGGTCAAAGTCAAGTCCGGTTCTTCGAACTTCAACCTGCGAACCCTCAACGACCAGGACTTCCCGCCCCTGCCTGACGCGAGCGGTGACACGATCTCACTCAGCCGGGAATCGCTGCTGGAAACGATCGAACTCGTGGCACGTGCCGCTTCGAGGGATGACATGCGTCCGGTGCTCACCAGCGTCCAGGTCCTCGCTTCCGGAAACGAACTGACCATGGTCGCGACCGATTCCTACCGGCTCGCCGTCAAGCAGACCCGCCTGGCGGAGGCCGTACCGGTCGATCTCGATCGGAACATCCCGGCCCACGCCCTGCGGGAGCTCTCGCGGCTACTTTCCTCTTCCGAGTCCGACTCGGTCCGTCTCTCGGTCACCGATCGCCTCGTCGTTTTCAACGTCGACGGTTCGATCCTTTCGACCAACACGGTCGACGGCCAGTTCCCCAAGTACCAGCAACTCTTCCCTGAAACCTGGGATCACGATGTCCGCCTGCCCCGCACCGAACTGCTCGAGTCGGTCCGCCGGGTCAGTCAGATGGCTCAGAAGAACCGGCCGCTGAAGATCGCTCTCTCCCCCGGAGAACTGACCATTTCGGCCGAAACTCCCGACCTTGGTGACGCCGAAGAAAAGATGCCGGCCAACTTCGACGGTGAAGAACTGGCGATCGGCTTCAACCACGAGTTCTTCCGGGACGGCCTGGAAGCGATTCAGGGCGATGAAGTTCTCCTGCGACTGATTTCGCCGCTGCGCCCCGGGCTGCTGCAGCCGGTCGAAGACGAGACCTTCCGTTACCTGGTCATGCCGATCCGCCTGAACGAGTAGTCAAGTGATCGTTGCCCGGGTCGAAGCGGACCGGGTGCGGTCCCTGACCGGGGTCAGATTCGAACCCGATCCGGGCCTGACCGTGATCATCGGTCCGAACGGAGCGGGCAAGACCAACCTGGTCGAGTCGATCTACTTCGGCCTTACCTCCCGATCCTTCCGGACCTCGGACCGCAGGGATCTGATTCCGTTCGGGTCTTCCTACGCCCGCTGCAAGGTGACGGTTTCGGGGGGCGCGGTGGACCACACCTTCATGGCTTCCGCTTCCCGGTCTGAGGGAAACCGCTTCACCATGGACGGGGCCAGGATCGAGCAGTCCGAAGCGGTCCTCCACCGGCCGATGGTCACGGTGTTCTCCCCCGATCGCCTGGAACTCGTCAAGGGTCCGCCGGCGGGCCGTCGTGCCCACGTGGACGCATTCGTCGCTGCGAGGTGGCCCAGCCGGGCCGGGGTGCGCTCCGCTTTCGGTCGGATTCTCGCCCAGCGGAATGCCCTGATAGCTCGTATAGCCAATGGTCAAGCGGAACCATCTCAACTATCCACGTGGAATTCGCAGTTCGCGGAAGCTGGCTCCGCTCTGGCCCGCAGCCGCCAGGAGGCGGTCGCAGAACTTGCGGCACGCTGGGTCGAGGCGGCAGAAGAGCTGGGCCTGGAAGGACCGAAGAGCCTCGAGTACCGCCCCGGTTCCGGCATCACAGCCGATGAGATTCTGACCGGACTCGAAGAGAAACTTGACAACGACCTCCGGCTGGGACGGACGAGCTGGGGACCACACCACGACGAGCTCCGGCTCGAACTAGACGGACGTCAGCTGCGGCGATTCGGATCGCAGGGTCAGCAGCGAATGGGACTCCTCGCTCTGCTCTTCGCCGAGCGGGCTTCCCTGCTCGAGGCTGGCGGCTCGGCTCCCTTGATGCTGCTTGACGACGTGATGAGCGAACTCGACGAACGTCGACGCGAGCGTCTCGTCGATCGTCTGCTGGCAGGTGGCCAGAGCGTGATCACAGCCGCGGAGGGTGAGCTGATCCCGGACCGTGAGGCGATCACCAGGGTGGCTATCGCAGATCTGACCGAGCGGGAGTCTGAGTGAGGGACAATCGCGGAAAAAGTCCGGATCCGAAACCCCTGGGGGACCTCCTGGGCGAGTTCCGCCTCCAGGTTCAGCCCGAGACTCCCCTGGCGGCCGTACAGGGGGTCTGGGACGAAGTCGTGGGGGAACGGATCGCCGCGGTGACCGACGTAGCCGAGGAACGGGAGGGCCTCGTTACCGTCGACTGTTCGAGCGCCGTGTGGGCCCAGGAACTGGAGCTGATGGGCCCTCGAATCAAGGCCCGACTTCAGGAGCGCCTGGGGGAGTCGGCGCCCGAAAAACTGCGATTTCGCACCTCAGGCTGACCCTGCCGTGCAACAGTTCCGTGACATCTCTGTAAAAACTTGAGTTTTGCAGGGGTTTTTAGGCTCTGCCAAGCGGGTTTATCCGACCGGGCTTGGTATTATGGAGACCTGACTCGCGGGACCGTCCGGGCTCTACTTATCCACAGGAGAGCCAGCTCTGGCGGCGGCCGCCGAACAGTATTCGGAAAGGTATTAGTTGGCTGAGAAAAAAAGCAGCGGAGACGCCTCCTACGGGGCCAAGGACATCACCGTCCTCGAAGGCCTGGAGGCGGGCCGCAAGCGGCCGGGCATGTACATCGGCTCGACCGGCCCACGGGGACTGCATCACCTGGTCTACGAGATCGTCGATAACTCGGTCGACGAGGCTCTGGCCGGTCACAACGATTCGGTCGAAGTCGTTCTGCACCCGGACAACAGCTGCACCGTGACCGATCACGGCCGTGGCATCCCGGTCGACATCATGGAGAAGGAAGGCCGGCCAGCGGCCGAAGTCGTCCTCACTGTCCTTCACGCGGGCGGCAAGTTCGGCGACGGCGGCGGCTACAAGGTTTCGGGCGGTCTCCACGGGGTCGGCTCCTCGGTCGTAAACGCGCTCTCGACCTATCTGGAGCTCCGCATCTGCCGCGACGGCTACGTCTGGAATCAGCGTTACGAGCGGGGTCGGCCGGTCACCGACCTGGAAAAGGGAGAGGCGACCGATGAAACAGGGACCCAGATCACATTCCTGCCCGACGACGAGATCTTCGAGACGCTCGATTTCGATTTCCAGACGCTGCTCGAGCGACTCCGGGAGACCGCCTTCCTGACCCGCGGCCTGCGAATCCAGATCACCGACGAACGGGCCGAAGGCCAGGAAGTCGAGTTCAAGTACGACGGCGGCATCGAGGACTTCGTCCGCTACCTGAACGAGAACAAGGAACCGATCGGCAAGAAGGTCGTCTACTTCGAAGGCGAAGACGAAAAAGAGGGCCAGGTTGAGGTGGCGATGCAGTGGAACGCTTCCTACAACGACTCGATCCACAGCTTTGCCAACAACATCAACACCCACGAGGGTGGCTCGCACCTCTCCGGATTCCAGGCAGCGCTGACCCGGACCCTCAATTCCTACGCCCGCAGCAAGGGCATGCTCAAGGAGAAAGACCAGAACCTGGCGGGCGAAGATGTCCGCGAGGGACTGGCGGCCGTGATCTCGGTCAAGCTCCACGATCCACAGTTCGAGGGCCAGACCAAGACCAAGCTCGGCAACCCCGGCATCAAGGGAATGGTTCAGGAAACGGTCAACCGAAAGCTGGCCGAATTCCTCGAGGAGAACCCGGCCGAGGCGAAGCTTTTCGTCACCAAGGGGATCGAAGCTTCACGGGCCCGCATGGCGGCCCGCAAGGCTCGCGACATGACCCGCCGGGGATCGGCCCTGGAGAACATGAACCTGCCCGGCAAACTTGCCGACTGTTCCGTCCGGGATCCCGAACTGGCCGAAATCTTCGTGGTCGAGGGCGACTCGGCCGGCGGCTCGGCCAAGCAGGCCCGCGATCGTTCCACCCAGGCCGTTCTCCCGCTTCGCGGCAAGATCATCAACGTCGAGAAGAGCCGGATCGACAAGGTCCTCCAGAACAACGAGATCCAGGCGATGATCACTGCGATCGGCACCGGCATCCATGATGAATTCGACATCTCGAATGCCCGCTACCACAAGATCATCATGGCGACCGACGCCGATGTCGACGGGGCACACATCCGGACTCTCGTGCTCACCTTCCTCTATCGCCAGATGCAGCCGCTGATCGACGCCGGCTACGTCTTCATCGCCAAGCCGCCGCTCTACAAGGTCAAGCGCGGCAATCAGGAGACTTACCTCGACAAGGAATCGGAACTCGAGGAACTCCTGCTGCGAGACCGGCTCGAGGACTTCACGGTCACCGATTCGGCCGGCAACGAAGTCAAGCTCAACAGCCGTCGCTGGCAGACATATAACCGGCGCTCAAAGGAGTACGAAGGCTGGCACGCCGCACTCCAGGCCGAGTTTGGCAATGACGTGATCGGGTTCATCTCGGGTTCGCGCCTGCTCGACGAAACTGCGACCACGGTCGATGAAGTCCGGCGCATTCTCGGAGAGGTCGATCGTGACGACGACATCTACGCGACCGAGATCCTCTCCCAGGAAGGAGAGGACACCACGATCAAGGCGATTCACCAGCGCTCCGGCCTGGCCCGCAATCACACGCTGCCGGCCCGGCTGTTCGAGGGCGACGCGTTCCGTCGTTTCGCTTCGGTCCACGCCGAGCTGCTCGGCACCTTCGGTCGGCCCCCGTTTCGGGTCACGCTCAAGGATCGGGTCGAGGAAGCCAATGACTTTCTTGACCTGCACCGGGCGGTGCTGGACCTGGCCAAGCACGGCGTCCAGCTGACCCGATTCAAGGGACTCGGCGAGATGAACGCCGACCAGCTGCGTGAAACCACGATGGATCCGGCAACCCGGACCCTGCAGCGAGTCACCCTCGAGGATGCGACCGCCGCCGACCAGGTCTTCTCGATGCTGATGGGAGATCAGGTCGCACCACGCCGCGAATTCATCGAGGCGCACGCCAAGGAGGCCGGCATTGACATCTGATCCCGTCCTGAACACGAACGGAGCACCTGCCTGATGGCACTCGAAGCATTGACTGGACATATCGAGGAGCGCGAGCTCGAACTGGAGATGCGCTCCAGTTACATCGATTACGCGATGAGCGTGATCGTCGGTCGCGCCCTTCCCGATGTCCGGGATGGCCTGAAACCGGTTCACCGCCGGGTTCTCTACGGCATGCACGACCTCGGTCTGCAGCCGGGCCGGCCGTACCGGAAGTCCGCCACCATCGTCGGCGAGGTCATGGGCAAGTACCACCCCCACGGCGACTCGGCGATCTACGACACCCTGGTCCGCATGGCGCAGGACTTTTCGCTGCGCTACCCGCTCGTCGATGGCCAGGGCAACTTCGGCTCGATCGATGATGATGCCGCGGCAGCGATGCGCTACACGGAGGCCAGGCTCACCCGGCTGGCCACCGAAATGCTGCGGGACATCGATTCCGACACGGTCGATTTCGGTCCGAACTACGACGGGTCCCAGCGGGAGCCGCTGGTCCTGCCGTCGCGATTCCCGAACCTGCTGGTCAACGGCGCCTCGGGCATCGCGGTCGGCATGGCCACCAACATTCCGCCGCACAACCTGCGCGAAGTGGCGGGAGCCGTCGCCGCCTACATCGACAACCGCGACATCGACCTCGAAGGTCTGATGGAACACGTCAAGGGCCCGGACTTCCCGGGCGGCGGACTGATGGACCCGGGCGGAATCCGTGATGCCTACCAGACCGGACGCGGCTCGGTAAAGGTCCGGGCGAGGATCCACTCCGAACCGCTCAAGGGCGGCAAGGACGCACTGATCGTCTCCGAACTTCCCTTCACCGTGAAAAAGGGCGGCGACAGCGGCGTAATCGCCAAGATCGCCCAGCTGGTCAGGGACAAGAAGCTTGACGGAATCTCCGACCTGCGCGACGAGACCGACCGCACCGGCATGCGACTGGTGATCGAACTCAAGCGCGGGGCGATGCCGAAGGTCGTTCTCAACAACCTCTTCAAGAAGACCCAGCTCCAGACCTCGTTCGGCATGAACATGGTCTCGCTGGTCGACGGGGTGCCACGGACCCTGGGCCTGAAGGACATGATCGGCCACTACGTCGAGCACCAGCGCGAGGTAGTGACCAGGCGAACCCAGTACAAGCTCCGTCGCGCCGAAGCCCGGGCCCACATTCTGGAAGGCCTGCTGATCGCGCTCGACAATCTCGACGCGGTGATCGCCCTGATCCGGGGTTCTTCCGACCCGGACGTCGCCCGCGACGGACTGATGAGCGAGTTCGAGCTGAGCCGCGAACAGGCCCAGGCGATTCTCGACATGCGTCTCCAGCGTCTGACCGCTCTCGAGTCGGACAAGATCCGGGCCGAGCACGCCGAACTGATGGAACTGATCGGCGAGCTGCGGGCCATCCTCGGCGACGAGGACCGGGTCTACGGACTGGTCAAGGATGAGCTGCTCGAACTGGTCGAAACCCACGGCGACGAACGTCGCACCGAGTTCCAGCACTTCAGTGGCGACTTCGACATCGAAGACACGATCGCCGAGCAGCAGATGGTCATCTCGATCACCAACACCGGCTACGTCAAGCGCCTGCCGGTCGACTCCTACCGTCAGCAGCGACGCGGCGGCGTGGGAGTTACGGGCATGAACCTCAAGGAAGGCGACTACATCGAGCATCTCCACATCTGCTCGACCCATGACTTCCTGCTGTTCTTCACGAACTTCGGCAAGGTCTACCGCCAGAAGGTCTACCAGCTGCCGGAAGGCTCACGCCAGGCCCGGGGTTCGGCCCTGGTCAACCTGCTGCCGCTTCGCGAAGGCGAGAAGGTCATGGCCGTGATCCCGACCCGGGAGTTCAAGGAGAACAAGTACCTGGTCTTCGCTACGGCCCAGGGTCAGGTCAAGAAGACCGAGTTCCTCGAGTACAACACGCCGATCAAGGCCGACGGCATCATCGCGATCAAGATCCGCGAAGGTGACGAGCTGGTCGGTGTCCAGCTCACTTCCGGCGAAGACGACCTGCTGCTCGTCTCGAAGTCCGGTCACGCAAGTCGCTTCCACGAGGATCAGGCCCGGCCGATGGGTCGTGGCACTGCCGGTGTGCGGGGCATGAACGTGAGCCAGAAGGACAACCGGGTGCTCTCCCTGACCGTGGCCCGCGACGATTCCGAGCTGCTGGTCGTGACCGAGAACGGTTACGGCAAGCGGACGGATGTTTCCGAGTACCCGATCAAGAACCGCGGCACCAAGGGAGTGCTGACGATCAAGTTGACCGAGGCCAAGGGTGGACTCGCAGGTGCGCTGATCGTGCGTGAGCATCAGGAGCTGATGTTCATCACCGAGAACGGCATGGTCCAGCGGACCAGCGCCGGCGGAATCAGCAAAACCGGGCGCGCCACCCAGGGTGTCAAGGTCATGAACGTCAAGGACGGTGACCGGATCAGCGCTGTCGCCCTGGTCGTCGAAGCCGCCAACGGCAACGGCTCGGCCGACGAGGACGGGGAAGCTCCCGACCAGCCCGAACTCGAAGCTGCGGAAGTCAGCGAAGAGTCTGAAACGGTCGATGGAACCGGAGCGGTTGACGGAACCGAAGCGCCCGAGGCTGCTGACGAGTCAACCGAAGCGCCTGAAGAGTCGAGCGACGAGAGCTGATCGGCCGGAGCACCCCGGCTTCAGACATAGAGATCCGACTTTCCGCCGTATACCGGCAGAAAGTCGGGTCTCGACGCTTGGCCGACCGCGCTCAGCTCGGATAGGAGCCGAGGACGCGGACCCACTCCGCCTTTGACCTCAGACCGGCGATTGCGGCCGCGACTTCGTCGGTGTCCTCGCGGCCTTCGATGTCGATGAAGAAGCGGTAGCGGCCCAGTTCGCGCCGCATCGGCCGGGACTCGATCCGGACCAGATTCACTTCACGGTTCGAGAACTCGTGGAGGGCCTCGACCAGGGCGCCGGGATGATCGGCTCCCAGTTCGGCGAAAGCAAGGCTGGTCTTCCACTTCCCGGACTGGTCGCCGGCCACCAGGTCGGTCGGGACCGAGTCGTCTTCACCTGAACGAGGGGCGAGCCAGAGGAAACGGGTCACGTTGCCTGGTTCGTCCTCGATTCCTTCGCGCAGGACCTCGCAGTCGTAAAGCTTCGCGGCGCGGGCCGGGCCGAGGGCGGCCCAGGGTTCATCGCTCGCCGCCACTTCCCGCACCGCGGCACTGGTGCGCGACGCGACCCGCATCGAGGCCTGGCCGAGATCGGTCCGCAGGAAGCGCGCACACTGGGCGAGCGGTTGCGGGTGGGAAATCACGACCTCGATCTGTTTCAGGCCGGTTCCCGGACGGACGATCAGCGCAGAACGGATCTCGTGGTCGAACTCGCCGACGATCCGTACCCGGTCCGCCTGTTCGATCAGCGAGTCGAGTGTGGGCCGCACCGATCCTTCGATCGAATTCTCGACCGGCACCAGAGCCCGATCGGCTTCGCCTGAAGCCACCGCCTCGATCGCGGCCGGAATTGTCTCGGTGATCAGTGGTTCGAATGAATCCGCGGCAAAACGGCTGACCTCCAGCGCATCCTCGCTGAAGGTGCCGGCCGGGCCAAGGTAGGCGACGCGCAAGGTCGACCTACCCGAAGTTGACGGTGTAGGACGCCTCGTTGTTGGTCGTGATCGACTCGCCCGGAACCGCCTCGACCGACACTTCGATGGTCACCTCGCCGGACGGGGCGGGCGTGAGGGGAATCGACGCGGTGCCGGTGGATCCAGCCGCGATCTCCGGAATCGACGCTTCGAGGCCGCTACCGCCATCGACCGAAACCGAAACGGTCACATCGTTTTCCGTTGCCTCACCCTGGTTCATCACGGTCACCTCGACCGTCGGGTCGGTACCCGCCGGAAGCGTGGTGGTCGTGTCCGGACTGAGGGCCGTGCCGCCGATCGTGACCGAGGAAGCGGGATCGATCCCGGTGCCGTGACTCAGGCCATCCTCGGGATCCGCGGTGCTGGTCCCCCCGTCAAGTCCGCCGAGCGCGTCGTCGATCGCCTCGACGGTGATCCACTCACCCGGGTTATCGAGAAAGGTGCTGCGGGGCAGCGGCGGGGAGTTGGCGCCGTTGGAGGCGATCGTGTTGTCGATCTGGTGCCTGGTGACCCGGTTGTAAAGGACATCGGCGGCGCTGAGGACTTCCATCTGGGCGGCAATCTGGCGCCTGGCCCGGTCGGCACCTTCATCCCCGAGCGCGGTGCTCATCGAGTCGGCGATGATGTTCATCGCGCCGGAACGCAGCTGGTAGACGAGGGTGACCGAGTCCTGGGCGGCACTCATGTCACCCGGGGTATCGAGCTTCTCGACCCGGCTGAGGAAACCATCCATGGCGGAGCGATCGGACTGAATCTCACTGGTGAACTCGGTCACCGATAGCTGACCCGGGTCGGAAAGGCGACCAAAGAACGACTTGCCGAGCGCGTTGGTCTCGTTGACGATCTGGGTCACGTTATTCGCGTAATCCTCGAGTCCACGGTTCTTGCGGGCGTCGAGGCAGCCCTTGGCACCGAAGACCAGCAGGATCAAGACCAGCAGCCCGGCTCCGAGAGCCAGGGCACGCCGGACCATCAGCTGTTGCTTGTCACCGCCGGATCCCCCACCGCGAGTTCGCGAGGGACGGCGAGGACCACGCGAACCGCCTCGGGAACCGCCGCCGCGACGCGGAGGCGGGGGCGGATCATCGAACCCGGGGTCGTCGAGCGCCGGATCGGGATCCGTCTCGAAGGTCAAGGGTTCGTCATCGGGACCGTCAACGAAAGGATCGTTCTCGCGGTCGTCTGAGTTGTAAGGGTTGGAAAACTCCAAAAGTCCACCTGCCGAACGACTTTCGGCACGGCCAATCTATTCCCTTCCCTCGAAAACCGCCCACCGGCGCTCCGTTTGCAGGGTCTTTGCCTTCGCAGGGACCAGGAGGTCCGTGCCGAAAAGTGCTGAGTGATGAATGGAACCATCGTTCTGAACCGCTTCGAGATGGGTGACCGGCTGGGCGCCGGAGGCTTCGGCACCGTCTACAGGGCCTGGGACCGGCGTCTCGAGCGGCAGGTCGCAGTCAAAGTGATCGAGACCCAACCCGAGTCCGGGCCCCGGATCCAGCGCGAGGCAAAAGCTGCAGCCCGGCTCAACCACACCGGGATCGTCACTCTCTACGAGTTCGCCCACCACGAGTTCGGCCGGGAAGGCGGTCGCGCCTATCTGGTTTCAGAACTGGTTGACGGGGAAACCGTGCGTGAACTGATCGACCAGGACCTGCTCAGCGACCGGGAGGTGGCCGAGATCGGAATCGACATCTGTGAAGCGCTCGATCACGCGCATTCCCGCGAAGTGATCCACCGGGACATCAAACCAGCCAACCTGATCGTGCCGAACGGCCGCGGTGGTGCCAAGCTGATGGATTTCGGCGTCGCCCGGCTGACCGACGGCGATGATCTGACCAACACCGGGGATGTCCTCGGGACTCTCGCCTACATGTCACCGGAGGCCGCCGAAGGCAACCCGGTGACCCCGGCCGGCGACGTCTACTCGCTCGCCCTGACTCTCTTCGAGGCCTGGACCGGTGAGAACCCCCGTCGCAAGTCAACCCCGAGTCAGACCCTGCGGGCGATCGACCGCGATCTGCCGCTGCTGGCCGACCTGCGTCCGGACCTCCCGGCCGGGCTGACCGACGTCATCGACGCCTGTCTCGACCGGGAACCCGGCTACCGGCCCGCAATCGCCGATCTCGGTCCCGCTCTGGAAGAAGCTCTGCCCGATCTCGACCGAACCGTACCCGGCGAGTCTCGTCGGACCAACAACCTCACCTCCTTTGCCGACGGCGGGTTTGATCTTGGACGAATCGCCTGCGCCGCCGCGGTCTGCGGCATGGTCGCCACCGGACTGATTGTCAGCGGTGCGGCCGACGCCGCCTCGGTCGGAGTCCTGACCATCGTCTCCGCGCTGCTCACCCTGCTCCGTCCGAAGACCGGATTCCTCGCGGCCGGGATCCTGATGGCGGTATGGCTCGGCGTGGTCGCCTCGATGCCAGGTGCCGGGCTGCTGGTGCTCCTGGTTTCGGTCCCGCCGGCCTTGATGATCCGTGGCTCCGGCAGGCCCCTCGCCCTGGCGGCGATCGGTCCGCTGCTCGGCACCCTCGGTATGGCGCCGTTTCTGCCCCTGCTCGCTGCTCTCGCGAGCGATTGGAGAGACCGGGTGGTGGTCGCCGTGACCGGACTCTGTTTCACCGCTTTCGCGGAGTCGATCACGGGGCGGACGCTGCTCTTCGGCAAGATCGAGAAGGCAGAGGCAGGCTGGGAAGATTCCGTGGCAACGGCCGTCACCGGGCTGATCGTCCCGGTCGTGAGTTCACCTTCCTTCCTGCTCTCGGCCGGTGTCTGGGCGGGGGTCGCCCTGTTGATCGGGGCGATCGTCGGATGGACCCGCCAGCGCAGTGGAGGCACGGTCCATGAGCAGTTGACCGTAGCTCCCGTAGGATCAAGTCGTGTTCCCAACGCCTAATGGCCTGATTCAGGACCCGCGGCGATGAGCGTCTTCCGCAACCTCGAAGCCCGAATCGAGGGCCTCGTCGAAGGCGTCTTCAGCCGTGCCTTCAGTTCCGAGGTCCAGCCGGTCGAGCTTGCCCGCAAGCTGGCCAAGGAGATGGATTCCCACAAGACCGCCTCCGTCTCCAGGGTTTACGTGCCGAACGAGTACACGGTCCATCTCTCGGAGAAGGACCGCGACAAGCTCGAAGGTTACGAGCGCTCGCTCGAACAGGAGCTCGCCGGCTACCTGCTCGAACATGCCCGTCGCAAGGGCTACGACCTGCTGACCCGGCCCGAGGTGCACTTCAACACCGACAGTCGCCTGCGTCTGGGCGAGTTCGGGATCCAGGCCCGGCTGGTCAAGCCGGCAGCCCGGGAGGGCGAGCTGCCCCAGCAGGCCGACGAAGGCCACACCATGGTCTACAAGGTACCGCCGGCCCAGCCCGCCGCCGACCCGACCGAACGCGCGCCGGAGCGGCCGACCCTGACCCGGGCGGTGGTCGACCTCAACGATCGGCGCTACGTGCTCGACGGCCCGCGCGCCGTGCTTGGCCGCTCCGATGACGCCGAATGTGTGCTTCGCGACCCCAACGTTTCCCGTCGTCATGCGGAACTCAGGCAGGATGCGTCGGGCCAATGGGAGATTGCCGATCTCGGATCGACCAACGGCGTCAAGGTGAACGGACGCCGGGTGACCGAGGCGCCGCTTCGCGAAGGCGATCAGGTCACTGTTGGAACCACGACCTTCCGTTTCGGGATCGAACGGTAAGTAACCAGGCCAGGCTCGCAATTGGATTACGAACCGATTTCAGTCGCGCTCAAGTTCGGATTTCTGGCTGTCCTCTACCTGTTTCTGCTCTGGATCGCCTCCAGCGCCCGCAAGGACCTGAAGCGGAACCAGGGCGGCGCTTTCGATGCCAGCGACGCCACGATCGGGGCTGTGCCGACCGGTGGCTACGACGCCTGGCTGGTTGTGGTTCGTGGCGGCGGGCTCGAGGCGGGCACGCGTTTCGATGTCTTTGGGGGCGTCACCATGGGCCGTTCCGGTGAAGCGGACATCTCATTCACCGACCGATACGCCTCAGGCCTCCACGCGAGGCTCTACCCTCGCGGTGACCGATACTTCCTTGAAGACATGAACTCGACCAACGGCACCCTCCTCGACGGCGGCGCGGTTACATCTGACGCCGAAGTCCGGGATGGCTCGATGATCGAGATCGGAGACACCGCTTTCAGGTTCGAACTGGATCGCCGATGACTAGCTCAAGGACAACACGATGCTGAGGGTTGCGGGTCACTCCGAACGCACCGACGTCGGTCGCCAGCGCCAGGCGAACGAGGATTCCTACCTCGCCCGGGCACCTCTCTTCGTGGTCGCCGACGGCATGGGCGGTGCCCAGGCCGGCGAGGTCGCCTCACTGACCGCGATCCAGGCCTTCCAGGGTGGACTGCCCCAGGGCAATCCGGAAGAGGCGATCGAGCGGACCATCGCCACCGCCAACCGCAACATCCACGATCAGGCACACTCGGATGCCTCACTCTCGGGGATGGGAACCACGATCACCGTGGCCGTCGTCGACGCCGACAGCGAACGGGTCGTGATCGGCCATGTCGGTGACTCGCGGGCCTATCGCCTGCGCGACGGGATCATCCAGCGCCTGACCAAGGATCACTCGCTGGTCGAGGAGATGCGCCGCCGCGGCCAGATCACCGAGGAACAGGCCGAGGATCACCCCCAACGCTCAATCATCACCAGGGCACTGGGTCCCGAACCCGAGGTCCAGGCCGACCTGGCCACTATTCCCTCCGAGCCTGGCGACATCTTCCTGCTCTGCTCCGACGGTCTCACCACGATGATCGGCGACGAGAAGATCCGCGAGATCCTGATGGGGGCGACCACGCTCGACGCGGCTGCCCGCACCCTGGTCGACGAGGCCAACCGGGCCGGCGGCAGGGACAACATCACCGTGATCGTCTTTCAGGTCGAGGACCCGGTCAACCCGCTGCCGCGGGACGAGCATCCAACTCTGGCTCGTTCCGGAGCCGCCCGCCGCGCCCGGCGAGGCGAGGAGGTTGCCGCGAAGCCGAAGCGCCGGGGCAAGGTCGTGGCCGGTGTACTCGGGGTCTGCGCGATCCTGCTCCTGCTGGTCGGCGGACTGTTCTACGCGACCCGCCAGGCCTGGTTCCTCGGCACCGACCCGGCCGGACGTGTCGCGCTCTACCGGGGCCTGCCCTACGAACTTCCTTTCGGGATCGACCTCTACTCGCTCAAGTACTCGACCGCGACTCAGACCGACTCGCTGCCGGAGGAACGCCAGCGCTCGGTCACTGACCACTCGATCCGCTCCGAGGACGACGCCGTTTCGCTGATCGAGGACATTGAGAGCCGCGAGGGCCTGACCGGGTGAGCGCTTCTCGCAACCGGGAACTACTGGCCCTCGTCCCCGTTGCGCTCCTGCTCACTCTGGGCTTCGCTGCGGTCTTCGCGCAAAACGACAATCAGCTGACCAACCTGAGCCTCTCCTACGGGCTCTACTTCCTGGCGATCTGTCTCGCCACCCACATCTACATCCGGATCCGGCTGCCCAACGCCGACCCGTACCTGTTCCCGCTCATGGCGCTGCTCACCGCGATCGGCCTGGTCATGCTTTACCGGCTCGATTCCGAAACCGGCAACGAACTGGCCAGGGACCAGGCGAACTGGTTCGTGATTGGACTGATCCTTTTCGCGGTGGTCGTTCACTTTTTCAAGGACTATTCGGTCCTTGAGCGTTACCGCTACACGATCGCGCTGATCAGTCTCGGGCTGCTGCTGGCTCCGCGCCTGCCGCTGATCGGCTCCCAGGTAAATGGCGCCTATCTCGGGATCAGCGTCGGACCGATCTCGTTCCAGCCGGCGGAGCTGGCGAAGATCGGAATCGTGATCTTCCTCGCCAGCTACCTGCGCGAGCACCGGGAACTGCTGGTCGTCGGAGCCCGTCGCATTCTCGGGATCACCTTCCCCCCGCTCAAGCATCTCGGTCCCCTCCTGGTCGTCTGGGGCGCGGCGATGTTCATGCTGATCTTCATCCGCGACCTCGGCAGTTCGCTGATGTTCTTCGCGGCCTTCCTCGCCCTGATCTACGTCGCCACCGGTCGAATCTCGTTCGTGATCATCGGCATGGCGATGTTCCTCGCCGGGGCCTGGGTGATTTACAACACCGTCCCGCACGTCACCGACCGGGTCGACATCTGGCTCGACCCGTACCAGGATGCGCCGGGTGCCGGGTACCAGATCCTGCAGTCGATGTTCGCTATGGCCGACGGAGGATTATTCGGGGAGGGCTTCGCCCAGTCGATGGTCCAGATCCCCGGTACCGATGCGCCGCTCCTGCCGGCCGCTCACACCGACCTGATCTACACCCTGATCACCGCCGAGCTCGGACTTTTCGGCGCCTGCGGGATCATTGCGATCTACCTGCTTATCGCCGCCCGCGGTTTCAAGGTGGCGCTGATGGCCAACGATGGCTTCTCGAAGCTGCTCGCCACCGGTCTTACCACGGTCTTCGCCTTCCAGGCCTTCGTGATCATCGGTGGCGTGACCCGGGTGATCCCGTTGACCGGCGTCACCTTGCCCCTGGTTTCCTACGGCGGTTCCTCGATCCTCGCCAACTTCATCCTGCTGGCGTTGCTCCTTCTGATTTCCGACCGGGCCCGCCGCGAGGCCCGCGAGGGCATCTAGGGGTCAGGGCATGAACGCGCGAATCGTCAAACTGTTCGCCTTCATCGGCATCGCCTTTGCGGTGCTGGTCGGATTCACCTCCTACTGGACAGTCTTCGACGCGGAGAATCTGAAGAACGAGCGAGTGAACAAACGCCCGCTTTTCAAGGCCCAGCAGATCGAGCGTGGCCGGATACTCGCTTCCGATGGCACCGTGATCGCCCGCTCGGTTCCGAAGGGCAGTGGCGCCTCGCTTCGCTTTGTTCGCGAGTACCCGGAAGGCTCGAGCTACGGCCATCCGATCGGCTACAGCTTCGTCCAGTTCGGCAATTCCGAGTTCGAGGCGTACCACAACTCGGAACTGGTCGGAGACGAAAACGAGCTCGCTTCGATCTTCGACGAGTTGCGGGGCAAGGACCCGATCGGCAATGACGTTCTGACCTCGATCGACCCGGACGCCCAGGCGACCGCCTTCTCGATGCTCGGTGACAGCCCCGGTGCGGTGGTCGCGATCGAACCCTCGACCGGTGCGATCAAGGCGATGGCCAGCGTGCCTCCCTTCGACCCTAACCTGGTCCCGACCGAGTTCGCCGCCCTGAACGAGGATCCGGGCTCACCGATGGTCAACCGCGTGACCCAGGGCCAGTATCCGCCCGGTTCCACCTTCAAGCTGGTCACCGCTGCGGCGGCGCTCGACTCCGGCGCGATCTCGCCGGAGGACACGATCAACTCGCCGGGCACGATCGAGATCCAGGGCAATCCTCTGGCCAACTCCGACGGCTCCGACTTCGGCGACATCAACGTGACCACCGCCCTGACCAACTCGGTCAACACCTACTTCGCGCAGCTCGGCGAGAAGATCGGCACCGGCACCCTCGAGGAGTACATGGACCGCTTCGGCTTCAACGCCAAGCCCCAGCTCGACTTGCCGGACGGCCAGATGTCGCTCTCCGGAGTCTTCTCTGATGGCAAGCTCCTGACGGGGGATGACCCGATGGACGTCGGCCGCCTCGCGATCGGCCAGGAACGGCTGCTCGCCACCCCGATCCAGATGGCCGAGGTTGCGGCGACGATCGCCAACGACGGCGATCTGATGAAGCCGCAGATCTGGTCCGAGGTCCGCGACCCGGACGGGCGCACCCTCAAGACGAGAGACCCGGAGAAGCAGGCGGATGTGATCTCCGAAGACACAGCGGCCGAGCTGACCGAGGCGATGACCGACGTGGTCAACGAAGGCACCGGCACCGCCGCGGCGCTTTCCGGCATCGACGTCGCCGGCAAGACCGGCACCGCTGAGATCCCTGACGCCGAACGCTGCGGCGGACTGCCCAACCAGGCCTGGTTCGTCGGCTTCGCCCCCGCCGACGATCCCCAGATCGCGGTCGCCGCCACCGTCGAATGCACCGACGGCCAGGGCGGCACAGTTGCTGCCCCGATTGCTGCGGCAGTAATGCAAACCCTGCTGGGTGAGTAGACGGCAGAGCCCTTCCCGGGAACGAGTAGTCGGCGAGCTTCGCTTCGTCTCCACGAGGAACCCGCCGGCCCAAAGAACAAAAGGATGGATGGGCTGGCTCCGTCCGAAGTTCTCGGTCAGGGACAGGACTTGCCGGGTCGATCCCGAAAGGCAGTAGCTAGATGAGACTGAGCGAAGGAATGGTGGTCGACAACCGGTACCGGATCGAGTATCTGATCGGTTCCGGCGGGATGGCCGACGTTTGGCTGGCCGAGGATCTCGAACTGCCGCGGCGGGTCGCCCTCAAGGTGTTGCATGAGCGCTACGCCCGGGACCCTGAGTTCATCGCCCGTTTTCGTCGTGAGGCCGAGTCGGCCGCGGCGCTGCAGCACGTCAACATCGTCTCGATCTTCGATCGCGGCCAGGTCGGTGACACCTACTACATCGCCATGGCCTACCTCGAGGGCCGCACCCTCCGCGACCTGATCAGTATCGGCCTGACCCCGACCGAGTCGGTCGCGATCGTCCGCCAGATCCTTGAAGCTGCCGGATTCGCCCACCGGCACGGCGTGGTCCATCGGGACCTGAAGCCCCTCAACGTGATCGTCGACCAGACCGGTCTCGCCACGGTCACCGATTTCGGGATCGCCCGGGCCGGGATCTCGGAGATCACCGAAGAGGGTTCGGTCATGGGCACCGTCCACTACCTCTCGCCGGAGCAGGCGCAGGGTTACGAGGTCAGCCCGCAGTCGGACCTCTACTCGATCGGGGTCATCCTCTACGAGTGCCTGACCGGCCGGGTTCCTTTCGACGGCGATACCGCGGTCGCGGTCACCCTCCAGCAGCTGAGGGAGGATCCGGTCCCGCCGAGCTATTACAACCCGGCCGTCTCGCCGGCCCTCGATGCGGTGGTGCTTCGCGCCCTCCAGCGCGAGCCGTACGAGCGCTACCCTGACGCCGACAGCTTCATAGCCGCGCTCGACGAAGCGGAGGCGAATCCCGGAGAGCCGGTTCCCGAGAAGAGCAACTGGTGGAAGTGGGCCCTGGTCGTCCTGGCCGTACTGATCGGTCTGCTGATCGCCTGGCTCGCCACCCGGAGCAACACGGTCGACGTTCCGAATGTGGTGGGAGAGTCCAGCGACGCGGCTGTGACCAGGCTGAACGACGAGGGCTTCAAGGTGAACCTCGACCGGGAGCCGAATCCTTCCGTCCCGAACAACCAGGTTTACGAACAGGACCCCTCCGGCGAGGCCGACAAGGACTGCAACTTCCTCGGTTTCTCCTGTTCGAACCCGACCGTGACCCTCAAGGTCAGCGGTGGTCCCGGCCAGGCCGAGGTCCCGGACGTGACCGGTCTCAGTCAAGCCGAGGCCGAAAGCGAGCTTGAGGATGCCGGGTTCAACGCCAGCATCAAGAGCGAGTCCTCTTCCGACGTCGATTCCGGTCTGGTCATCTCGACCGATCCGGCCGGTGGCGAGATGGCCCGGCGTGGTTCCACCGTCACCGTCACGGTCTCGACCGGGGTCGAGCAGGTGAAAGTTCCGCCCCTGGTCGGCGAGACGCTGAACGCCGCCAGACAGCAGCTTTCCGCGGTCGGTCTGGATTTCTCTTCGAGCCAGCAAACCAGCGACCGGCCCAAGGGCGAAGTGATCAGGCAGTCGCCGAACGCCGGCACCGAAGTGGATCCGGGCAGCACCGTCACCCTGACCGTTTCCTCCGGTCCGGACGAAAGCAAGGTGGCGATCCCCGCACTCGTCGGCCTGACCCAGTCCGATGCCGAATCGCAGCTTTCATCGGCCGGACTGGTTGCCAGCGTCCAGACCCAGGACACTTCGATCCAGCCGCAGGACGGGCGGGTGATCGACCAGAGTCCGTCGCAGGGAACGCAGGTGGCAGAGGGCTCGACCGTGGTGATCACGGTGGGCCGCTACAACCCTGACGCCAATGGGGGCGGGGGCGGTGGCAGCGGTGGCCTCGGGGTCGACTGAACCGGACCACGCGTCGACCAATATCGTTCCCGGCTGATGAGAGTCGCAGTACTAAGCGGTGGCCGCTCAAGTGAACACGACATTTCGCTGCTTTCCGGCGAAGCCGTGGCCGACGGTCTGGAAGCGGCCGGCCACGAGGTCCTGCGCATCCTGATCGAGAAGTCCGGAACCTGGATCTGCGACGGTCACCCGGTGTCGATCCGCGCCGGGGAGGGACTCGAAGTCGACGGCGACCTGTTGACGATCGATGTCGTCTTCCCGGTCCTGCATGGTCCTTTCGGGGAGGATGGCGTGACCCAGGGGGCGCTCGACACCGCCGGTATTCCCTATGCCGGTTCGGACGTGCTCGCCTCCGCGGTCTGCATGGACAAGCTCACCCTGAAGCGGCTTTGCGGATTCCACGGAATTCCCCAGGTCGGTTTCGTTCAGGCCTTCACCCCCAACTGGGAGGAAGAGGCCCTGAAGCTGGAGTTCCCGCTCTGGGTCAAGCCCTCCCGTCTCGGTTCCAGCGTCGGCATCTCCAAGGTGACCGAACCGGCCGATCTGGCCGCCGCGGTCGAGGAGGCGGCGAAGTTTGATCCTCGCGTGATCATCGAGGCCAACTCGTCGGGCCGGGAGATCGAGTGCTCGGTCCTCGGCAACGAGAACCCGGACGCATCCCTCCCCGGCGAAATTCTCACCGATGACGAGTGGTACGACTACGAAGCGAAGTACACCGAGGGCCGCACCCGGATCGAAGCTCCCGCCGACCTCGATGACGAAACCACCAACCGGGTCCGTGACCTCGCCGCCCAGGTCTTCACCATGGCCGGCTGCTCCGGCCTCGCCCGCTGCGACTTCTTCGTCGAAGAGGCCTCCGATCCGAAGGACACCCGCATCCTCCTCAACGAGATCAACACCATTCCCGGCTTCACCCGAACCTCGGTCTACGCCAAGCTCTGGGAAGCCACCGATCTCCCCTACCCGGACCTCTGCAACCGCCTCGTCGAACTAGCCCTCGACCGAGCCAAGTCCGAACAACAACACTCCTTCTAACCCACCAGAGAGCCTGCCTCCCCGGTCGGTGAAGCAGCTTTTCCCCCGAATCCGTCGCAATCCTGCTTCACCGGTTGAGGCCGGGACGCTATGCGCCACCGCGTTGCAGAATTGTTGCTCCTATTGAGCCACTTGTGAGCAATATTCCCTCAGTCTGCGGGCATGCAGTCACATTGGCGAGGGCGACAACCCGAACTGAATCTGAAGCTGAGGGAGTTGGCCTTGACCAACGACGGGATCCTCTCCCCTCTCGAACTGGATGCCATCGGGATGACCGAGAGGATGATCCGCGATCGGGTGATCCTGGGCTCCCTCGTCCCCGTTCTGCAAGGCGCATACGCATTGCCCGGAACTCGGTTGACGCTTCGGGGAAGGTGTCGTGCCGCGCAGGTTTCCGTTTCCGACCGGGTCGTTGTGTCACACGCCAGTGCGCTCGCTCTGCACGGGTTGATCCGTGATCCTTGGACTGTTCACCTCGTCGGCGAACCGGGCACCCTCTCGTTCGGTCACAACCGTTGGCGAAGTCAGGAGTTCGGGTTCGCGGTGGTCCGACATCAGACCCGCTTCCTTCCAGACGAGCACGTGACCGGGATTTCCGGGATTCGCGTTACCACGGTGGAGCGGGCGTTGAGGGATTACGCATCGATGGCCAAGCCGGATGAATTGGTCAAGGCTCTCACCCAGGGCGAGAAGGAGCGGGCGTTCTGCTGGGAACAGCTTCGTCGCCTGGTCGCCACATCGAATGGCCAGAAGGGGCTGGGGATGCTTCGAACGGAGCTCGAACTCTGGGAGGAAGGCTTCGCCGACACGGACTCCGATCGGGAGGTCGATTTCCTGTTGATGATCAGAGAGGAAGCGCTGCCGATGCCCGAGGTCAATGTGAAGCTGGGGGATTTCATTCCCGACTTCCTCTGGAGGCACCTGCGACTGGGGGTCGAACTCGATCCCTACGGAACCCACAGCGGCCTCTCCTCTCACCGGCAGGACCATCGGAAGGGAATCGTGCTCGAAACCCAGGGACTTCGACTGGTTCGCTTCACAGGCGAAGACCTCGACCGCCACAGGTCACGGACAGGTCACGAGCTGCGAACCATCATGGAGCAACAGGCCGAGCTCCTTCAATGCCCCCTTTTCCCAAAGGATTAGACGATCTGCCCGCCATCCCCGCAGATGGTGAAGCAGCTTTACGACGGATTCGGTAGGAAACCTGCTTCACCCCCGGAGGGTGAGGCGAAAGGCTCGGAAAAGCGGGCGAGGGCCCCGGGGCAAGGGCCGGAGCAAGGGCCCGGGGCGAGGGCCCGGGGCGAGTTAGCCGAATAGGCGGATGTCGTTTATTGCTACTCCGAAGCCGGAGTCGACTTCGGCCGGATCGGTGATCCAGAGCAGGTAGTAGCGGTACTTGACGCCGCCGCTGATCAGGTCGATTCGTTGCTGCTCGGAGACGTCGGGTACCTGGGCGAGCCGGGACCAGCCGGCGACGTCCTCGGGGATCGGGTCGTTGGCGCCGTAGACCTCGAGGGTCCAGCCCGGGGTCGGGGTTCGGAGTTCCATCTCCTTGGCTTCGACCGGTTCGCCAGCGTCGACGTAGAGGCCGACGCCTGACTTCTCGCCGAAGTCGTCGGTCTCGTAGGTTTCGGTGGTCCAGGCGGAAGCGGAACGATCGTCGTCGATCGCGAACTCGATCTGCTCGGAGTGCTCCTCGTCGTCACCTTCCGGATCGAAGTCCGAGGCACCGACCAGGGTGATCTGGGACTCACCTGCGCCGCCGCCACCGGCGCCACCGCCACCACCACCGCCGGTGTCGCCACGGGAGATGAAGTAGGCGGTTCCGGCCGCGATGACCAGAGCGACCAGAAGCAACGCCACGGCCGGCCAGGGGGAAGTCTTCGAAGTGGGAATCTGACGCCGGGGTGGGGCGACAGCGTCGAGGACCGAGGTGGCCTCGCCGGTAGTGCCGCCGGCCCGGATCGCTTCGACCTCGAGGGCGGCCTGGAGGTCCTCGGCCATCTCGTCGATCGTCTGGTAGCGGTCATCGGGATTCTTGGCGGTGGCGCGATCGACCACCCGGGCCGAGGCGGCGGAAATGTCGGGACGGATCACCTGGACATCCGGCAGCTCCTCGTTCACGTGCTTCATCGCGACACCGATCTGGTTGTCGGCTTCGAAGGGCACGTCCCCGGTCAGCATCTCGTAGAGCACGATGCCGAGCGAGTAGATGTCGGAGCGGGGATCGACGTCCTTGCCCATCGCCTGCTCGGGGGCTACGTAGTCGGTGGTACCGATCACCCGGCCGGTCGCGGTAACACCCTCGTCGTTCAGTTCGCGGGCGATCCCGAAATCGGTCAGTTTGGCCCGGCCGGTCGAGTCGATCAGGACGTTCTGCGGTTTGACGTCGCGGTGGACCATGTTGCGTTCGTGGGCAACCCCGAGCCCCTGGGCCACTTCGAGGCCATAGGCCAGGGCCTCGGTCGCATCGAGTGCGCCGACCCGGGCGATCCGCTGCTTGAGCGTCTCGCCCTGGACGTACTCGAGCACGATGTAGGGCCGACCCTGGTCCTCGCCGGCGTCGATCACCGCGACCACGTTCGGGTTCGAGAGCTTCGCGACCGCTCGCGCTTCCTGGTTGAAGCGTTCGAGTTGATCGGGCTGCTCGGTCATCTCGCGGTGCATCAGCTTGACCGCGACCGGACGGTCGAGCACCTCGTCACGAGCCAGGTAGACGGTGGACATGCCACCGCTGCCAAGTTTGGCCTCTAGCCGGTACCGGTCCGACAGGACCGTCCCGATCATCTGTGCACTGGCAGGCGGGTGCTTCACTTCACTGATTTTGCCTGCGAAAGCTCATAGGCGCCGGAGGCTATCCGGAGCGATGGAATCCCGCACCGGGGCGGGCAATCTCGGGAAAAAAAGATCAAATCGGTTCAGCTTCAGTATGAACCGACCGCAGGAGGTCTGATTTGTTGGTTTCCGCCAACGAAAACGTGGCAGGGGACTGACAATTCCGAGGGGCCGGAATCGGGCGAATTGAGCTCGAACGACTGATGACCTTGCGGTCCCAGGTCAACGCGAACGACGGATGACCTTGCGGTCGAAGGTCAACGCGAACGACGGATGACCTTGCGGTCTCCGTCAGCGACGTCACCGATCCGGCGGGCTTCCGGATAGTGGCGTCGGAGCACATCCAGGGCGGGGGCTTCATCCTCGGGCGGGACCACTACGCAGAAGCCGCAGCCCATGTTGAAGACCTCGTACATCTCGTTCTCGGGCACATCCGCCCGCTCCTGGATCAGCTTGAAAACGGCCTGGGGCTCGAGCGGATCGGTGATCTCGTAGGTGACTTCGGCCTTCAGCCGGAGCAGGTTGTCGAGGCCGCCGGAAGTCAGATGGGCGAGGCCGTGAACCCGGCTCTCGGAGGCGAGCAGGTCCATCACGGCCTTGACGTAGATCTCGGTCGGTTCGAGCAGGATCTCGCCGAGCGGCCGGCCGAGCCGGTCGTCGTCGAGGCTGATTCCCTCGAGGGCGGAGCGGGCCAGCGTGTAGCCGTTCGAGTGGATGCCGGAAGAGGGGAGACCGATCACCACGTCACCGGGAGTGACCCCGGAGCCATCGATGATCGAGTCGAGCGCGACGGTTCCGAAGCAGGCCCCGGCGATGTCGAAGCCCTTGACCAGGTCACCGATCTGGGCCAACTCGCCCCCGGGAATCTCGATGCCGGCGAGTTCCGCACCGCGGGCGAGCCCGACGCCGATCTGCTCGCACATGTCGGGGTCCGCCTTTTCGACCGCCAGGTAATCGAGCATCGCCATCGGCTCGGCCCCGACGCAGATGATGTCGTTGACGTTCATCGCGATGCAGTCGATCCCGACCGTGTCGAAACGACCCAGCTCTTCGGCCACCAGCAGCTTGGTGCCGACACCGTCGGTTGAAAGCGCGATCCCGGTCTTGTTGTCGAGCCGCATCACGGCGGCGTAGTGGCCCTTCAGATCGACCTGCCGGGTCGGCCGGCCGATCTCGGCCGTGGCGAGGGCAGCGACCAGGCGGCTGACCGCGAGGTCGGCATCGGACTGGCTCACACCCGCCTTTGCGTATGCGTCTTCGCCGCTCATCGACAGTGATTCAACATGAGAACGCGGTCATTCGGCGGGCCGGGTCTGTCGATCGGCTGCCAGACGGGCGAGGATCAGCAGGGCGAAGGCGATTCGGTAAGCGGAATACGGGGCCAGAGCGCGATCCCGTTCGACCATCCGGATCAGGTCCGTGGCGGCCATCGTCGAGGCGAAAGAGGTCACGGTGCCGATCGCCAGCCAGCGGGCCTGACGCCGGCTGATTCCCCGTTTCGCGAGGCGGACCCCCTTGAGACCGACCGCCCCGAGGATGACCGGCAGGGCGACCGTGCGGGAGAGCAGGTTCGCCTGGTCGCGGGAGAACCGGCGCATGCGGGCCGCGGTCAGCGTGGCTCCGTTGCGGGAAACACCCGGGATCAGGGCCGCGGCCTGTGCGACCCCGAGCGCGAGCCCGTCTTTCCAGTCGGCTTCACCCTTGCCCCTGGACTGGGGGGCCAGGTCGGCCAGGGCCATCGCCGCCGCGCCGAGGATCAGGCCGGTCGCGGTCGCCCGGGGCCCGCCGAACTTCGACTCGATAATGCGCTCGAAGCCATAACCGAAGGCGGCCGCCGGCAGGAAGGAGAAGAGCAGAACCGAGGCCCGGCGCAGGTCGAACTCGCTGACCTCGGTGCGGATCTCTCCGCTCCTGGTGATCAGCAGGGCCAGGGCCGCGCCACCGTGCAGAGCGACCTCGAAACTCTTGCGAAGCTCGGGATCGAGTTCGTCCGGATCCCATTTCAGAAGCCTCGGCAGCATCGCCAGATGGGCGGAACTCGAGACAGGCAGCAGTTCGGCCGGACCCTGAACCAGCCCGAGGATCACCGCGTGGCCAGTTGCGCGCCGGCTGTTGCTGGAACCTGAAATAAGAGCGGGAATGGTACCCGCAGGGTAGAATCCGGGGCTTCCATGCGACGCCCAGACTTCCATTTGCGCCGGTACCAGCTCATGCAGATGGCTGGCGACGGTCTGCTCGTCGCACTCGCCTACTTCCTCGCCTTCCAGCTTCGCTTCCTTGATGATCCGGGGACGATCCCCGACCGCTACGTGACCCTGTTCCTGCAGTCGGTCGGGTTCGTGATCGTCGGCAAGCTGGTCATCTTCTACCTGTTCGGGCTCTACCAGAAGTGGTGGCGTTTCGTGGGCGGTCGCGACATCGCCCGGATCATCCAGGCGGTCTCGGTCTCGAGCCTCCTGCTGGTCGTGCTGTTCACGGTGATCCAGCCCTTCCCGCACGACCTGCCCCGATCGGTCGCGGTCACCGACTTCCTGCTCACCCTCTTCCTGATCGCCGGAGCCCGGCTCGGCACCCGGCTTTTCAAGGAACGGCCGACCAAGGGCAACCGCATTGCCCGCGGCCGCGAGGTGCTGGTGGTCGGCGCCGGTTCGGGCGGTCAGATGGTGGTTCGCGAACTCCGGCTCAACCCGCACCTGGGTGAAACCGCGATCGGCTTCGTCGATGACAACCGGGACATGCGCGGCATGCGCATCCAGGGCATCTCGGTGCTCGGCACCACCGACGAGATCGAGACGATCCTCGACGAGACCGAGCCGGACGAAGTGATGATCGCGATCCCCTCGGCCCCGGGAGTACTCCGGGCCCGGGTGGTGGCAGCCTGCCGCGAGCGCCAGATCCGGGTCCGTACCCTGCCGACCGTCTTCGAACTCCTGCGGGGCGGCGTCCAGCTCAGCCAGCAGCTGCGTGAAGTCCAGGTCGAAGACGTGCTTGGCCGTGATCCGGTCACGATGGAGCTTTCGCGGGTCGGGGCCTACCTCGAGGATCAGGTCGTGATGGTCACCGGGGCCGGTGGTTCGATCGGCAAGGAGCTCTGCCGCCAGATCGGCCTGGTCGGCCCGAAGCTCCTGGTCATGCTCGACCACGCCGAAGACAACCTCTTCCAGATCGAACGCGAGATGGTCGCCGAGCGGCACTTCAGCCGGGTCGAGGCAGTCCTCGCCGACTGCAAGGAAACCGAGCGGATGTTCGAGGTCATGCAGCGGTTCAAGCCGAACATCGTGTTCCACGCCGCTGCCTACAAGCACGTGCCTCTGATGGAGTCAAACCCGCTCGAGGCGGTCCGCAACAACTCCTTCGCGACCCGGATCACCGCGGACTGCGCGGCCGCCGCCGGGGCCGAACGCTTCGTCCTGATCTCGACCGACAAGGCGGTCAACCCCCAGACCGTGATGGGTGCCTCGAAGGCGATGGCCGAGTGGGCGGTCGCCGCGGCCGACGCCCGACACGCCAACACCCGTTTCGTCTCGGTCCGTTTCGGCAACGTGCTCGGGTCTTCCGGCAGCGTGGTCCCGATCTTCAAACGGCAGATCGAGCAGGGGGGACCGGTCACCGTGACCCACCCCGAGATGACCCGTTTCTTCATGACCATCCCGGAAGCAGTCCAGCTGGTGATCCGGGCCGGCGACACCGGGGTCAGCAGGGGCGACGTCTTCGTGCTCGACATGGGCGAGCCGGTCAAGATCACCGACCTGGCCGAGAACATGATCAAGCTGGCCGGACGCGAGCCGGAGAAGGACATCGCGATCGAGTTCACCGGGCCGCGACCGGGCGAGAAGCTCCATGAGGAACTCTTCGGGGATGACGAGCGGCCCCAGTCGACCGCGTCGAAGCGGATCATGCGGGCTGTTCGCAACGAGCCGATCGATCCGGACTGGACCCTCCAGACCCTCGATCGACTGGAAGCCATGGTTCAGGCGGGCGACGAGGCGAACCTCGCCGCGACCATCGTTGAACTGGCAAGCAACCCCGGGGGTGACCCGGTCCGGGTCGGCTGAAACGCGTTCATTGACGGCCTGAACGGGCATCAATCCGCCATTCCTAACTAACATGCCCCGGTCGGCGTTTCCGGGGCGAGGGCCCACCCGCACCGGTTAAGACGCCCAGACCAGAACAGTGGAGATCAGATGACCGACGTTATCCAGACCGTAGGCGCCTACGCCGGCCTTGTGGCCCTGCTTGCTCTGGGCATCCTCTCCTTCCTGGTTTTCTCCCAGGCCCGGGACATCCGTCGCCTTCGTGACTGGGCCGGTGGCGCCCCCGAACGGGATGCCGAGGTCCGCGAGGTCAGCGAGATCGTTGCCGAGGAACGTTCGGCCGAACTCAAGGTTCTGGCCGACCGGGAAGAACGACGTCTCGAACGCGCCGGTCTGCTCGAAGAGTCTTTCTGGGATCGACTCGGCCGCAGTGGCCGGATCATCGCGATCGTGGCCGCGGTGCTGATCCTCGGTGCAGCCGCCGCCTGGGCGGCGACCAGCCTGCTCGGGTCCGACAGCGACGGGCCCGCCAACCAGAACCGCCGCGGCCAGGCCAGCGGGCAGGCGCAGCAGAACGTTCAGCCTGACACCTTCCTGGTCGGGGTCCTCAACGGCACCGGTGGCACCGAGTCGGGACTCGCCGCAAAGTACGCGGGGACACTGGAAGACGATGGTTTCAAGACGGGAGTCGTGGGTGACGCACCCGAGGCGGTTACCGAGAGCGTCGTGATGTACTCGTCCGGCCATCAGGCGGAAGCCAGGAAGGTAGGCAAGGCAGTTGGCATCGAGAACACGGAAGCGATGTCCAGCGACATCGCCGCCCTCTCGTCCGGTGCCGACGTGACCGTGGTGATCGGCACTGACCACGGCCCCCTGCCCGGGGAGTAGATGGAAAGCCCCGCCGGCTCCGGACGCCTGGGCTGGCTGGCGCCACTCACCATTGCGCTGCTCCTGATTGCGACCGTAGCCGCTTTCGGCTGGTCCCAGCGTCTGAAGCGTGAGCCTCTGGTCATCGACCGGGTCGAGTACATCGCGCTCGGGCTCACGCCGAACGGAGAGTCGCCGACCGTGTTCAGCCCGAACGGCGACTGCAGGCGCGACCGGATGTCGATCAACTTCCGCACCACCAAGTCGGACACCGCCGACGTCGAGATAATCGGCCTCGGCGGCCGCACCATCCGCACCCTGGCCCGCGATCGCTTCTTCAAGCGCTACCGCGAACACACCCTGATCTGGGACGGTCGCAAGGACGACGGAACCATCCCGTTCACCAGCAAGTACCGGGTCCGCGTGACCATGCATGGTGAGGGCCGCGTGCTCTACCTGCCTGGCTTCATCCGCCTGCACAAGTACAAACCGCGGGGCAAGTCCGCCTGTCGCAAGATTGAGTGGGAGTACTCGGTCAAGGAACCCGGTGAGAAGGCCCGGCCAGCCTCCAGGGAGGAGGTGACTCCGTGATCGAGGCACTCGTGGCAATTCTCGCCGCCTGCGCCGTCGCGGTCGCGATCCTCGACGGACCTTCCAGGCGACGTTCGATCGCCATGACCGTGGCGGCGGTACTGGTTCCGGTGCTGATCGCCGGCGATCAGTGGCACTCCGGGCCGATCACCGAACTCCGCGACACGCCCGGATTGTTGGCGGCGGCGCTTCTCTGCGGCCTGGCGCTGGTCGGCTTTCTGGCCTGGGTCTTCGATCGCTGGCCGGTGATCTTCCCGGTACTGGTTCTCATCGCCCTGCCGTTTCGCATCCCGCTCAACGTCGGCGGCGAGGATGCCAACCTGCTCGTCCCGCTCTATCTGGTGATGGGAGGTGGGGTGCTCACTTCGTTGATCCGCTCTCGCCGTGGGGACCACCTGCCGGCCACCCCGACCGTCTCGCCGACCGGAATCGCCCGCTGGATGAAGCCGCTGCTCGCGGCAGCGGTCGTCATCTACGCGCTCGGGCTGCTCTACTCGGATGACCGCTCGACCGGTCTCCAGAACCTCTGCTTCTTCCTGATTCCCTTCGGCGTGATCTTTGCCCTGATGGCCGAGGTCGAATGGACCAGGAAACGACTCCGAATCCTGCTTGGGGTCGTGATCGGACTGGCTCTTGTCTGCGCCCTGGTTGGCTTCGTCGAGTACGCGACCAAGGACCTGTTCTGGAATCAGGTCGTGATTCGCTCGAATGACTTCCACGTCTACTTCCGGGTCAACTCGCTGTTCTGGGATCCGAACGTCTACGGGCGCTACCTCGCCCTCTCGATCACGATGGTCGCGGCGGCGTTGCTCTGGGCGAGACCGAACCGCGATTCGGTGATTCTCGCGCTGACCGCTGGAGTGCTCTGGCTGGCCCTCATGACCACCTACTCGCAGTCGAGTTTCATCGCCCTGATCGCCGGTCTCGGCGCTCTGATCGCCCTGCGCTGGAGTCTCAAGCTGGTGGCGGCCGGGGTTGTCGCCCTCGCGGTCGGAACGATCCTCTTCGCAACCTTCGCCGGCGGGGTGATCAAACTCGACCTCGGCGCGATCAACAAGCAGACCAGTGGCCGGGCGAACCTGGTCGAGGGGGGCTTCGATCTTTTCCAGGCGCGTCCGGTCCAGGGCTATGGCCCCGGAGCTTTCTCGGTTGCCTTCAAGTCCGAAGTCGCCGGACCGAACGCGCCGGTGACCGAATCGCACACCGAACCGATCACCGTCGCTGCCGAGCAGGGACTGGTCGGTCTGGCCATCTACTTCGCCCTGATCGTCAGTATTTTCGCGGCCCTGATGTCCGGATTCAGGAAGGTGATGCCGGGGCTGGGGGCCGCCGCCCGTTCCTACGATCCCGACCGGGGGCCGCCGGCAGCGCGGGCGGCGATCCTCGCCGCTTTCGTCGCGGTGCTGATCCACACCCTCACGTATGCGGGATTTCTCGATGACCCGGTGACCTGGGTCCTGATAGCCATCGGCTATAGCCTCGCCTTCCCATGTCGGGCTACCTCCGCCGCCTAGCGACAACCGGCGCCGCCTACACGGCGGCCAGCATCATCTCGAAGCTGATCGCGGTTGCCCTGCTGCCGCTTTACACGCGGTATCTCACGCCCACCGATTACGGCGCGGCCGAAGTGATGTTCTCGGCGGTGGTCGCCGCCTCGATCGTGATCCGCCTCGGCGTGGTCGAGGCCTTGCTCCGCTTCTACTACAAGCAGGACGAGGATCCGGCCAGGGTGGTCTCCACCTCTTTCGCCACCCTTTTCTGGGCGGGGCTGGTCTCGGTCGTTGTCCTCATGCCCTTCGCCGGACCGATCTCCGACCTTCTGCTGGGCGAACCGAACCCCGACCTGGCCCGGGTTGCGATCGCCGGCCTTTTCGTATTGACCCTGACCGAGTACCTGCTGACGATCTTCCGGCTC
This sequence comes from Actinomycetes bacterium, assembly GCA_023436605.1. Classification (GTDB taxonomy): domain Bacteria; phylum Actinomycetota; class Thermoleophilia; order Solirubrobacterales; family 70-9; genus 67-14. Next base: position 1,223 of record JAEZIQ010000162.1, on the reverse strand, counting down.
GACGAGCGGGCCCGGGCCTACTTCGTGGTGACCATGCTCTCGGTCCTGGTCACGATCCCGGTCACGGTGGTCCTGGTCGTGCCGCTCGACCTCGGGGCGGAGGGCCTTCTGCTCGGCAGCTACGCGACCGGTCTCGCGATCGTGCTCGGCCTGATCTTCTACCACCGGAAACGACTCTCGTTGGTACCCGACCGGCCGCTGCTCCGGCGGATGATGGACTTCGGCCTGCCGACCATGCCGGCCGAACTTTCGCTCTACTCACTGAGCTTCATCGACCGCATCCTGATCGCCCGCACGCTCGGTCTGGCCGAGGCGGGCCTCTACTCGATCGCGGTCAAGATGTCACAGGGGATCGCCGTGCTGGTCCGCGGTTTCCAGCTCGCCTTCCCGCCGCTCGCCTACTCGATCCAGGATGACGACGAGGCCCGTCAGGCCTACTCGGCGGTGGTCACCTGGTTTGTGGCCGTGATGGCCTTCGTGGTCGCCTTCCTCTGGCTGGTCGCGCCCTGGCTGGTCGGCCTCCTCGCCGCGCCGGAGTTCGCCGATGCCGCCGACGCGGTCGGACCGGTCTCGGCCGGTGCCGCCCTCTACGCCCTCTACATGGTGCTGCTGGTGGTCCTCGGCCGGACCGGGCAGACCAAGTACAACCTGCCCGCGACCGGTGCCGGGCTGGTCGCCAACATCGGTCTCAACCTGCTGCTGCTGCCGATCTGGGGAATCGTCGGTGCCGGTGTCTCGCTGGTCGTCTCGTATCTGCTGGTCGTGGTCCTCATGTACCTCTTCACCCAGCGGCTGTTCCCGGTTCCCTACGAGTGGCTGCGACTGGCCAAGGTGCTGATCGCCTCCGCGGCGCTGATCGCGGTGGGTGAGGTGTTCGTGCCGGACGACGGGATTGCCTGGCTGGCGGTCAGGTTGCTGCTGGTCGGGGCACTGCCGGTCCTGCTTCTGGCTGGCGGGTTCTTCACCGCGGAGGAGCGCCGGTGGCTGTTGCTTCTGACCAGGCCCGGCGAGCTCAAGGAGAAGATCCTCGAAGCCCGCCAGGCAGGCAAGGCCGCGGGCGAAGAGGGAACCGACGCTTCAGGTCGCCCCGGTCAGCGGGGGCTGCCGGAAGCGGTCGAGGTCGAACAGTGGGACGAAGACCTGCGCTCCTGACTCGGCACGGAAACTTCCCTCCCAACTCGGCACGGAAACCGCGCTCCCGAGCTACTTCTCGGGGGTGTCAC
>JAEZIQ010000106.1 GCA_023436605.1 Actinomycetes bacterium | reverse complement strand
TCATCGCCGTCTCGACCCGTTGCGCCCACCTCGGTTGCCCGGTCCGCTTCGTCCAGGCCGCACAGAACTTCATCTGCCCGTGCCACGGTGGTGTCTTCGACTTCGAGGGCGAGTCGATGACCCGTCGGCATGTATTCACCGTTGCCAGTCAGGCAATCGGTGGAGTTGCCGCCGCTGCCGTCGTCCTGCCCGTTATCGGCTTCGCGGTCGCGCCACTATTCACCCGAGGCGAGGAACGCTGGGAAGCTGTCGGCCCGGTCGACGACTTCACCGCCGAGGACTACCGCCAGGTCACTTTCACCGAAATCACCGGTATCGGTGAGGCCGGCAAGACCACGGCCTATGTCCGCAAGGGCTCGACCCAGTACGACGAGGATCCGAACGAGATCATCGCCGTCTCGACCCGTTGCGCCCACCTCGGCTGCCCGGTCCGTTTCGTCCAGGCCGCCCAGAACTTCATCTGCCCCTGCCACGGTGGTGTCTACGACTTCCTCGGCAAGCGGATTGGTGGCCCGCCGGTGCGCCCCCTCGATCGTTTCCAGACCCGCGTCAAGGATGGTCAGATCGAACTCGGCCCGCGCTACTCGGTGACCAACCAGCTCAAGGCGGTCCGCGTCCGCGACCCCGGCGAGTTCACCGGCGGCATCTGGGAGTTCCTCTACCCGCCGCGCCCGTCCACATTCCCCCCGCCAAGTAACTGATCTGAATGAGTCTTCTCAAGCGAAAGAAGAAAGACGCCGAAAACGGTGTCGAGGGCGACGAAGCAGTCGCCAAGCCGACCAAGGGCGAGCGCCTGGGTCAGGCCAAGGACCTCGGTGTCCACCACAGCACCCAGGCCGGCATCGATGTTGCCGGCTGGGTCGACTCCCGTGTAAACGCCACCGGGATCTTCACCGCGATGATGTCGCGGCACGTGCCGAAGGGAACCAACTGGTTCTACACGCTCGGCTCGGCCACGATGTTCATCTTCGCGATGCAGGCGATCACCGGCGTCTTCCTCTCGATGTACTACACGCCGTCGGCCACCCAGGCCTACGCCTCGATCACCCACATGACCAACGAGGTCTTCATGGGCGAGTTCGTGCGCGGCATGCACAAGTGGGGCGCCTCGCTGATGATCATCCTGATCTTCCTGCACATGGGCCGCACCTTCTTCTTCGGTGCCTACAAGTACCCGCGTGAGCTGAACTGGGTAATCGGCGTCGTGCTGCTGATCCTGACCACCGTCATGGGTCTGACCGGCTACCTGCTGCCCTTCGACCAGCGGTCCTTCTGGGCAACCATTGTCGCCAACAACATCACCGCTTCCGGCCCCGTCGTCGGACCGTACCTGGCTGACTTCCTCCGGGCTGGACCGGACTTCTCGGCCACCACGCTTTCGCGTTTCTACGCGCTCCACATGATGGTGGTGCCCGGGCTGATCGCCGCCCTGATCGGCGCCCACCTCTTCTTCGTCGTCAAGCTCGGCACCACGGCCCCGCCGTGGGTTCGCGCCGGCCGCCCCAAGGGCGCCCGTCCCGAGGAAGCCGTAACCGCGGGTGTCGCCCGTGAGGATTTCGAAGAGGTTCCGGTGAACGGTTCCGCGGCCAATGGTGCCGTGGCCGGCCCGCCGGTTGACCAGGCGGACGCCCAGGCCGCCGAAGCAGAAGAAGTCGAGGCCAAGGAAGCGGAAGAGACCGAAGCCGCGGTAGCGCCGGAAGATCCGGCCGAGCAGGCCGCCGCTGAAGAATCGACTTCGACCGAGGAAATTTCGACTGAAGAACCGTCTGATGCTCCCTCCGAGGACGACAGCGACGGGGAGGTGAACTCGTGAACGCACGTGAAAAGGAGGAATACCTCCGCGAGTACGAGATCCTGAAGAAGAAGGGCAAGCCTTTCTTCCCCTACGCGATCATGAAGGACTCGGTGATGATGCTCATCGTCGCCGTCGTCCTGGTCGTGATGTCGATCGTCATGGGTGCCGAGCAGGGCCCCAAGGCCGACCCGACGACCACCACTTACACCCCGCGCCCGGAGTGGTACTTCTTCTACCTCTTCGAGCTGCTGCGCGTAATCAAGCCGCCGGCCCTGACTCCGCTCGCCACGATTGGCATCCCGACGATCTGCATGGTGTTGCTGCTCCTGCTGCCCTTCTATGACCGTGGTCCCGAGAGACTGCCCTGGAAGCGCCCCATCGCTAGTATCACCGGCATTCTCGTCATCATCGCCATGGCATTCCTGACTTTCCTCGGCGCCACCGCCGGGTCGCCGACCGAGATCGAACTTGAGACCTCGCCGCAGTACGAGGCGGGCAAGGCGATCGTCGCGGAGTCCGGCTGCCTGGCCTGCCACTCGATCGGTGAGAACGGGGCCCACGGTGGCCTCGGTCCGGACCTGACCGACATCGGGGCCAATGTGCCCCGGGAAGCGATCAAGCAGTCGGTCGCGATCGGCCCCGGGATCATGCCCTCCTTCCAGGGCCTCGGCGAGAAGCAGCTGAACGAAGTCGCCGATTACCTGGCTTCGCTCGATTCCGAGCACTGAGATGGGGCAGGCACCTCCCCGCCGAGGTGACCAGGAGTTCGCCGGTGAGGTGAACTCGATGTTCGACCGGATCAGCGGCGTCTACGACCGCATGAACCGGGTGATGACCGCCGGCCTCGATCAGAGCTGGCGGGCCCGGGCGGCGGAAAGGGCGCGGCTCGAGCCCGGGATGAAGGCGCTCGATCTCTGCTGCGGGACCGGCGACCTGGCCCTGATGCTGGCCGAGAGGGTCGGCCCCGAAGGCGAAGTGACAGGTGCCGACTTCTCCCGGCCCATGCTCGATATTGCGCTTGAGAAAGCCAAAACTGAAGGTTTGCGCCAGGCCCAGTTCAGATGGGCGGACGCCCTGGATCTCCCCTTCGAAGACGAGAGCTTTGATGCGGTCACGATTGCGTTCGGTGCTCGCAATCTGGCTGATCTGGATAAGGGAATAAGCGAGATGCGTCGGGTCCTCGTGCCCGGGGGCCGTCTTGTCATCCTCGAGATCACCCAGCCCCGGCGACAGCCCCTGGCCGGTTTCTTCGGCCTCTGGTTTGACCGGATTGTGCCGCTGCTGGGCAAGTTCGCCGGCGATTCCTCGGCTTACACCTACCTGCCGGAGTCGGTCCGTAGCTTCCCCGACGCCGAAACCCTGGCCGGCAAGCTCGACGCCGGCGGGTTCAATCACGTGCGCTGGACCCTGATGGCAGGCGGCATCATCGCCCTCCACTCCGGAGTCCGTTGAGCGGAGGCAAGGGAGCCTCGAACCGTCGCTCGCTTCCCGAGCCGGTCACCGCTGTTACCGATACCGCCGGCTCCTGGCTCCCGGCTCGAATGGCCGAAGTCGAAGCCGGGCTGCTCGCCGCGGTCGAAGGTGAAGGCGAGCTGGTCGGGGATGCGGTCCGCACCCTGAACGCGGGCGGGAAGCGCATGCGCCCAATGCTGGTCCTGCTTTGTGCCGGACCCGATGCCGGCGACGCGGCCGTGCGGTCTTCGATCGCCGTCGAGCTGATCCACATGGCGAGTCTGGTCCATGATGATGTTCTCGACCGGGCTCCCCTCCGACGCGGGCTACCGACGGTTTTCGCGAGTTCCGGCCGCGAAAGAGCGACTTCGCTCGGCGACCGGCTTTTCTCCACCGCTTTCAAGGTTCTGGTCGACGGTGGTGACGCCGCAGCGGTCACCGAGGTCAGCGCGACCGCGGTCGATCTCGCCCGGGGTGAGCTCAAGCAGCGCGAAGGAGCCTTCAACCTGGACCTGACCGAGTCCGAGTACTTCGAACGCTGCGGCCTCAAGACCGGTCGGCTCTTCGAGGCGGCCTGTGTGCTCGGTCGGACCAGCACGGGGGGAGAAGCCGGCCCGATTGGACTCTTCGGAAACCGGATCGGACTTGCCTTCCAGTTGCTCGACGACGTTCTTGACATCGCCGGCCCTCCGGAGCGGACCGGCAAAGCCCGGGGGACCGACCTGCTCGACGGCACCGTCACCTTGCCCCTGATCGTGGCCGCCGACTTCGACCCGGCTCTGGCCGCGCTCGACCTCCGGTCGCTTGACGAGGATTCCGCGGCGCTCGCCTGCGATCGGATCGCGGCGACCGGGGCTCTCGACGAGGTCCGGGCCCGGGCCATCGGCCTGATCGAAGAAGCGAAGGCCGGGCTGACCGGCGCCGGAGTCGAGGCCGACCAGCGCGAGCTGCTCGAACTGATCGCGGACGGCGTCGTGATGAGGTACAGCTGAGCCAATCGATGGAACGGGGCGGCCTCTCCTCAGTCCGACCGCTTTGGGATACTCCCGCCTCATGGTTCTGAGCGACAAGACCCTGCGGGAGGAGATCGCGGCCGGACGGATCGTGATCGATCCGTACGAGGAGCGATTGATCCAGCCGTCGAGCATCGACCTGCGGGTCGATCACAGCTACCGGGTCTTCAACAATTCCCGGTATCCCTTCATCGACGTCAAGGAGCCGATGGAGGACCTGACCGAGCTGGTCAAACCGGAAGAGAATGAGCCGTTCATCCTGCATCCCGGCGAGTTCGTGCTCGGACAGACCCTGGAGCGGGTCACGGTTCCGGATGACATGGTCGCCCGGCTGGAAGGCAAGAGCTCGCTGGGCCGCCTCGGCCTGCTGATCCACTCGACCGCCGGGTTCGTCGATGCCGGATTCTCCGGCAACCTCACGCTCGAGCTCTCAAACGTGGCCAATCTTCCGATCACGATCTACAAGGGAATGCCGATCGGCCAGCTCTCCTTTATGCGCATGGATCACCCGGTTGATGCCGCCTACGGCTCGCTCGAAAAGGGCTCGAAGTACCAGGGCCAGGCCGAACCCACGGCCTCCCGCTACTACCTCAACTTCCGGGACTGACCCCCCGCCCCGGAGGCAGTCCGGAGCCGGAAGCCGTTCACAGGTACGATTGGTGACTCAATGATTCCCAATATCGGCCCACTCGAGATCGCCATCGTGCTGATCATTGCGCTGATCGTCTTCGGCCCCAAGCGCCTGCCGGAACTCGGAAAGTCGCTGGGTCGCGGCATCAACGAGTTCCGTGAAGGCGTGAGCAGCATCGGCCACGACGACGACGAAGACGACGTCGACGAAGCCGAGCCGGCCGAGTTGACGCCGCCCCCGACCGACGCTCAGCATCCCTTGCCCGGCGAGGAGCCCCAGGTCACCGAAGTGACCTCTTCCGGTGACGCCGAGCAGGTCGACGGCGAAGTGGTTTCCGAATCCCGCGAGTAGGCGCGGAGTTTCGAGGTCGAACATGGCCAAGTTGAAGCCGGTTCGCCACGACGAGCAACTCAGTCTCGTCGATCATCTCGATGAGCTCAGATCGAGGCTGATCTATTCGCTGATCTTCCTCGCGGTTGCTTTCTCTGTCTGCTTCTGGCAGAGCGACTGGATCCTCGACCTCGCGGCGGACCCTCTGCCCGACAAGTACAAGGCACTCGTCGTCCTCGCCCCGACCGAGGCTTTCATGACCACGCTGACGGTCTGTGTCTACGCCGCGATCATCGTTTCGGCCCCATTCATCACCTACCAGCTCTTCGCTTACATCCTGCCGGCGTTTTCGCCCCGCGAACGACGCGCGATCATGCCGCTGCTGATCACCATCCCGCTGCTTTTCCTGGCTGGGGTGGTTTTCGCATACTTCGTGGTCCTGCCGGCCGCGATCAACTTCCTGCTCTCTTTCAACGAGGAGCAGTTCGCGATCCAGCTGAGGGCCCGGGAGTACTACTCGTTCTTCTCGATGACCCTGCTTGCGGGCGGCGTTGTCTTCCAGTTGCCGATCATCGTTCTGGCCCTGGTCCGGTTGCGGATCGTGACCGTTCAGCAGCTGCGCAAGAATCGCCGTTACGCTTACTTGATCATTGCCGTCGTAGCGGCGGCGTTGCCGGGAGTGGATCCGATCTCGATGTTGATCGAGATGGTCCCGCTGCTGGTTCTCTACGAGTTGAGTATCTTGCTCGCTCGGGGAATCGGTCAGCCAAAGGAGAGCGCCGAGTCCCAGGTACCTTCGATTCAGGAGAACTAGTCACGTGGCGGAAGAACCCGAACGCAACATGCTTTTCGACCTTCGCGGTCGCCGGAAGAGGGTGATTCAGGTCATCTACGTGATCCTCGCGATCATCATGGCCGCCAGTCTCGTGGTCATCGGTCTGCCCGGAGGTATCAATCCGTTCGGCAACGCCGGCACCGGGGGCAACAGTGACATCGCCAAGGCAAACCTGGAACGGGCCGAGGACCTCGAGACCAAGCTCGAGACCCAGCCGAACAACAAGAACGCCACGGTCGAACTGATCAGGGCCCGTTTCTCGGCCGCCCAGTCGCTTTACGATACGGATCCCGATACGGGCCAGACCGCGATCACCGATGAGGCGACGACGCAGCTCGAACTTGCCGCCGAAACCTGGTCGAAGTACCTGCGGATGACCAAGAACCAGCCGGAACCGGAAGTGGCCCAGCTGATGGCGCAGGTTCTCTTCACTCTCTCCCAGGGTTCCACGGTGGCGCAGTTCCAGGCCAACATCAAGGATGCGGCCCAGGCCCAGAAGTTCGTCGCCGAGGACGCGGTCAGGCAGCAGGACAAGAACAACGGTCCGAGCGCGGCCAGCCAGTTGACCACCCTGGCGATCTATCAGCTCTACGCCCAGGAATTCGATGCGGCCGAGAAGACCCGTGACCAGGCTCTCGCCGCCACCGAGGACAAGGACGAGAAGGAACAGATCAACCAGACCTTCGACCAGACCAAGAAGGATGCGAAGCGGGTCGGCAAGTTGATCGACCGGGCCATCAAGCAGGCCCAGAAGGACGGCGGCAAGTCGCTCGAGAACCCGCTCGGAAGCCTCGGCTCCGATACCTCGATCGACGGCACCACCGGTCCCTGACCGGATAGCGAACCTGAAGGGCGGTCGGGCCACGAAATCGGCCCGACCGCTCTATACTTCCCATCCGGCTTCATCCACCGAAGCCACCTTCCGGGCCGTTAGCTCAGCTGGTAGAGCAGGAGACTCTTAATCTCAAGGTCGAAGGTTCGATCCCTTCACGGCCCACTCACTCACTCTCACCCGGTAGATCCGGAGTTGCCCACCCAGCGGCAGCTCCTGGCGGGGAGACGACCAACCACTGTCCGGACTGAAGTCCACGCCTAGATCGAGATGCCGGTGCTTTCGATGACGGTTCTTTCGGCGGGGAGGCGGAAGTGGTCGACCGGACTGGAGGCGTTGCGGGCCATGGCGATGAAGAGGCGTTTGCGGAGCAGGTGAAGCCGGGTGTCGCCGTCGGGGCGGATCAGGACGTTCGAGAGGTAGTAGTAGGCGTCGTCAAGGTTGATCGGACCCTCCGTGAGTGATTCGTTGGCGAGCTCGAGGAGGTGGGGAACGTCGGGTACGTCCATGAATCCGATCGTCGCAGTTACCCGGGAAATGCCGTCGTAGTCGTAGCCAAGGTCGTCGACTTCGATCCGGTCCGCATCGGCAACGAAGGGAGTCCGGGCCGTGACCACGGAGAGGACGATGACCCGGTCATGGACGATCCTGTCGCGTTCCAGGGTGGACCGGAATGCCGACGGAGCGGTCTCGGTCCGGGCGTTCAGATAGACCGCGGTGCCCCGGACCCGCAAGGGCCCCGGGTCCATCCGGTTGATCTCGTCGACCAGATCCACCAGGGAACCCTCAAGCTGGGCCCGCCTGGCCGAAGTTGCCTTGTAGCCGCGATCCCAGGTGGCGATCACCGTAAAGATGATCAGCCCGATCGTAAGCGGGAACCAGCCCCCATGCTCGATCTTGGTCAGGTTGGCGGCGAGGAAGGTGAAGTCGATCGTCAGGAAAACCGCGCCGAAGGCGATCGCCATCCAGAGCGGCTTCTGCCAGAGCTTCCGAAGGACGACGAGGAAGAGGATCGCATCGATAGTCAGGGTGCCGATCACGGCGATCCCGTAGGCCGACGCGAGCGCGGCCGAGGAGCCGAAGCCGAGGACGAGAATCACGACCGCGACAAACAGGGTCCAGTTGACGGCCGGCATGTAGATCTGGCCGATCTCGGTGTTCGAGGTTTGGCGGATGGACAGGCGGGGCAGGTATCCGAGCTGGATCGCCTGTTTGGTCACCGAAAAGGCCCCTGAGATGACCGCCTGCGAGGCGATCACTGTCGCCACCGTCGCGAGGATGACCATCGGGATGTGAGACCAGTCAGGGAAGAGGAGAAAGAAAGGGCTCGAAACCGAGGAAGGATCCTCCAGCACGAGCGAACCCTGCCCAAGGTAATTCAGGGTCAGTGCCGGGAAGACGAGCAGGAACCACGCCCGCCGGATCGGGGGCCGGCCGAAGTGACCCATGTCGGCATACAGGGCTTCGGCGCCGGTGATGGTCAGGACGATCGCGCCGAGGGCGATGAAAGTGATCGTCGGATGTTCGGCAAAGAAATTGAAGCCGTAGGCAGGATTGAGAGCCTTGATGATCTCCGGGTCTTCGAGGATCTGGCTGATGCCTCCGATCGCGATGACGACGAACCAGAGCACCATCACGGGACCAAAGGCGTGGCCGATGATCTGGGTGCCGAACCTCTGGGCAGCAAAGAGCACGATCAGGACTGCGATCGTCATCGGCAGAACCAGGTTGGAAAGGGATGGCGCCGCGACCTCCACGCCCTCGACGGCGGACATGACCGAGATCGCCGGGGTGATCATGCCGTCGCCGTAAAAAAGAGCCACCCCGAACAGTCCGGCGGCGATCAGGGCTGCCTTCAGGTGCCTGTGTTTGAGGGCGGCACCCTGCATCAGGGCGATCAGGGCCATGATCCCGCCCTCACCGTCGTTGTCGGCCCGCATGATGAAAGTGACGAACTTGACCGAAACGATCATCGTGATCGACCAGAAAACGAGTGAGATCACCCCGAAAACGTCGGTATCGGTGGGCTTGACCGCCTGGTGGTCCGCCTGGAAAACGGTCTGGAAGGCGTAGAGCGGACTGGTGCCGATGTCACCGAAGACCACGCCCAGCGCGCCGAGAGTGAGCGCGGCCGCTCCGGCCGTGGATTTCCGGGAACGCTTCCTGGACGAGGAGGGCGCCGTCATCAGGCCGAGAGGTTACGTCCTCCCGGCAGTCAGAAAAGCACGGAGGCGAGAAACGCGGCATCCGGGACTTGTGAAACGAATGTCTGCGAAGTGATGCGGCTTTCGGTATGCTGACGCGTAATTGGACCTGTGTGACCACCGTCACGGCGGTGGAATCGCAGGATCGGACAGGGAAAAAAGGTCGATCAACGGCCACAACTCTTTAGGGAGAATGACCATGAGGGAGAAGTCGGGCCGAATGGGCCACGTATCTAACAAGCTGAAGGCGCTTCTGCTGGCGCTGGCAGCCGTCTTTGCCGTTTCGGCAATTTCTGCCAGCTCGGCCAATGCCGCTGACGGAACGCTGAAAATGACCTTTGATGAGGGCAAGATCGCTGTCCTGCCGGAACTGCTCGGTCCGATCGACGCTAACCCGCCGGCGGAGAGCCCCGTCACAGTTCAGGGCGCGCTCGCCGAGGACGGCGCTTTCTCGGCAACTCAGTCGGGCTTCAATTTCCCGACTCAGCGGATTGAGCTTCCCGCCGACGAACCGCTGATCGCCTCGATCCTCGGCCCGCACGTCGACATCATCCTCGGCGCCACCGGTCCGTTCACCGGCAACTTCGATCGGGCCACCGGAGCTTTCACTTCGTCGATCCCGCTGGCTCTGACCCTTCAGTTCGATCCGCCGGAAGCTGACCTGGCCTGCCGCCTGCCGTTCAACCTCGCGGTCAACACGACGGACACCCTCACCTTCCCGGGTGCCGGCGAAGGCGGCGGTGACCTGAGTTTCCCGGCTGCCGCGTTTGCCTCGCCTTCACGTGACGGCGCCATCTACGGCTCCTGGCCCGCAGTTCCGTTCAGCTCGATTGAAAACGCCCCGCCGATGGCGGAAGGCACCGAGTGCGCCGAACTCCTGGCCCTCCTCCCCGCCTTCATCGAGGATTGGCCCGAAGGTCTCGACGGCCTCCAGGGTGAGATCTGGCTCGGCGGCAAGGCCGAGGTTGTTGACCCGCCCGCCGAGTGCCCCCCGGGCAAGGTCGGCACCCCGCCGAACTGCACCGATCCGGTTTGCCCGGCTCCGAAGGTCGGCACCCCGCCGAACTGCACCGATCCGCTCGTGGTCAATATCAGCAAGGTTGCTGTGACTCCGGCCAAGGGCTCGATCAAGAAGGGCAAGAAAGCCACTCTGACGATCAAGGTGACCAACAGCGGCACCAAGTCCGGCACGGTTACCGTGAAGGTCACGTCCAGTAACAAGCAGGTCAAGGCCCCGAAGACCGTCAAGGTCACGGTTGGTGCCAAGAAGACCGTGAGCAAGAAGATCACTGTCTCGGCCACCAAGAAGGCCAAGGGCAAGGCGACCATCACCGCCAAGGTCGGCAGCAAGTCCGGCAAGTCCACCCTGACCGTCAAGAAGTAGCGCCGACCGGCACTACTCGCAGCATTGGGGAAGGGCCCCGGAGCAATCCGGGGCCCGACCCGCTTACTTAGCAGGGACCCGTTCCATCTAGGGAGAAATCAATCGGCCGACCAATTGGGACAAGGCCACGGAGGAAAAGATGAATAGCACCGCACTATCAATCAAGGGCGTAAAGGCCGCCGTCGCAGCTTTGCTGGCTGTCGCTGCCTTCATGGTCCTGGCCATCGGCGCCGGCAGCGCCAAGGCATCAACCGTCGGCGATGACGTCAACGCCGAATTCAATTACGTCGGCCTCTTCGTCGGCACCACGGTCGCCGGTGACGTCGACGATTTCGTGCTGCAGCCGCCGGACACCCCGATCGCCATCAACGGCAAGTACACCGACACCAACGGCAACTTCAGCGTCGACAAGGACACCGGCCTGGTCTTCCCGCCGGTCGAGGTCGACCTGGACGTCGTCAAGATCACCGGTGAGATCGGCCTGACCGAGAACGGCACCGGCTCCTACAACGAGTCGACCGGCGCCATGGACCTGAGCCTCAAGCTCTCGCTCACGCTCGGTACCGACGACCTGGAGGCTCTCTCGCAGGAAGTCGGCATCCCGCTGGGTACCGGTGCCCTGAAGTGCAAGCTGGCACCGCTGGCGGTCGAGTTCAAGACCTCCGGTGGCTGGCCCCACCCCGGCAAGGCTTTCGAAGACAAGGAAGCCCTGACCGACGGAGCCCTCGCTGGTGCGTGGCGCTACAAGCCGTCGATCGTCGCGGTTGAAGGTGACCAGTCGGTCTGCAACATCATCGGTGGCTTCCTGAAGCCGGTCGGTGGTATCTGGCTGGCCAACAGCACCGACCCGCTCGCCGATATGCCGACGAAGACCGCAGACGCTCCTCCGGTCGAGACCTGTGAGGAACACGGCAAGGTCGGCAACATGCCCAACTGTGAGGATCCGCCCGAGCCGACGTGTGAGGACGAGGGCAAGGTCGGCACCTACCCCGACTGCACGGATCCGGCTTGCCCGGTTGGCAAGGTCGGCACCCCGCCGGACTGCCAGGACCACAAGGCCAATATCAGCAAGGTTGCTGTGACTCCGGCCAAGGGTTCGATCAAGAAGGGCAAGAAAGCCACTCTGACGATCAAGGTGACCAACACCGGCAACAAGGCCACCACGGTTACCGTGAAGATCAAGTCGAGCAACAAGCAGGTCAAGGCCCCGAAGACCGTCAAGGTCACGGTTGGTGCCAAGAAGACCGTGAGCAAGAAGATCACTGTCTCGGCCACCAAGAAGGCCAAGGGCAAGGCGACCATCACGGCGTCGGCCAACGGCAAGTCAGGTAAGTCCACCCTGACGGTGAAGAAGTAGCGAAAGCGCTTCTCGCAATGAATGAATGAAAGGGCCCCGGAGAGATCCGGGGCCCTTTCTTTTTTCGGTGATACGGTCAGGAGGAAAGACATGAAGTCGCATCGGATCAAGGGGAGAGTCGCGGGACTGGTTCTGAGCGTCCTGGCCTCGCTGGCCATGGCCGGCCAGTCGCAGGCGTCAGTGGTCGGTGACCCGGTCGAACCCGAGTTCAACTACGCCAGTGTCTTCATTGGCAGCACGTTGGCCGGGGATCTGGATGAGCTGGTGATCAAACCACCGGCCGCTCCCCTGAAACTGAATGGAAGCTACTCCGGCACCAACGGCGACTTCACCGTGCCAAAGGAGACCGGCTTCGTCTTCCCGCCCGTCGAGCTTGACCTGGACGTCGTCAGGATCTCCGCCGAGATCGGTCTGACCGAGGATGGCACCGGTCATTACGACGAGTCGACCGGCGCCATGGACCTGGACCTCAAGCTCTCGCTGCTACTCGGCATCGATGACCTGGAGGCTCTCTCGGAGGAAATCGGCACCCCCCTGGGCACCGGCGGCGTGAAGTGCAAGCTGGCCCCGCTGGCGGTCGAGTTCAAGACCTCCGCCGGCTGGCCGCATTCGGGGAAGGCTTTCGAAGACAAGACAGCCCTGACCGACGGCGCCCTGGCGGGCGTCTGGCGCACCAAGCCGCCGATCGTCGCGGTTGAAGGAGACCAGTCGGTCTGCAACATCATCGGTGGCTTCCTGAAGCCGGTCGGGGGCATCTGGCTGGCTAACAGCAGCACCGAAATCGAGACCTGGCCTCCACCCGAGCCGCCGAAGTGTCCCCCGGGCATGATCCTGAAGGACAACGTGTGCGAGCAGGAGTGGCCACACCCCTGCGGTGGCTGCAACCCCGGAAGCACGGTGAATCTGAAGGGATTGAAGCTGAAGCCCAACCGCAAGAAGCTGAAGGCGGGTGGCAGTCAGATGCTCCTGGTCAGCATCCGGAACACCGGGGATGCCGCGACCACCCGGACCATCAACTTCAAATCCGGCAACTCGCGGGTTCGAGTTCAGCCTGCCTTGTCAGTCACCATTCCGGCCGACAGTACCGTCAGCCGGCGCGTGAAAGTGCGAGCCGGCGGCAAGGCAAAAGGCCGGGCGGCGATCACCGCCTCGGTGGCCGGTCTCAGGGCCAGGACCAGCCTGGTCATCGTCCGGCCAGCGAAGCGTCGCTGAAGCGCCGTTTCCCGATAGCCTGTCCGTCCTTGGCGAGGTAGCTCAGTTGGTAGAGCACACGACTGAAAATCGTGGTGTCGCCGGTTCGATCCCGGCCCTCGCCACTAGGACAAGGGGTCGGGCGGGGTCCGACCCGCCCTCCCTTCTCAACCCGCCCCACCCATGGCAAACAATGATGGTTGGGTGGGGCTACATCGAATTGTTCAGCTGGAGGCCATGGCTTCCAGCAGGCTGATTGCGCCGGCTTTGTAGAGGGGCTCGTTGAGGTTCCCGCACTTGGGGCTCTGGACGCAGGAGGGACAACCGGACTCGCAGGGACACTCGGCGATCAGGCGGAGGGCGTCGCCGACCAGACGGGGGAACAGCTCGAAGGCGCGCTTGGTCAGTCCGATCCCGCCGGGGTGGCCGTCGTAGATGAAGATGGTCGGAGTACCCGTCTGCATGTGCAGGTTGGTCGAGAGGCCGCCGATGTCCCAGCGATCGCACATCGCGATCAGCGGCAGAACGGCGATCTGACCGTGTTCGGTCGCATGCAGGGCGCCGAGCATCTCATTCAGCATGAAGTCCGAGATGAACTCGTCCGGCACCTCGTACCAGAGGCCGCGGGTCGCGAACTCCTGTTCCGGCAGGTCGAGGTCGACCAGGTCGAAGGCTTCGCCGTCGGCGCTGAGGATCCGCTGGTAGGCCATCACCTGGTCGGTGACCGAGATCTCGCCGAAGCTGAGCTTCACCCCGCACACTTCCTTCGTATCCAGGGTGCGGTCGATGAAGATGTCGGTCTCGACCTTGGGACGGGTGTACCACTCGTCATCGAAACGATGGACGATCGCCTGCCCCTCGATCGGATCAAGCCGCTCGACCTCCCAGGACTGGCCCAGATGCATGTAGACGGCGCCGGGATGGATCGTGCTGAAAGCCCGGCCGGTTTCCACGGTGCCGATCACTTCACCCGAATCACGGTCGATCACGGCGATGTCACCGACCGATGAAGACCTGAGCGAAACGTCAGATGCGGCAAACCCGGCCCGCCGCGGGACCAGGCCTTTACCGGCCTTGCGGAGCTCTCCACGCAGCACGAGGGCCTGCCCGACGTCTTCCAGCTCGGGCCCGAAGAAGTCCTCGTCCTCAGGCGTAAGCGGCAGCTCGTAGGCGGCGGCGACCAGATGCTGGTCACGGATCTCCGGTGAAAGGTGGTCGAGGATCGCCGCCTCGACCGGCCGCTCGAGGAACTCGTCAGGATGACGGCAGAAGTACTGGTCGAGGCCGTCCGGCCCTGCGATGTAGACCGCGAGGCCGCGCTCGCGCCGTCCGGCCCGGCCCCACATCTGCTTCAGGCCCGCCACGGTGCCCGGGAAGGTGACGCAGATCGCCGCGTCAAGGCCGCCGATGTCGATCCCGAGCTCCAGCGCGTCGGTCGAAGCGACCCCGAGCAGCTCCCCGGAAACCAGCTTCTGCTCGATCTCCCGCCGCTGGGCCGGTGTGTACCCGGCCCGGTACGGCGCGATCCGGGCAGCCAGGTCCGGGCGACCCCGTTCGGTCAGGCGATCGGCCGCGAACTTGCGGATCAGCTCTATCCCTTTACGGCTCTTGAGGAAGCAGATCGTGCGCACCTCATGGGAGACCAGGTCGGCCAGCAGGTCGGCTGCCTCGGCCAGGGCGGAACGACGGGCGCCGATCGCCGGATTGACCAGGGGCGGATTCCAGATCCTGATCTCGCGTCCGGCCCGCGGGGCACCGTCCTCGTCGATCAGGCGGGCCGGTGCGCCGGTCAGACGTTCGGCGAGCTCGCCGGGATTCGCGATCGTCGCCGAGGCCATCACGAACCTCGGCTCCTGGCCGTAGGCGCGAGCCAGCCGCCGCAGTCGCCTCAGCACGTTCGCCACATGAGATCCGAATACACCGCGATAGGTGTGGGCTTCGTCGACCACCACCCATTCGAGGTTGGCGAAGAAGTCACCCCAGCCGCGGTGGTGGGGCATGATCCCGACGTGAAGCATGTCGGGGTTGGTCAGGACCAGGTTCGACCGCCGCCGGATCACCGGGCGCTCGTCCTTCGGGGTGTCGCCGTCGTAGATCGCCGGACGGAGGTTCGGCGAACCGAGTCTGGCCAGGGCGCGCGCCTGGTCCTGGGCCAGGGCCTTGGTCGGGTAAAGGTAGAGCGCCCGAGACTTGGGGTCGGCGGCGATCGTGTTGAGGACCGGCAGGTTGAAAGCAAGCGATTTGCCGGAGGCAGTGGCGGTGGTGAGGATTACGTTGCCTTCCGCCGCCGCCTCGAAGGCCTCGGCCTGATGGCTGTAGAGCTGCTCGATGCCGCCCCTTGCAAGTGCGTCCGCAAGGCCCGGGTCCAGGGTCGAGGGCAACGGCTCGAGTTTCGCTTCAGAGGCCGCCTCGGAGGCGCTCTCGACGATTCGGCCGTCCCTCCGGGCGGGGTCGATCGCGATCGACCAGGCGCCGGAGAGCAGCGACTCAGACATCGGCTGCTGCCGCTTCGGGCTCCCGTGGCGGTTCGCGCCTGATCTCCTCGGCGATCCTCAGGGACGGGTCCACATCCGCCTCGCCCCGGAGCGACTCCCAGACCTGGACGAAGTCACGGGTGCCGGCGACGTCATGGACCCGGAGCAGCCTGCCGCCGCAGTCGAGTCCGAAGGCGAGGGCAGCGAACGTTCCGGGTCCGCGCTCGGAAGGACGGCGATGGTTGATCGCCCCGATGAAGTCCTTGCGGGATACCGCCAGCATCACCGGGCACCCGAGCCCGCAGAGTTGGGGCAGGCCACGCAGTGAATCGACCGTCTGGGCCGGGGTCTTGCCGAAGTCCGGACCCGGATCCACCACCACCTGATCGCGCTTCACCCCGAGATCCTCGAGGGTTGCGAGACGCTCCTCGAAGAAACGGAGCTGGTGGTCGGTGATGCCCCCGGGGTAGGCCGACTCGTCCCAGCGCTGGGTCTTCGGCTCGACCACGGTGTGCATCAGCACCACTCCCGCCCCCGCTTCGGCGGCGACGCTCATCAACTCAAGGTTGCCGCCCCCACTGATGTCGTTGAGGATCGCGGCGCCGGCCTCAAGGGCGGCCCGGGCGACGGCCGGTTTGTAGGTGTCAATCGAGATCACCGCGCCGGCCCCGGCTGCCGCTTCGACCACCGGCAGGATGCGCTCGATCTCTTCCTCCGGGGTCACCGCGGGCCGGTTCGTCACGTTCGACTCCCCACCGATCTCGATGATCCCGGCTCCGTTCTCGAGGTGTTCGGCGACCTGGCGGACCGAACCGGCGGTCGAACGGTCGCCGCGGTCGGAGAACGAGTCGGGGGTGGCATTGACCACGCCGACGATCACTGGACGCTCGACGTTGATCTCGCCTGCGGCGGTGCGTAATGTTGCGGGGACCGGACTCACCATGACGATGCTAAAGACCTACGACCACGGCGACTTCCCCAGCGCCGAGATCAGCCGCAAGCTGCGGGGAACGGTCTCGGTGGTGATCCCGACCCGGGAGACCGCGGGAACGATCGCGGCCACGATCGGCGAGCTCAGGGTTCTGGTCGAAGACGGCCTGGTCGGGCAGATCCTGGTGATCGACGCCGACTCCGCCGACGGCACCGCTGCGCTGGCCCGCGATGCCGGAGCAGAGGTCTATTCGGAAAACGACCTGATCCACGGGTTCGGCCTGTGCCGGGGGAAGGGTGACGCGATGTGGCGGGCGCTTGATGCGGTAACCGGTGAAATCGTGGTCTATATCGACGGCGACATCGCCGATTTCGGTCGCCACTACATCACCGGCCTGGTCGGTCCGCTGATCGACCCGGGGACGCACTTCGTAAAAGGCCGCTACCAGCGACCCTTCCGGATCGGCGAAAACGAGGAGCCTTCCGGAGGTGGACGGGTGACCGAACTCGCCGCGCGGCCGCTCCTGGCCCGGATGGCCCCGGAACTGCTCGCCTTCGACCAGCCCCTCGCCGGCGAAGTCGCCGCCCGCCGCGATTTGCTCGAGCAGGTGCCCTTCGCCTGTGGTTACGGAGTCGAGATCGCGATGCTGCTCGATGTCTGGAACCGGGTGGGCATCGAGGGAATGGCCCAGGTCGAGCTTGGTACCAAGCGGAACGCCCACCAGTCGCTCGCGGCCCTGGCCGGGATGTCGTCGGAAGTGATCGCCGCGATGGCCGAAACGCTGGAGCGGATCGGCCGTGAGGACACGGGCCGGCTCGAGACAGTTGAAGGCACCGGACCGGACGTGACGGTAAGACCAGCCTTCGCCACCCTCGCCTCCTGACACTCCCACTTTCGGTGAAGCAGGATTCGCACCGAATCGGTCGTAGACCTGCTTCACCGCACCAGGGTGGCTGGCTGGGTGCGCCGGCCTGCTCTCAACGGATAGCGTGAAGCGGCGATGAGCCTGCGCTGCGTATACACCGATCTCGATGGCACCCTGCTGGGTGCCGGTGCCTCCCTTTTCACGGATGAGGAAGGCAACTTCTCGATGGCCCAGGCGCGGGGACTCGAGGCCTGCCACAGGGCCGGAGTCGAAGTTGTGATCATGTCCGGCCGCCGCCGGGCGCAGGTCCACGAGGACGCCCGGCTCATCGGCCAGACTTCGTTCATCTTCGACGCCGGCGCCGCCTTCTCGATCGACCAGGAAGTGACCCTGCTGCTCGGTGACTTCGAACTTGAACCCGGCCAGACCCCGGTCCAGCGGATGAGTGAACGCGGCGTTCCCGAGCTGCTGCTTGAGTCCTACCCGGGTCGGTTCGAGTACCACGAGCCCTGGCACCTCGACCGGGAGATGTCACACCTCTTTCGTGGCGAGGTCGATCCGGCCGAGGTCAACCAGCTGCTCGAGGAAAACGGACACGGGGACCTGCGCCTGCTCGACAACGGTGCGATCCATCGCCAGATGGAAGGCATCGAGCAGGCCCATTGCTACCACCTGGTGCCAAGAGCGGTTTCCAAGGCGAACGCCGTCGCGGCCCACTCCCGCGCCCGCGGATACGCACCCGAAGAAACCATTGCGGTGGGCGACTCGCTCGAGGACCTCGAGGTTGCCCCTGCGGTCGGCAAGTTCTTCGTGGTCGCGAACGGGCCGGAAAAGGACCCGGGAGTGCGAGAGGCGATGAGCCGCTACCCGAACGCCGTGGTGACCGAGGCGCGGAACGGCGCCGGCTTCTACGAGGCCGTGGTCACAACGCTCCTGGAAAGGTAGTCACGTCGTCCGGTTGGGAGGGCCCCGCCGCTAGGATCGTCGTATGGCTGACGCAACGGTTGCCGAAGAGGAATATCTCCAGACGATCTTCTGGCTGATGGAGGCCGGATTGCCGATCACCGGCGCCAACATTGCCAAGGCGATGCAGCTTTCGCCGCCCACCGTCCACGAGATGATCAAACGGCTCGAGCGCGACGGGTACGTGACCCGCAGCGCCGACAAGATCCTCCATCTGACCGAGGAGGGACGGGTCGAAGCCGAGCAGATCACCCGCCGTCACCGGATGATCGAGCGGTTCCTCACCGATGTTCTCGGGATCCCCTGGGACGAGGTCCACGAGGAAGCCGAACGGCTCGAACACGCGATGTCACCGGTCCTCGAGGAGCGCATGCGCGCCGCGATCGGTGAAGCCAACACCTGCCCTCACGGCCACCCGATCGACGGGGTCCGCGAAGAAGGCGCACCGCTGGCCGACGTCGACCTCGGGGCCAAGGTCGTGGTGCTTCGCTTCGAGAACGAAGCCGAGAGCCTGCTTCACTACCTGATGGACATTGGCCTCCACCCGGGACTCGAAGGCAAAGTCACGGCCAAGGACGACGAGATCGTGCTGATCGAGTCAGGCGAGCGCAAGCACGAGGTGACCCGAACCGTCGCCGAAACGGTCACCGTCCGAGCCGACCCCGCCCCACCCCCAAGAGCAGCCCTCCCCGACCAGCTGGTCCTCTCAGACGACCGCTACGGCCGCTAACCCGGCCTGACATAAGGAGTCGGCGAGCTTCGCCCCGCCCTACATAAAGAGTCGGCGAGCTTCGCCCCGCCTCCAAGCTCACCACGCCCGCCCAGGACATCCATGAATGGATGGGCGGGCTCTGCCGGGAATTGCTCGAGCGGAGCCAGTTCATCCATCCATTGTTTCTGTGAACTGGCGGGTTGATCTGGGAGGGCGGGTTGGACCCCGCCCGACTTGCAGTTAAGTTAGGCAGGCGGCGATGCGGGCGATGCCTTCGTCCATGTGCTCGGGCGGGACCGAGGCGAAGGAGAAGCGGAGGCTTTCCTGGCCGGCGTCGAGCATGAAGTCGACGCCCGGGATGAAGGGGGCCCCGGCTTCCTTGGCCTTGGCCGCGATCTGGACGGTGTCACGGCCTTCGGCGAGGTCGGCCCAGAGGAAGTAACCGCCGCCCGGCAGGACGAAGGTGGCTTCCGGGATGTGTTTGCCGAGCGCCTCGACCAGAGCGTCACGCCGCTCCTGAAGGGCAACCTTGACCTTGGCGATGTTGTCGTCGAGCACACCGGACTGGCAGAGCTCGAGCACCAGGGAACCCGACAGCATGTTCGGGGAGATGTAGTTCTCGTTGGCGATCTTGGCCAGACGGGCGATCTCATGGTCAGGCCCGGCCAGGTAGCCGACCCGGACACCCGGGCTGACGGTCTTCGAGAACGAGGAGGCGTGGATCACCTTGTCCGCCTCGTCCATGGAAAGCATGGTCGGCGGCGGATCCTCACCGAAGGGAAGCTCCCGGTAGGGGTCATCCTCGAAGATCACGAAGTCGTGTTCGGCGGCGAGTTCGACCAGGCGGCGGCGCTTCTCCTCAGAGAGGGTGCAGCCGGCCGGGTTGTGGAAGTTGGGGATGATGTGGGCGAGCTTGATCGGCCCGAGTTCAAGCGCCTTTTCCACCGCGTCGACGTCAATTCCGTCCGCTTCGAGGGCGACCGGCACGAACTCGACCCCGATCTGCTCCAGCAGGAGCAGGGTGCGGTCGTAGCTCGGCTGCTCGACGATCACCCGGTCCCCGGGGGAAAGCAGGTGCCGGAACAGCATCGCGCCGGCTTCGAGCGACCCGTTTGTGGTCATCACCTGTTCGGCGGCAATGCCGTGACGGTCAGCGATCCAGGCGCAAAGGCCAGGGTGGCCGATGCCGACGCCGTACGAGAGAGCCTTCTGCCAGTCGTCCTCGAGCGCCTTGGCGGCCGCGACGCGAACCGCGTCAACCGGAATCAGATCGGGACTGGGGGCACCTCGGGCAAAGCTGATCGTGTCTGGCATCTTGTTCCTCTGTCTGCCCGCAAAGGCAGTACCTGGGGGACTTTTCAGGGACGGACGATCATAGCGGGGGACGCTCAACCGCCCGCTTCGCCCGAAGCGGGAATCTCGTAGACGGAGACTACGTTGCGTCCGTCGACGAAAGCGGTGCTGGGCACCACCACGCCGGTCGAAACCACGCCGTCGGTTTCCCAGACGGGGGCGATCGCAACGACAGTGCCATTGAGGGCCACCGCAACCTGCTTCGGAAGGGGGCTGCCGATCCCGGTGAGGGTGCCCTGGACCCAGGCTGGCAACTCGTCACCTGTGTCGACGTCCTCGAGGAGTTCCGGAGCGTCACTCTTGAATCCGAGTTGCTTCAGGCCGACGGGCTTCTTTCCGAGCAGATCCTGCTTGCCTCCTACCGCATAGAGCGAGCCGGGAAAGAGCCGGTTGCGGTGGGCGAGGGCCGTCCCGTACTCCCGGGCGACCAGCTTGCGTTTCAGGCTGAAGGGGCCGAAGAAGCCCCGGCCGACGACCTGTGAACGGTCGGGCAGCTCGTCGAGGGAGCCTAGATCACGGCCGGTCGCGGCGTCTCCGGCTTTGAGGCCGAGTTTGCCAAGCACGGTCGGGGTGATGTCCCGGGAGTCGACCGGACCCTTCACGACCTGGGGCCTGGTCTGGCCGGGTTCCTTGATCAGCAGCGGCACCGGCAGAATCCAGCCCGGGTTGAAAATGTTGATCATGCGCCTGCTGCCGCCATCCTGAAAGGCCGCGCCGTGATCGGCAGTGACCACGAAGAGCGACTTCTCCCAGATCCCGAGTTCCTTCATCCGCTCGACCACCCGCTTCAGCTGCCGGTCGGCATAAGCCAGCTGGAGCATCATCATCTGCATGTCCCGGCTGTTTTCCCCGGTCGTAGGTGGTGAGGCCAGAAGATCATCGGAGGGAGCCCGCAGGTTGGTGTAGGTGGTGCCGTCCGGCTGGTACATCCAGCGGACGTGGGGCAGGGCGATGTGGAGCACGCTGACCGAACGGTCCGATCCGGGCATACCGTCCACGAAATCGGTCACCGCGGCCGGCCGGTCGCCGTCGTATTCGCCGTAGGGACGGTCGAAGGGCGCGGTGATCCAGTTGACCAGCATCTCCCGCAGATAGCCGGGGTTGAGTGTGAAACCGACATCCGTCCATTCGGTGGCGCGGCCGAGAGTTCCGGCGATCCGGGTCCCGAAGCCGTAGTTGCGCGCGCAAAGGTCGGTGATCGGCTCATAGGCGTGAACCTCGTAACCGGATCCGGCGAGGATCTGGCAGAGGCTGTCGGGGTAGTCGGGCAGGCCCGGCGGAGGCGCCTTGCGGGGGTCGCCTTCCGGGGGATCTTCGCCGGTCAGGATCGACGGCACCGCGTAAATGGTCTGGTCCCCGACCCCGGTCGCGTCCGGGTACCAGGTCGAACTGGAGGCGATCTCACCGAAAGTGCGGAAATGCCTGCGATCGATCCGGCCCTTGCCGTCGACCAGGGCGGCAAGCGGCAGTTCATCGAAGATCACCATGACCACCGGGGTTTCGCTTTCGGTCTGCTGGCCGGCCGTTGCTTTCCTGTGGGGGCCGACCGTGTCCCAGATCGGATAGCTGAAGAGGAATGACCCGATCACCACCACGGTCGCCAGGCTGAACATCAGGACGAAATTGCGGATCAACTCGAACCGGACGAGGAGCCAGGCAAAAGCAACCACGAACAGGGGCGGCAGAATGGTCCGGGAGAAACCGGCGTGCCCGTGATCGGTCAGCCAGTCGAAGATCACGATCGAAAGCAGGGCCCCGACGGCGAGCCCGTGAAAGATCAGTCGGGCCCGCTCGCTGGCCAGTCGCCGCAGGAGCAGCTCGACCAGGCTGATCAGAAACGGCCCGATCAGGGAAACCAGCACGACCAGGGCGAGCACGTCGACTCGCCGCAACCCGTAGGAGGTCAGGGCTTCCGGGCCGGAAGCGATCGCGACGTAGAGCGGATGGGCGACTCCCACCGCCCAGGCACCGGCCAGTTCGGCCCAGATCCGGAACCAGGAAGCGGGCCGATCTGCGGCCTGCTTCCCGGTTTTCCCGGTATCCGGGTCTTCGGTCATTCCTTGGTGCGGTCCCTTGACCGCGATGAAACGTGGGCTAGAGAGCCCGCAGGGTTTCGACCGCGATCTGCGCGGCTTCGGTCGGGCTCTCCCCGACCCTTACGCCCTTCGCCTCGAGCGCTTCCTGCTTGGCCTTTGCGGTCCCGGAAGATCCCGAGATGATCGCACCGGCGTGACCCATCTGCTTGCCGGGAGGAGCGGTGAAGCCGGCGATGTAGGCCACCACGGGCTTCGAGATCTCGGCGGCGATGAATTCCGCGGCGCGCTCTTCTGCGTCGCCACCGATCTCGCCGACCATGACGATCATGTCGGTCTCGGGGTCGTTCTCGAACAGGGTGAGGATGTCGATGAAGTCGGAACCGACGATCGGGTCACCGCCGATGCCGACGATGGTCGAGTTGCCCTCTCCGGCCTGCTTCAGTTCGTTGCCGATCTGGTAGGTCAGGGTGCCGGACTTCGAGACCACGCCGATCCGGCCCTGGTCGAAGAACTGGGCGGGAATGATGCCGACGTTGGCCTTGCCGGGAGAAAGCACCCCCGGGCAGTTCGGCCCGATCAGGCGAACACCCTTTTCGCGGGCCTTCCAGTAGGTCGGCAGCATGTCCATCACCGGGATGCCCTCGGTGATCGCGATCACCGTGTCGACGCCCGAGTCGATTGCCTCGTTGATCGCGGCCGCGGCGAACTTCGCGGGGACCAAGATCATCGAGGTGTTGGCGCCGGCCTCTTCGACCGACTCCTTAATCGTGTCGTAGATCGGGGTGCCCTCGACGTCCTGACCGCCCTTGCCGGGAGTGACGCCGGCGACCAGCTGGGTGCCGTAGTCGCGGTTGCGGAGACCGTGGAAGCTGCCCTCGCGTCCAGTCAGTCCGGAGACGACCAGTTTCGTGTCGTTGTCAATGATGATGCTCATCGGTCCTCAGTTCCCGGCCAGTTCGACGACCTTCTTGGCGGCGCCGAGCATGGTGGCTTCGTGGTGCAGGTTGTCGAGTCCGGCTTCGGCCAGGAGGGCCAGGCCTTCCTCGGAGTTGGTGCCGTCGAGGCGGACCACCAGGGGCAGTTCGAGGCCGATCTTGTTGGTTGCCTCGATGATGCCGCGGGCGACTTCGTCGCAGCGGGTGATCCCGCCGAAGATGTTGAAGAGAATCGCCGAAACCTCGGGGTTCGAGGTGATCACTTCGAGCGCGTCGATGATCGCTTCGGCCTTCGATCCGCCGCCGGCGTCAAGGAAGTTGGCGGGACGGCCGCCAGCCTGGGCGACCACGTCGAGGGTGCTCATGCAGAGCCCGGCGCCGTTGCCGAGGATGCCGATGTTGCCGTCGAGCGAGACGTAGGTCAGGCCTTTCTCCTTGGCCATCGCTTCCTGCGGATCCTGATCGGCGCTCTCGGGGAGCTCTTCCAGCTCGGGATGGCGGAACAGCGCGTTGCCGTCGATCGTGACCTTGGCGTCGAGCAGGATTACCTCGCCGTCGGCGTTGACGATCAGCGGGTTGACCTCGATCAGCGTGGCGTCCTCGGCCTGGGCGACCTCGACCAGCTTGACCAGCACGTCAGCCACCTGGCCGGCGACTTCCTCGGGGATCTTCGCCTTGGCGACGATCTCCCTGGCCTCGCTTGCGCCGAGTCCGGCGAGCGGGTCGACGTGCTGCTTGACCAGGGCGTCCGGGTCGGAGGCGGCGATTGCCTCGACGTCCATGCCGCCCATGCGGGAAAGCATGACCATCAGCTTCTTCGCCGAACGGTCGAGGATGACCGAGGCGTAGAACTCGGATTCGATTTCCGAGCCAGCCTCGACCCAGAGCTCATGGACCTTGAACGGTCCCTCGCCGTGAGGGCCGATGATGTCCATGCCGATGATCTCACCGGCGTACTCGTGGGCCTCGGCACTGTCCTTGGCGATCTTGATGCCGCCAGCCTTGCCGCGGCCACCGATCAGTACCTGTGCCTTGACGGCTACGGGGTAGCCGAGAGTTTCAGAAGCGTCGACAGCGGCGTCAGCGGTTGAGGCGTGAACGCCTTTGGGGACTGGAAGCCCGTGGCGGGCAAACAGTTCTTTTCCCTGATATTCGAGGAGATCCATAGCCTTTTCAGAGGTAGGTGTTGAACGACTCCGGAAGGCGCGGGCGGCCACGTCGAAGCCAACGATGGACTCTATTCGACATAATGCCTTTCCCGCATGCCGCTGCCATCACTGAAGAACATCGAGTGGGTGACCACTGACTGCTACGGAGACCTGATCGACTGGGAGAAGGGCATCTCCGAAGCCTGCGCCAAAGAGGCCGCAAAAGACGGCTTCAGTTTTGACAACGAGGCCTTCATGGCCCGGTTTTTCGAGGTACAGGCTGAAATCATGGCCGGTTCCTACGAGCTCTACGCCGAGGTTCTGCGCCGCACGATCATCAAGGTCGCCGGTGAAATCGGCTGGGAAGTCGAGCCTTCCCGGGCCCAGTTCCTGCCTGACAGCGTCGCTTACTGGATGCCTTTCCGTGAAGCCAACGCGGCGATGGACCGCCTGGCGAAGAAGTACAACGTCGGCATCATCAGCAATATCGACGACAAGATGCTCGGCATTTCCCGTCGTCATCTGCGGACCGAACTCGACCTGGTCGTGACCGCCCAGCAGGTCCGCAGCTACAAGCCCGACGACACGCACTTCAAGGAATGTGCCCGCCGGATCGGGGGCAAGAAGGGCTGGCTCCACATCGGCTCGAATTACGACACTGACGTCGCCCCGCTGCTCAAGATGAAGGTCCCGGTGATCTGGGTCAACCGTCACGGTGAGAAGCTGGCCGGTCGCAAGAAGCCTTCGCTGGAGGTCAAGACCTTCCGCGACGCCGTCAAGAAACTGGGCGCCGGAGGCTGAGCATCTCTCTCCCCCTTTCCTGACCGGGGGAGGAGATTCGGGGCGGCCCTCTGCGGAGCGGCTCTGTTGGTGTTTGTGGTCCTGTCGCTCGCCGGCAGGAACTGTTGACTTCCCGGCCCGGCTAGCGGGTCAGGTCGCCCAGCTGGTTCAGCTCGGAGCGGCCGAGGACCTCTCCCTTGGCCGAGAGTCCAACCACCCGGAACTTCTGATGGGCCTGCGCGAGGGTCACTCCGGTCTCGAAGCCGGTACGGGGGACGGTGGCGACGGCCTCCAGCCCGCCGGCGGAATCTCCGGCCAGCACCCGCCAGCTCGTGACCCGGGTGTCGCCGTTCCAGCTCATCCAGACCTGGCTCCCGGTCCCGCTCGCGGCGCTTTTCACTGCGATCGGCTGGCTCGGCGAGCCGACCCACGGATCCTTGTAGCAGCGGTACGAAACGGTTTTGGCCGCGAAGGTGAAGTCGAACAGGACCTCACCGTTCGGGGCGAACTCGGTGCAGGCGTTCCGATCACCCCAGCCGACGAAAACGTTGCCGTTCGGCTTGACCTGGGTGTTGCCCTGGCTGTTGGAGATCACGTCCCGCGGGTTCCGGTAGGCCTTGATCAGAGTGACCCGCTTCTTTCTCAGGTCGAGCCGGAGAAGCTTGGCGCTCGAGAACCGGTTGACCTTGCCGTGCTTGCCGCCGGCCCCGTTGTCGAAGATTGACAGGGCACCGCTGGCCGTCCGCTGCACGTCGTGCTGGTAACCGAAGCGCACTCCCTTGCCAAGTTTGAAGTCCGATCCCTTGCCGCCGACCTGCCACATAATCCGGCCGGTCCTGCGGTTGATCTTGTAGAGGGCCTGCGTGTGCCGGGCCGAGATCAGGATGTTGCCGTCTTTGTCGTCGTTGATCGAGTTCATGTGGAACCAGTCGAACGGACGGACGTTCCGCTTCGGAATCGGAAGGTACGACTGGGTGAGGCGAAGGTTGCCCAGCGGATGCCACTCCCACACGACCAGCCCGGTCTCCACGTCGATCTCCTGTCCGATGTAGTCGAGCAGCAGGCCCCGGCGGGGACCACCGAACCGGCTCATGTCAATGACGGCGGTCCGGTAGGCGGTCACGTACGCGGTGCCGCGAGGGGTCAGATTGAACTCGTGGGGGTCCCCGGTGTAGCCGTTACCGCCCCCGAAGCGCTTGAAAACCCGGTAATCGGGGCGAGCCATCTCGAACTTGCTGTCGACGCGGCGGCCGAAGGTGTCTCGTCGCCACCAGGTCAGCACCGGCTTCCCGTTGTAGGTCTGGGCCCGGAAGTCGGTCACGCGGAGACCGGGCCGGTACCAGACGAGTTCGCCGTTCTCGTCGAGGATGGTCGGCCCGCTGGTCCGCGGGGCGTAGAAGATCTTGCCTTCGCTCCGGCCGGGCTGGTTCACCCTGACTTCGACCTTCGGCACCTTCAGGGGCAGGGTCCGGTAGCTGACCCAGGCCCGCGGCTTCTGGCCTTGGGCCGGGCTGTAAGGGTCGCGGCCGAGATTCGTCTTCAGGAACTCGCCGGTCTGGAAGGAGTACTGGTGCTTGCCGCCGGTGCCGTAAAAGGTGTGTCTGGGGGAAGTCACGGTCACCCGCTCCCGGGAAGCAAAGGGACGGTTGGGAATGAAGGCGACTCCGACGGGGCCTCCGAAAGCGCGGAGCCTGCCCCGATGGATGCCGGTGCGCGAACCGCGCACCGTGATCGGTCCCAGGGCGGCTCGGGTCACACCGTTCAGGGCGATGTTGCCGAGCGGTGAAGCCAGCGTGGTTCCCGGGCTGGGGTACGCGGCGATCGGCTTGGCCGAGGCCGGCGCAGCGGAAACGGCGAGGGCCAGGACGACCGCAGGGAGGATGTAGCGGATCAGCCGGTTCATCGGGTCAGCTGCCCGAGGGTGTTGGCCCTCGAGCGCCCGAGCACTTTTCCTTCAGCGTCGAGGCCGACCAGTCGGAACCGGGCCGGTTGGCCGGTGACCGGAATCGTGGTTTCGAAGCCGGTCCGAGGCGCTTCGCCGGCCACTGCCAGTTTTGCGCCACCGGCCAGTACCCGCCAGGTCCTGACCTCGGTGTCGCCGTTCCAGCTGACCCAGACGCGGCTGTTGTTGCCTTCGGTCTCGCTCTTTACACCGATCGCGCTGGGCTTGGGGGTGCCGGTCCAGGGGTCCCGGTAGCAGCGGTAGGTCACGTTGACCGCCGAGTAGAAGAGGTCGAACACCGCTTCGCCGTTCTTGTTGAACTCGGTGCAGTAGGTGCGCGGGCCCCAGCCGACGAAGACGTTGCCGTTCGGGAGCACCTGCGTATTGCCCTGGCTCGGTGCGGCGAGCCGGTCCGGGTGAACGAAGCTCTCGAGCACGGTCGTCGTCTTCGCGCGCTCGTTGATCCGGAAGCGCAGGCCCTTGGCAAACTTGGAGACGGTCTTCAGCGGCCCCCCGGCGGCTCCGTTGTCGAACATCGTGTAGGTCCCGTCGGGATGACGCCGGAAATCGTGCTGGTAGGCGAAGTACATGCCCTTGCCGATCTTGAAGTCGTTCTCCTTGCCGCCCATCCGCCACATGACCTTGCCGGTCTCGCGGTTCACCTTGTATAGCGCCCGGGTGTGGCGGGCGGACAGGATCATGTTGCCGTCCTTGTCCCGGTCGATCGAGTTGAGATGGAAGTAGTCGAAGGGCCTGGTGATCTTGCGCGGGATCGGCATGTAGGTCTCGGGCACCCGGATGTTGCCGAGCGAATGCCATTCCCAGATCACCTGGCCGGTGCGGAGGTCGATTTCCTGGGCGACGTTGTCCATCACCGGGGTCCGCTTCAGTCCACCGTACTTGCGCAGGTCCATGATCACGCTGCGAAACGAGTTGACGTACGCGGTGGTCGGGCTGGCCATCGTGAACTCATGCGGATCGCTGGTGTAGCCGTTGCCGGCCTCGAAACGCTTGATGACCTTGTAGTCGGGGCCGGCAATCGCGTAGTTGCTTTCGATGTGCTTGCCGACCTGGGCCCGACGCCACCAGGTCAGGACCGGCTTGCCCCGGTACTTCTGGGCCCGGAAGTCGGTGACCCGCTGGCCGGGGCGGTAGTAGATGAGTTCACCGTCGTTGTCGACGATCATCGGGCCGTTGGTCCGTGGAGCGAGGAAGATCGCTCCGCCGCTCGTCTCGGGAGACTTCTGGCGGATCGTGATCTTCGGGACCTTGAGCGGGAAAGACTTGTAGGTAGTCCATTCCGGCGGGGTCACGCCTCCCGGCGGAACCTGCGATTCAGCCCGCCATCCCTTCGGCAGGAGCTCACCGACCACGAAGGAGTACTGCTTCTTCGCTTTGCGGCCGGTGCCGAGAAAGGCGTGACGCTGCGAGGTCACGGTCACCTTCTCCTTGGCGCGGAAATCACGCGCGGGAATGAAACTGACGCCGCGACGGTCCGAGTGGGCGCGCAGGGTGCCACGGTGCATTCCGCTCTTCGACCCCCGGACCGTGATCTTGCCGAGCGCGCTGGCCTTCAAGCCACGAAAGGAGATCGTGGTCTCGTCGGAGGCGACCCTCACGTTCGGGCTCGGGTACGCGGCTATTTTCTGGGCTTGGGCAGCGGGGGCGACAGCTGCTCCGAAGATAAAGACGAACAGGGAAATTCCGGTCGTGGCAAGGCGCGACACCCGCTCCCCTTTCTCATCGTGATTAGCGGAATCCGAAAGCTTAGACCACTGAAAGTCATCGAAGTTGCGGCCCGGGCGACCGCTGCACGGACGGATACGATGGCGCGGCCGTGAGCAAGCCGCCCAAAGCGCCGCAGTCCGGACTTCGCAGCGGGCTCTCGGCGGTGACTTCGAAATGGCTCGATGCCGCCGATCGGGCCAAGCGGAAGTCGCTGGGCCAGTACATGACTCCCCGCGAGGTGGCGGACGCGCTGATCGACCGGGTTACGTTGACCAAAGGGATGCGTGTGCTCGACCCCGGAGCGGGGACCGGCGAGTTGCTCAGGGCTGTGCTCGACCGGGAACCTGCGCTGGAGGCGACCGGATGGGATGTTGACGCCGACGCTCTTGCGGCGGCGCGGGAGCTGGTCCCGGAGGGGAGCCTCGAGGTGCGATCCGCGCTCGAGAGCGGGCAGGGCGATCCGGCGAGTTTTGACCTGGTGATTGGCAATCCGCCCTATTTCCAGCTCCGCCTCGGTCAGGCCGAGCGCGCCCGGTTCGCCGGGGTGATCTCCGGCCGGCCGAACATTTTTGCCCTTTTCTTTCAGGTCGGCTTCGAGCAGCTTCGTCCCGGTGGCACCCTCGCCTACATCGTGCCCCCGTCGATGAACAGCGGCGCCTACTTCGAAGCTTTGCGTGAATACCTGGTCGGCCGGGGAGAGATTCGCGACCTGACGATCCTCGACGGAACGGAAATCTTCGAAGGAGCAAACACCGCGGTCCAGCTCCTCGTCCTCGAAAAGCACAAGACCGGGAACGAACCGGGATCCGAACTCAACAACCCGGTGGGTCGGATTTCCGGCCGTGGCGACGGAAATCCGACCCACCCCGGGTACGTGTTCGAGCGGATGGTGCCGGAGGCCGGATTCCGGCGGGCCATCTTCAGTTCCGATCCGGACCGTCTGGCGGTCGAGTTCGAAGGTCGCAGCACCCTCTGGGAACTCGGTCTCGAAGCGGTGACAGGCCAGGTGATCTGGAACGAGAACCGTGATCGCCTGAGTGATCGCCCCGGGCCGGGAAAAGTGCCGCTGATCTGGTCTCACAGCATCGGCGAAGGCGGGCTGCGTCCCGGCAGGACCGGGGATGGCACCTCGAAGCCGGGGTTTTACGACACGAGCGAGGGAGGCAAGTCACCGCTCATCGGTCCGGCGATCGTGGTCAACCGGGTGGTGGGAGCGGTCGGCCGGGGAGAGCTCAGGGCGGCTCTGGTCCCGGAAGGAACCAGGTTTCTGGCTGAAAACCACGTGATCGTGATCCGCCAGCGTCGGATCGCAAACCGGGGT
>JAEZIQ010000015.1 GCA_023436605.1 Actinomycetes bacterium | reverse complement strand
ATATAGCACCGGTGATTTGAACCCAGCCTCTCGATCAGGGGTCAGGAGAGGCCGGCTCGCCAGGCGGCTTCGACGTCGGCGTCGTCGGGGAAACGCCCGTCGAGTTCGAGCAGGGTAAGTCCGTGGGCGAGAGCCCATACCGCTCGGGCCCGGTTCCGGTCACCGCCGACCGCCCCGACCAGAGGTGCCGCCGCCGCTTCCTCGACTCCCTCCGGCAGCTTCTCCCGGTCGAGTGGCCGGGTCGTCGCGATCCGGTAGAGCGCGGGGTTGGCGAGCGCCCACGCCCGGTAGGCCCGACCCATCGACTCGAGATCAGGCTCTGTCCCCAGCGCCTCGCCGATTTCCTTCAGGGCCTCGACTGTCAGCAGGGTCTCGATTTCCTGCCGGTTTCGTACATGCTTGTAGAGAGAAGGGGCCTTGATGCCGAGCCGGTCGGCCAGGTTTCGCATGGTCAGCGACTCTTCACCCTGCTCCTCGAGCAGGGCCCGGGATTCGGCGGTGATCTCTTCCCGCCGGCTCACTTTCGTTCGGCCCGCTCTTTCAGGGCCGAGTTCAAAGCCTCGAAGCCCTGTTCGGTCTTCGAGAGTGTCTTGCCCATGAAGCGCGGCAGGATCCCGCTGAACTTTTCACCCTGGACCAGGCGGGTGCCTTCGCCCTCGGGCTCGAGGGTGAACCAGTGCTCGCCGTCGAAGACTCCGGCGACGAACAGGCGGCCGAGCCAGCGCAGTTCCCGTCCCGGATCGGCTTTGAGCACGGTCGGGGTGAAGTTCATGGCGTTGCCCCCGGGCGGCTGCATCCGAAGCTTCAGCTTCGCGCCCTCGCGGGCTTCGCCGGAGCCTTCGGTGATGAAGGGGTTCCACTGCGGGTAGGACTCCAGGTCGGTCAGTACCTCCCACACCCGCTCGGGGCTGGCGTCGATCATCTCGGTGGTTTCAATTGTTGGCATGGAACCGAGGCTAACACAGTTAGCCTAGTTTGGCAAACAGTGTTAGCCGGGCGGCGGTGATCAGCCGTCAAGCAGGCGTGCCCGGAGGGTTTCGAGAGTCTCCTCTTCGAGTTCGAGTCCCTCGCGCATGTAACCGTCGATCGAGCCGTAGGTTTCCTTCATCAGGTCGATTGCCGTTCCGAGATAGCTGGGGTCGACGCCGAGCACCGGCTTCAGATTCTCGACGTTCCCGCCCGCCTCGACGAACGGTTTCAGCAGCGGCTCGAGCGCCGGCAGCAATTGGGTGTTGGTCTGGAGGTAGTCGTGGTAGACGTCCTCCTCGTCCACCCCGAGAAAGAGCAGGGTGGAGGCGGCAGCCCAGCCGGTCCGGTCCTTGCCGGTCGTGCAGTGAAAGAGGGCGGGCAGGCTTTCATCTGCAGCGAGTTCGGTGAAGAAGGTTCGGTAGGAACGGTTGGCCGACGGCAACTCGATCAGTTCGCGGTAGGCCGTCCGCATCATCTTCGCTCCCTGACCGCCGTCGAGGGCGGCGTTGATCGCGGCCGGATCGTCCATCTTGGCGAGCAGGCTGGCCGGGCCTTCGCCACTCCGGTCGGCGAGCACGTCGAGGTTGACGATTCGCGCCCCGACGTCCCGGTCGGGAGTTGCCTCGTGTTCGGCTGCCGTCCGGAAGTCAAAAACCGTCTTCAGCCCGAGCTCTTCGACCTTGGTCAGGTCGGAATCACTGAGTCGGCCGAGCAGCACCGACCGGTAGAGCTGGCCGCGCTTGATGGTCCGGCCTTCCACCGTCTCGTAGCCACCCAGGTCGCGGAGGTTGGGCAGGGTGCGGACCGGGATGTTGGCCCCCGGCAGCGCGGTTTCGCTCATTCGGCAATGACGCGGAGGGTCGTCAGTTCGCGGTCGGCCGCGCCGCGCACGTAACCGCCGTGATCGACGGAATCGGTGATGTAGTCGAGGGTCTCACGGGTCAGCCGTTCGCCCGGCAGCACGTTGGGGATGCCGGGCGGGTAGGTGGCCAGCGGCTCGGCGGCGATGCGGCCTTCGGCCTCGCTGAAGGGGACCACTTCCTGCTTGCCGAGGAAGGCGTCGCGCGGGGTCATGGCTGGTTCGCCCCAGAGTGGAGGCGGAGCGAACTCGGGCTTCTCCTGAACCGGCTCCGCCTCGATCGCCTCAAGGGCGGTGAGGATGCCATCGATCAGGCGACGGGCCCGCTGTGGGGTGCCGGTTCCCATGCCGAAAACGGCCACCGCAACTGTGTCGGAAGCGAGCTCCAGGTTCACTCCGGCAAGGTCACGGGCCAGTTCGGCGATGTGGTACCCGGTGCTGCCCGTGCCCCTCACGTCGATGGTCAGTCGAAGCGGATCCCAGCCGGCCACGCTCTCGGCTTCAAGCAGCCGTTCGTCCAGCACGTCGAGCCCGGGGATCGAGCGGATCTCCTCGCGGGCCTCGGCCAGCACCGCCAGGGTTTCGGTGAGTAGGCGCTCGCCGTCGACCGCGGCCTGGCGCCGAGCGGCATCGAGCGAGCCGCAGAGCAGAGAGTTGGGGCTGGTCGACTCGGTCATCGAGATGCAGCGGTCGATGATCGACTCGTCGAAGCGGTCGGTTGCGAGATGGATCATCGCCGACTGGGTTAGGCTGCCGACGATCTTGTGGGTCGAGGAGATGACCAGATCGGCGCCGCTGTCGATCGCGCTCGGCGGCAGGTCGGGATGGAACTTGAGGTGGGCGCCCCAGGCTTCGTCGGCAACCAGCGGAACTCCGCGAGCGTGGGCGACCTCGGCCAGGCCGGCGATGTCGGCACAGGCGCCGAAGTAGGTCGGGGAAACGACAACAGCC
Source organism: Actinomycetes bacterium (assembly GCA_023436605.1). Lineage (GTDB taxonomy): Bacteria > Actinomycetota > Thermoleophilia > Solirubrobacterales > 70-9 > 67-14. The sequence continues at coordinate 27,731 of JAEZIQ010000015.1, read as the reverse complement.
GCGGCCGCGTCCGGACAGCGGTCCAGTGCTTCGGCCAGGGCCGCCGGGGTCAGGCAATGGGCGACGCCGAGATCGGGATCCAGCTCCGGTGCCGCAAAGGTCGGCTTGAGTCCAGCCATGATCATGCCGTCGATCACCGAAGAGTGAACGTTGCGCTGCACCACCAACTCGCCGCCCATGTGGGCGACCGCCAGGCACATCGCCTGGTTGCCCTGGGAGGCTCCGTTGATCAAGAACCAGGTCCGCTCCGCGCCCCAGGCTTTCGCCGCCAGCTTCTGGGCCTCCTGGAACGGGTTCGGGTCGCCGACGTCGATCCCTTCGATCAGCGCGGGAACATCATCGGCAAGCCCGGTCTGTCCGGTCAGCAGGTGGAGCCGCGAGTCGGCACCGATTCCGCCCTGATGCCCAGGCACGTTGAACCGACCGGGGTCGCTCTGGGCGAACTCCAGCACGGCATCGACATAGGGGGTGCGATCCTGATCGGAAGACATGCATGCGAGTCTAATGAGGCGCGGAAAGCGGTCCAAAGGTAGGCTCCGGCCCGATGCGACTTCGATCCTTCCCTTCGAAAAGCCGCCCGGGCAAGCCGCGCCCGTGGTTTCGCCTCGCTGCCGTGCTGGCCGCCGCGCTTGCGATCGGGCTCGTTTCCGGCTGCGGAGGCTCGGGCGAAGAGGACCTGAGTAGGACCGAGTACATCGCCGACGCGGATGCGATCTGCGCCCAGTTCGGGGCCGAGTCGGCCTCCCTCGAGCAGCAGTTCAACCAGGCACTGAAGGGCAGCGACCTCGAGGCAGCCGCACAGTACTTCGAGGATCAGGCTTCCGAGTTCACGGCGATGCTCGATCAGCTGGAGGATCTGACTCCGCCGACCGCCGACCAGGCAACGGTCGATCAGATCATCGCCCTGGGCCGGCAACGGGTGACAACCGCCCAGAAGGCCGCCGACGCGATCGCTTCCGGCGACAAGGACACGATGCTCTCGGCGGCGAAGCAGGCTTCGGTTCTGGCCGGGGAGTACTACCAGCTGGCCGATGGCTTCGGTTTCGACGCCTGCGGCAGCGGGGGCGCCACGGGTACTGGCGCCAACACTGGCGGCACGACCGGATCCACCGGCACGACCTGAGGTTTTCCGCGCCGGCTGCGGGTTTGAACGACTGCACAGGGCAAGGCCATCCGGGTAGGGTGGCTACCCCCTCAACCCGAATGGAAGTAGAAAGCATGACCGTGAAGTTCAAGACCGGGCGCCTTGCGATGCTCGGAGCAGTGCTCTTCACCGGTGCCGCCCTCGTGGTCGGCTGCGGTGGAGATTCGGAATCAGACGACGGCGACTTCGTCGCCAGCGCCAACGCGATCTGCGCCGATTTCGACAAGCAGTCGAAGACCATGGAAGCCGATTTCACGGCTGCGATCGAGAACGGAAATCTCGAGGCCGGGGCCGGCATCTTTGAGGAACAGGCCGAGCTCATGACTGGTGCCCTCGACGAGATGGAAGCCCTCGAAGTACCGGCGGACACTCAGGACACCATGGACGAGTTCATCGCCCTGGGTCGTGAAACGACTGATCTCACCCTCGAGGCGGCGGAGGCCATTCGTGCCGACGACGGCGAGGCGCTTCAGGCCGCAGTCTCCGAGAGCGAATCCATTGACGCCGAGTCGGACGCCCTGGCCGAAGAAGCCGGTCTCACCGACTGCGTGAACAAGGACGGGGAAGAGGTCTAGCCTCTCCCATGGATCTGTCGGTGCCCCTGCGGCTCAGCCGTAGGGGTACCACCAGTCCTTGATTTCGATCTCGGTGTCGATGTGAGCGTGCTTGGCCTCCCGGAAAGCGTCAAGTCCCTCGGTACCGAGTTCCCGTCCGATCCCTGAGTTCTTGAAGCCGCCGAACGGCCCGGCATCGTTGTCGGTCAGCGGGTCGTTGATCCAGACCGAGCCTGCCCGCACTTCCTTGACGCAGCGGATCGCACGTTTCAGGTCGCGGGTGTAGATGTTCGCCCCGAGGCCGAAGTCCAGGCCGTTGGCCAGGCTGATCGCCTCGTCGAGATCCCTGACCGGCACGATGGGCGCAACCGGGCCGAAGGTTTCCTCCCGCAGCAGATCGGCCTGGGCGGGCACTCCCGTCAACACACACGGCTCGAGGTAGTGACCTTTCTCGAAGCCGGCGTTGCCGCCGCCGGTCAGTAGCTCGGCCCCGGCGGCCACGGCGGCTTCGACCTGGCCCAGGGCCTTGGCCCGCTGGGGGCCCGAGACCATCGGTCCCAGGTCGGTTCCGGCCTCGAGCGGATCACCGATCACGAGCTTCTTCGTATGTTCGACGAAGGCGTTCACGTAATCGTCGAAGACCGATTCCATGACGTAGAAACGCTCGGACGAGGTGCAGACCTGGCCGGCGTTGAGGTAAGCAGCCCAGGCACCTCCCTCGGCGGCGACCTGAAGTCCTTCGGCGCCGATGTCGTCACAGACGATGAACGGGTCCTTGCCGCCCATTTCCAGATTGACCCGGGCGTTCCGCGCCGCGGCGGCCACGCCGACCTTCTGGCCGGTCGCGACCGAGCCGGTGAAGGCTACGCAGTCGATCCCGGGGTGTTCGGCGATCCCGGCGCCGACCTCCCCGGCTCCGGCCAGCAGGTTCACCGTGCCGGGCGGCAGATCCGAGAAGACTTCGGCGATCGCCAGGGTCGATAGCGGGGTGAGCTCGGAAGGTTTGGCGACGATGGTGTTGCCGGCAGCCAGCGCGGGCGCGACCTTCCAGACCAGCAGCAACAGCGGGAAGTTCCAGGGGACGATGCAGCCGACCACGCCGTGTGGCTCCTTGACCACGACCGAGAACTGCGAGGCCTCGATCGGGGGAATGACGCGACCGATCTCGGAACGCGCAACCTCGGCGTAGTAATCGAAGCAGGCGGCACACCACTCGACCTCGTCGGCTGACTCGGAGAGGGGCCGGCCGATCTCGGTGGTCATCAACAGGGCGAGCTCGCCGGTCTTCTCCCGCAACGCGGTCGCGATCGCGTGGAGGAGCGGCGCCCGGTCGACCGCCGGCATCAGACCCCAGGACGATTTCGCCTCGGTCGCAGCCTTCACCGCCAGGTCGAGCTGCTCCAGGGATGCCGAACCGACCGTCGCCACGATCTCTTCGGTAGCCGGATTCTCGACCTCGATCGAAGCCCCCTCGCCCTCGACGAACTCTCCACCAACAAGCAACCGCGTCTCGTATCCCATGGCGGAAAAACTAACTGCAGTCGGCGAGCTTCGCTCCGCAACATGAGTAAGTTGGGCGGGGTCCGACCCGCCCTCCCAGAGCAACCCGCCCGATCACGACATCGATAGATGGATGATCGGGCTCTACCTTCGAAGCCTCAGGGGCGGTGAAGCAGCTCTCCGACCGATTTGGTCGCAAATCTGCTTCACCACAGGGTCAGGCAGGGTTCGGGTAGCCGTGGGGTCGGGAGCACGTCTCCGGGATACTCAGGCGGAGGGAGGCTGAATGCCGACCGAGGTGTTTGCCGCTTCCCGGGGACGTGCTCCCGACCCCACGGCGGTACCTCAAACGTTGGTGGTCAGACGGGGAGGGAGACGGCCGGCTTGTTGGCCACTTCTTCCGGCCGCATCGCCGCCGCCTTCTCGGCCCGCTTCTGCTGGATGATCACCGCCATCATCGCGATCACGGTGATCGCGAAAAGCATCGTGGCGATCACGTTGACCTGGACCGGGATCCCGCGCTGGTTGGCGCCGAAGATGTAGAGCGGGAAGGTCACGGTCGACCCCGAGTTGAAGTTCGAGATCACGAAGTCGTCGATCGAAAGCGCGAAAGCAAGGAAGGCTGCCGAGACGACGCCAGGGGCGATCAGGGGCAGGGTGATCTTGCGGAAGGTGGTGAAGGCGCCCGCGCCAAGGTCGGCGGCAGCTTCTTCAAGTCGCCGGTCGAACCCGATCAACCGGGACCGGACCACGATCACCACGAAACTGACCGAGAACATGATGTGGGCGATCAGGAGCGTCTGGAAGCCGAGCTCGAAGACGTTGAGAGTGAGGAAGAAGGAGAGCAGCGAGGCGCCGATCACGACTTCCGGGGTGGCCATCGGAATGACGATCAACAGGTTTGCGGCCCGGCGACCGAGGAACTGGTAGCGGACCAGGGCGATCGCCAGCAGCGTGCCGAGCGTGGTCGCACCGATCGAAGTCAGGGCGGCGAGCCGGATGCTGGTCAGAAGCGAATCGGTCAGCTCGGTGACCGCGAAGGGCTTGGTCCAGTACTCGGTCGTGAAGCCGACCCACTCGAAGTTGTACTTGCCGGCCGGGTCGTTGAAGGAGAAGACCGCGATCACCAGGATCGGGACCAGCATGTAGGCGATCGCGATCAGACCGACGATCAGGACCGCGTGTTCCTTGAGCCAGGTCCAGGCCTTCATCGGGCTTCCTCCTCGTCACCCATCAGGGCGGATGTACCGGCGAACTTGATGTAGACGATCAGGGCGACCAGGATGATCGCCATCAGGGTGAACGAAAGCGCGGCCGCTTCCGAGTAGTCGGTGACGACCAGGTACTTGGACTGGATCACGTTGCCGATCATCGACTGGCTGGTGCCGCCGAGGAAGGTCGCGTTGACGTAGTCACCGGCGGCCGGGATGAAGGTCAGTAGGACGCCGGCGACGATGCCCGGCATGGTCAGCGGCAGCGTGATCCGCCAGAAGGTCTGGAAGGTCGAGGCGTAGAGGTCCTTGCCGGCTTCGAGCAGGCGCCGGTCGAGCCGCTCGAGCGCGGCGAAAAGCGGCAGCACCATGAAGGGCAGGAAGTTGTAGGTCAGCCCGGCGATAACCGCGGCAGAGGTCGCGAGGACCCGGCCGTCCTGGGGCACGAGGTGGATCGTCTTGAGGAAGCTGACCACCGGGCTGGAGTCGTCGAGGATGGTCTTCCAGGCGATGGTCCGGATCAGGTAGGTGGTGAAGAACGGGGCCACCACCGCGAACAGCATCAGGTTTTTCCAGCGTCCCGCCTTGAAGGCGATTGCGTAGGCGAGCGGATACCCGATCAGCAGGCAGAAGAAGGTGGCCACCCCGGCGTACCAGAAGGACCGAATGAACTGCTCGCTGTACTGGGAGATCGCATCCGAGTAATTGCTGAAGGCCCAGGTCAGCTCATAGCCGGTCTGGACGGTACCGGTCTTCAGCGAGAGCTCGCCCATGTAGTACATGGGCACCACGAAGAAGATGACCAGCCAGAGCAGGCCCGGGGCGAGCAGCCAGTAGGGGATGGAGCGCTGACGGAGAGATGTCACCGGTGGTCTCTCAACTTTCGATGTCTCTCCGTCAGCGCTTCCCCGTGGTTTCAGTAACCGTTGCCGGGCTAGCCGAGCTTCGCGTCCTCGAACGCCTGCTCGACTTCCTGGACTTCCGCTTCGTCACCGGGCGGCGAGACCTGGGCGAAGCAGTTCTTGGTGAACTCTTCCGAAGGGAAGATCAACTCGTTGTTGGCGAGCTTGGGATCCTTCTTCTCGAGGATCTGCTTGACGCCTTCGACCGGGCTGATGTAGTTCACGTACTCGGTGATCTTGGCCTGGACCTCAGGCTCGTAGACGTAGTCCATGAACTTGTAGGCGGCAGCCGGATTCGGGGCGCCGACCGGGATCAGCATGTTGTCCGACCAGAGCGAACAACCCTGCTCGGGCTGGACGTAGTTGATGTTCGGGTTGTCGGCCTGGGCCTGGATCGCATCGCCTGACCAACCGATTGCCGCGACCACGTTGCCGTTCGCCATGTCCTGGACGTAATCGTTGCCGGTCACGCGTCGGATCTGGCCGCTGGAGACCAGGTCGCCGAACTTGTTGATCGTGGTCATCCAGTCGTCGGTCGTGGCCTCGGTCGGGTCGATCCCGTCGGCGGCCATCATCAGCGGGATGGTGTCGCGCATCTCGTCGAGCACGGTGACCTTGCCCTTGTACTGCGGCTCCCACAGGTCATTGATCGACTTGACGTCCGGGGCGAGGTCGGTGCGGACCACGAGGCCGGTCATGCCGGACTGCCACGGCACCGAGAACTGACGTTCCGAATCCCAGTTCGGGCTGCGCAGAGCGGGGATCAGATTGTTCTCGACATTCGGGATCTTCGACTTGTCGAGATTCTGGATGTAGCCGAGCTTGTACATCTTCTCGGCCATCCAGTCGGTCACGATGATGATGTCGCGACCACCGGAATCGCCGGTGCTGAGCAGCGGCTGCATCTTGCCGAAGAAGTCGGTGTTCGAGTTGACGTCTTCGGTGTAAGTCGTCTTGATCCCGGTTTCCTTCTGGAAGTTCTTGATCGTCTGGCCGTCGATGTAAAGGGGCCAGTTCGAGATCTTCAGCGAACCCTGCGGGTCGCCGCCCTCGGCGGTCGTCACATCCGAGTTGTCGGAACCACTGAGTCCTCCGCCTCCTCCGCCGCCGCAGGCGACCAGGACCATGGAGGCCGCAAGGGCCAGGACAGCCACGACCAGAAGTCGGGTCTTTTTCAGTTTGGTGAGGCTCATCAGTTCACTCCTTCAGTGACGGTTTCGGTGGGCGTTTGGTCAGCGGCAGCCTGGTCCGCGGGGGACTCGGCGACCAGGTGCATGTGCTCGGGCAGCCAATTGAGGCGGACCTTCGCACCGCCGCCGGGCAGGTGCTGCCTGGCGTCTTCGGACGCATTTGGAACGAGCACGGTCATCTTCACCTCGTCGGTGATGCGGATCGCCATCTGGGTGGAGGTGCCGAGGTAAAGCGAGCTTTCAACGATCCCGTCGACCCCGGGCTGGTCACCGGGAGCGTTCTCGGGCAGTGAGACGGTCAGCTTCTCGGGCCGGACGACCGCGAAACACTTCTCGCCGCTGGAGAACCTCGCCGCATCCGGGGTGCTGACCGAAGGTCCGTTGACCAGGTCGACCTGGCTCGAGCTTGTCGCGACGGCCGGCATCAGGTTCGAAACGCCGATGAAGCCGGCGACAAAAGTCGTGGAAGGCCGGTCGTAGACCGATTCCGGATCGGCGCACTGCTCGATCCGTCCTTCGTTCATGACCGCGATCCGGTCGCTCATGGTCAGCGCTTCTTCCTGATCGTGGGTCACGTATACGAAGGTGATCCCGACGTCGCGCTGGATCTGCTTGAGCTGGACCTGGAGGCCTTTGCGCAGTTTCAGGTCGAGGGCGCCCAGCGGTTCGTCGAGCAGGAGAACCTTGGGCAGGTTGACCAGCGCCCTGGCGAGGGCGACGCGCTGTTGCTGGCCTCCGGAAAGCTGGCTCGGCTTGCGCTTCGCTTCGCGGCTCAGGCCGACCCGTTCGAGTTCCGCTGCGACCCGCTGCTTGATCTCCGCCTTCGGCACTTTCTTGCGTTTGAGACCGAAGCCGACGTTCTCCTCAAGGGTCATGTGCGGGAAAAGGGCGTAAGACTGGAAGACGGTGTTGGTCGGCCGCTTGTATGCGGGTAGCCCGGCGACGTCGGTGCCGTCGATCAGCACCTGGCCGGTGGTCGGCTGCTCGAAGCCGGCGATCATCCGCAGGGTCGTCGTCTTGCCGCAACCCGAGGGGCCGAGCATGGTGAAGAACTCACCGTCAGCGATGTCGAGATCCATCTCCCGTACCGCCGTGAAATCACCGAACCGTTTGGTGACTCCCTCTAGGCGAACTCCTCCGCTCCCAGATCCCGCGGTTTTCCCGGCTGCGTCCTCCGGCTGATCCGAACTCGGATCGGTCGGCGGTAGATCTGGCGAGCCTTCCATCAAACCCCTCTCTCAGGTGGACAGATCCAGAGCTATCGGGTATCTGCTCCGGGACTTCGGTTTGAACCGTATGCGAAACCCGGGGGCCTCCGCAACCACGTTTTGTCCAAATGCAAACGCGCTGGCAATCCCGTTGTCCAATGCAGGGGCCACTGTCGTCGCGCTATGTAAACCGGCACGCGGGCCCGCCGCAGGGTCAGGCTGGATCGCTGCCGGAAAGCGCCGCGGCCGGCTCGGCCTTACCGTTCAGGAGGTCCGGATCGGCAATCTCCCGGCGACGCTTGAAGAAAGGTTCTTCCTGATGGAACCGCCAGGCGAAGAGCAGGATCACGCCGACCAGCAGGAAGCCGATCCCGATGACGGCCGGGGGAGCGAACCCGAACCAGGAAGCCCCGGTGTACGAGTTGGCCGGGTCCGACCAGTCGATCAGTGACTTGACGAAGAGGTAGCTCAGCAGCAGAGCGCCGACCAGCGGAGCGACCCCGATGAAGAGCAGATTCTTCGCGGACTTGAAGAGTTCGCGGCGGTAGTAGAAGGCGCAGGCGAAGCCGGTCATCGCGTAATAGAAGGCGATCATCAGGGAGAGGGCCGAGAGCGAGTCAAAAAGGAAGTTCTCGCTGATCAGCTTCGACGGGAGGTACCAGATGATCGCGAGGACACCGATCGTCACGGTCGAAACGACCGGGGTGAAAAAGCGTCCCGAGATCTCGCCGAGGGCATGGGGCATCGCTTCGGCCCTGGCCATCGAGAGCGAGGTGCGCGAGGCGGGGAGGATCGTGGTCTGGGTTGAAGCCAGGGCCGAGACGACCACGGAGAGCAGGACCAGCAGCCCGAGGGTGCCGCCGAGGATCTCCTTCGCGTAGGTCGCGAGGATCGCGGCGTCGTCATCGAACTGTTCGGCTCCGGAAACTCCGCCCCAGGCGACGATCGCGGTCGCGACCCCGAGGTAAGTGATCAGCAGGAGCGCGGTCGAGATCACCCCCGCGAGACCGGGCTTGTCCGCGTCGCCTTCGGTTTCCTCGTTGAGGTTGACCGCACTCTCCCAGCCCCAGTAGATGAAAACGGCCAGCAACATCGAGCCGGAGAGGGCAGCGGCGGGGATCTGGAACGGGTTGAACCAGGAAAGCGACGGATCGAGCGAGGCACCGGGTGCGTCGCCGGCGTAGATCTTGACCAGCGCGACCACGACGAAGAGCAAAAGCGGCACGATCTGGATCACCATCAGGGTCTTCTGCAGATTGGCCGAGATCTCGGTGCCCCAGACACAGATGCCGGTCATAACGATCATGAGCAGCACGGCACCTGTGGTCACGGCGGCCGTGCTGTTCATCAGCCCGTCGGTTCCGATCAGGTCGAAGAAGCTGTAGACGGCGACGTCGGCCAGTGAGCCGACCACCAGGATGCCGGTCACGCAGATCGCCCAGCCGGTCATCCAGCCGGACTGTGGTCCGATCGCGCGGGTCACCCAGGAGAAGCTGGTGCCGCAATCCTGGTCGGCCTTGTTCATGTAATAGAAGGCGGCGGCGATGAAGAACATGGGGACGAATGCGACCAGCAGGGCGGCTGGCGCCTGCAGGCCAACCAGGACGACGATCGAGCCGATCACCGCGGCCAGCGAGTAGGCGGGGGCGGTCGAGGCGAGGGCGATTGCGAGCCCGTCGGTGAAGCTGATCGCGTCGGCCTTGAGGTGGGGTTCTTCTCCCGAGTTGGGAACGGCAGGCTCCGGACGAGAAGAAACCTCTGAACTCTCCATGTCCGGAAACCTATTCGGAGTCGCGGCGCCTGTCCGGTTCGCAGACCCCGGCGGACGACTGGTCACGAGAAGTAGACCTCTTTTTACGTTTCGTCGGCTTGTCTGGGGTATGTCACCGACATAGGGTGAAGTCAATATTCCCCCATTGATCTTCCGCAGAAGGAGGAGAGCGTGTCAACAGCAACCCCCAGCAAGTCAGCCGTCCAGGATCTTCAGGAGCAGGCACGCCGCCATCTCTGGATGCACTTCTCCCGCATGGGCGGGTACAGCGACGAGAACGAGATCCCGATCATCAGCCGGGGCGAGGGCGCCTATGTGTATGACGCCCACGGCAAGCGTTACCTCGACGGGCTTTCCGGGCTGTTCTGCTCGAACGCCGGTCACGGCCGGCCGGAACTGGCCGAAGCGGCCGCCCGCCAGTTCGAGGAGCTCGACTTCTTCGTGATCTGGAGCTACGCCCATCCGCGGGCGATCGAGCTTGCCACGAAGATCTCGTCGCTGACCCCGGGTGACCTCAACAAGGTGTTCTTCACGAGCGGTGGCAGCGAGGCGGTCGAGTCCGCCCTGAAGCTCGCCCGCAACTATCACCGGATGCGCGGCAACGGTCAGAAGGCCAAGCACATCGCCCGCGAGGTGGCTTACCACGGCACCACCCTCGGAGCCCTCTCGGCAACCGGCGTGACCAACCTCCGCTCGCAGTTCGAGCCGCTGGCCCCGGGCGGCTGCCACGTGCCGAACACCAACATCTACCGCTGGCCCGAGGATCGCGAACCGGTCTGGGCCTCGGACGCGATCGAGGAACGGATCCTCTTCGAAGGTCCGGAGACCGTTTCCGCGGTCATCCTCGAGCCGGTCCAGAACGCCGGTGGCTGTTTTGTGCCGCCGGACGGTTACTTCCAGGAAGTGCGACGGATCTGCGACAAGTACGACGTCCTGCTGATCTCCGACGAGGTGATCTGTGCCTGGGGTCGTCTCGGTCACTACTTCGGCTGCGAACGCTTCGGCTACCAGCCCGACATCATCACCTCGGCCAAGGCTCTCACCTCGGCCTACGCCCCGATGGGCGCGATGATCGCTTCCGACAAGGTCGCCGAACCGTTCATGGAAGGCGACGCCTCTTTCGCTCACGGTTTCACCTTCGCCGGCCACCCGGTCGCGGCGGCGGTCGCCCTCGCCAACATCGAGATCTATGAGCGGGAAGACCTTTGTGGCCAGGTACTGGCCAAGGAAGGCGAGTTCCGCGACATGCTCGAGTCGCTCCGTGACATCCCGATCGTCGGTGACGTGCGCGGCGCCGGCTTCTTCCAGGCGATCGAGCTGGTCAAGGACCAGGACACCAAAGAGAGCTTCAACAAGGAGGAATCGGAGCGGCTCTTGCGCGGCTTCCTTTCGGGCGAGCTCTACAACCGCGGCCTGATCTGCCGGGCCGACGACCGTGGCGACCCCGTGATCCAGTTCTCGCCGCCGCTGATCTGTGACACCGAGCAGTTTGAGGAAATGCACGACGTCCTGAGGCCGGTCCTTACCGAGGCCTCGGAGATGATGAGGAACTGACCCAACCAAACCCAATGCCACCCCGCCCAGCGGAATAACAGAGAGGACGAGGTAACTCATGAAGGTCGGCGTCATCAAGGAGATCAAGCAGGACGAGTACCGGGTGGCGATTACCCCGGCCGGGGTGCGCGAGTTCGTCGAGCATGGACATGAGGTCCTGATCGAGGATGGAGCCGGCGAAGGGTCGGCGATCGCGAATACCTCCTATGAAGCGCAGGGCGCGAGGATCCTCCCGGACGCCGCATCGGTTTTCGATGCGGCCGAGATGATCCTCCACGTCAAGGAGCTGCAGGCATCGGAAATCGAGATGCTGAAGCCCGAGCACCTGCTCTTCACCTATCTCCACCTCGCTCCTGACCCGGAACAGACGGCCGGGCTGATGAAGTCCGGCTCGACCTGTGTCGCCTACGAGACGGTCGAGGATGCCAACGGCCGGTTGCCGCTGCTTGCACCGATGAGCGAGATTGCGGGCCGGATCGCGACCCAGGCTGGTGCCTTCATGCTCGAGAAGCCGATGGGTGGCCGGGGTGTACTGCTGGGTGGGGTGCCGGGTGTCGCCGCCGCCAACGTGGTCGTGATTGGTGGCGGGGTGGTCGGCACCAACGCCGCCTTCATCGCGATGGGCATGGCGGCTGACGTTTTCATTCTCGACCGCTCGCTCGACCGGCTGCGCGAGCTCGACCTGCACTACGCCCGCGAAGCGTCGACCGTCTACTCGACGACTCTCGCGGTTGAGGAACTGCTGCCCAAGGCTGACCTCGTGATTGGCGCGGTGCTGGTCCACGGTGCCCGGGCCCCCTGGGTGATCAAACGGGAGCAGCTCAAGCTGATGAAGCCGGGCGCGGTCCTGGTCGACGTAGCGATCGACCAGGGCGGCTGCTTCGAGACTTCGAGGCCGACCACCCATCGTGATCCGACCTATGAAGTCGACGGCGTGATCCATTACTGCGTAGCCAACATGCCGGGGGCGGTTCCGATCACTTCGACCAGTGCCTTGACCAACGCCACTCTGCCCTACGCGCTGGCGCTGGCCGATAACGGCATCCAGGCGGCGGTCCAGCGTGATCCTGGTCTCCGGCCGGGCATCAACGTCGCCGCCGGCAGTGTGACTCACCAGGGTGTGGCCGAAGGCACCGGCCAGCAGTATGTGCCCGTCGAAGAAGCACTCGGCTGGGTCTGACCAGCCCGCCGGGACCAGTCAAACGCGTTAGCCCCGACCGGAAGGTCGGGGGAGGAGGAAAGAGATGGCAATCACCGAGAAGTTGCGACTCCAGAACATGATCAATGGCGAGTTCGTCGACCCGGTCGACGGCGGCTCGGAACCAGTGATCAACCCCTCGACCGGCGAAGTGATCGCCGAGTCCCCGCTCTCCGGGGTCGAGGATGTGAACCGGGCGGTCGCAGCGGCCAAGGCCGCTTTTGAGAACGGCTGGGCCACCACCACTCCTCGTGAACGCTCGGATCGGCTGCTCGCCCTGGCTGACGCAATCATCGAGAACGGCGACGAACTCACCGACCTCGAATCGGCCGACGCCGGCAAGCCGCGTCAGGCCTTCATTGATGAGGAACTCGACACCACGGCCGACCACATCCGCTACTTCGCCACCGCGGCCCGCAACCTCGAGGGCAAGGCGGCGATGGAGTACCTGCCGGGCCACACTTCCTTCATCCGCCGTGAACCGGTCGGTCCGGTCGCCCAGATCACCCCCTGGAACTACCCGCTGATGATGGCCGCCTGGAAGCTCGGCCCCGCGCTCGCAACCGGCAACACCCTGGTCCTGAAACCGGCTGAATCGACTCCGGTCACCACTCTCCATACCCTGGCCCGGATCTGCGCCGAGATCTTCCCGCCCGGCGTGACCAACTTCATCGGTGGACACGGTGACCCGGCCGGCTCGACGCTGGTAACCCACCCCGACATCAAGATGGTCTCGCTGACCGGCTCGATCGGAACCGGCAAGTGGATCGCGAAGGCCGCCGCCGACACGCTCAAGCGGGTCCACCTCGAACTCGGCGGCAAGGCCCCCGTCATCGTCTTCGACGACGCCGACCTCGATGCGGTTTACGAGACGATCGCCGGGACCGCCCTCTTCAACGCCGGACAGGACTGCACTGCCGCGACCCGGATCCTCGCCGGACCCAAGGTGTATGACGACGTGGTCAACGGTCTCGCCAACGAAGCCAGGGGCTACGTGATGGGTGATCTCGACGCGGCCGAGACGACGCTGGGGCCGGTCAACTCCGCCAAGCAGCTCGAGCACGTGACCGGACTGATCGACCGGGCCCCTTCACACGCCCAGGTCGTGACCGGTGGCAAGCAGGCTGACCTGCCCGGCTTCTTTGTCGAGCCGACCGTGATCGCCGACCTGCAGCAGGAGGACGAACTGGTCCAGAACGAGATTTTCGGACCGGCCATGACGGTGCAGCGCTTCACCGATGAGGAAGAGGCGATCAGGTGGGCCAACGGCACCAAGTACGGGCTCGCTTCCTCGGTCTGGACCCGTGACGTTGGACGGGCGATGCGGGTTACGAACGCGCTCCGCTTCGGCGCGGTCTGGGTCAACGACCACATCCTGATGGCGGTCGAGATGCCCCACGGCGGCTACAACGAGTCCGGCTACGGCAAGGACATGAGCATGTACTCCCTCGAGGACTACACCCAGGTCAAGCACGTGATGATCAACCTCGATTGATCAAGCCTCTCGGTGACGCGGTGGTGTACCAGCAGAACACCACCGCGTCACCGGCGGCTTGGAGGCGGAGCGGATTCCGCCGACTTCTTATGGCCCGTCGCGAAGGGCGACGATGCCGCCGACGACTCCGAGATACGCGGTTCCATCAGGGCCCAGCCCGAGTCCCGCGTAGTTGTTGTTGTAGAGGAAGCCTGAACCGGCGTACTTGTTCCACGCAGTCTTGCCGGTCTTGAAGTCGATCGCCGACCAGTAATACCCCTGCGAACCGCTCGGGTCGGGCGGTCGGGTGTAGGCGTAGATCAGCCCGGTCTTCGAGGACATCTTCGGGACCACCGAGGGGGCCCGTTCGGTCTTGTTGGTCCAGACCTTGCGGCAGCCCTTGCCACCTTTTCGGATGTCGACCCGGGCAAAACCGGCCTTGGTTACAACCTCGTTCGCGCCCGGGGCGAAAATGTCCGTGTAGCCGTAGTTGTTCTCGACGATGATCGAGCGGCCGGTGGTGATCAGCGAGTTCTCGGTAGCGCTGGCGTTGCGTCCGAAGACGGGGACCTCGCAGACCTTGCGCCCCTTGCCCTTCAGCTTGTCCGCAGTCCGGTACACGACGACGTTCTCCGGGTTGGCGTTGTCGACGATCGAGACGTAGCCCCCGGTCATCACGTCGGGAGTGGTTCCCGTGCCGGCGTCGGCCTGTCCGGGTTTGATCCGCCCGTCGTTTTTGTACTTGACCTTCCACTTCACCGTTGGCTTGCCGTTGTTCTGTTTGCCGAGTTTGAAGAGGTGCTTGCTGGTCACCACGTAAATGGCGCCGCGATCGACCGTAAAGGAGTTCTGGATGCCTTCGTTCAGCTTCAGCACCCGGATCCTGCCGGTCTTCGGGTCGAGGTTGCCGACCTCACCGGTCTGCTTGACGACGAACCAGATCAGGCCCTGGAAGTCCGGCAGGGCCGAATTCATCCGCTCGCTCTCCGGATCGACCACGGAGGTCAGGTCGTAGTCCTTGACCAGCTGGAATTCGGAGCCATCCGGGGTCTGGCCGAGCAGGAAGATGTGGTTGGTCCGTGTCGGGATTACCAGCTGGTCCCGGTTGTTCAGGTAAAAGTAGCCACCCGCTGAGAAGTTCTGGTACGCGGGGGTGTTGCCGACCGGGTCCGCGTTCGGCAGATCGAAGGTGTCGATTACCTCCAGGGTGTCAGGATCGACGATCCGGGCCTGCGGGGCGGCCACCGTGGAGACGCAGACCGTGACGATGCGGCCGCGCGAGTCGAAGGCGATCGTCGAGCAGATCCCGTTGGCGGCCGAACCGGAACTGGCGACCAGGTTCCGGCCGAGCGGTCCCGGCCAGCTGTAGGTGCCGGTCATCCAGGTGTCGTTGTGGATGTTGCTCTTCTGGTTCTTCGCCATGAAGGGGTTCTGTGGGGCCCTGGTGGCACCCCTGATCGGCTGGGCCTTGAAAGGTTTGCCGGAGAAGTCAGGCAGCGAAGTCGCCGGCCCGGCCGAAGGGATCGGTGCGGCCGAAGCTGCCGGGGCGAGGGCGAGCACGCTGATCAGAATTGCTCCGACCATAGTCACGGGAGCTGCAACCAGATTGCGAATACTCGAGTTCAAAAGCAGACCCTCTCTGAATTAGCCCGGCTCTTCGTCAGCCGGAGTTTGGCACTCTCAAGGCGCCGCTTGGCCACTTTTGCGCGCTTCCGGCTCCCCGATCTCCTCGCGGTCCGAAGTGACCGCGCTCTCGACTTTACCCGCTGCCCGGCCTTCCTTCTGGAATTTATTGCTGCCGCGCAGCCGAGCGGACGGGCCCCGGAGCCGATCACCTCGATACCCGTGTATGCGGCCGGAAACCCATCCAACGACTCGATCGACGCAACGTAAAGCTGAATCCGGTCGCTTAGAACCGGCTCCGCCACCCGGGAGTAGATCCCCGGGAAGTCCCGCCGGGCGCAGCCGTTGCCGGTGCTGACGATGCCGACCAGCCTGCTCTCTCCGCGGTCGGCCACGACGCTGAGCGGTCCCCCGCTGTCGCCCTGGCAGGCATCCCTGCCGCCGCCCAGATAGCCGGCGCAGAGCATGGTCGACGACCGGAACCGGGTGCCGTAGTGGCTGCAGTCCGAGTCGGCGAGGATAGGAATGTCGGCCTGCTGGAGGATGCTGGCGGGCTTTCCCGCTTCAGCCTTGTCGCCGAACCCGGAGAGGGTTGCCCTGCGGCCGGTCTTCCAGAGCGGCCTCTCGTTCGGGCCCGCCAGTTTCAGTGTCGGTGCCGAAGCCGGTTCCCCGAGTGAGATGAATCCCCAGTCGTAGGCGCCGGTCGCCGGGTGGTACCCCGGGTCCACCCGGGAGATATTCCACTCGAGGTCTTCACCACCGGTGTTGAGATGTGTGCGGCCGGCGTAGGCCCGGAGTTCGATGTCGGGGCGCTCCTCGAAGTAGTTCAGCTGATCGTCCACCAGACAGTGGGCGGCAGTGAGGATGATCATCGGGTGGATCAGCACCCCGCCGCAGAACTGGTTGCCGTTGGCGGTGATCAGCACCTGCCAGGGGAACCGGGCCGCAGTCGTGTCGTTGCCGCCGACCACGTAGGGCGCGGCCGGTCCGGCCCCGAACCGCCTGCTCTCGCCGTCCTCGACGGGTCCGGCGGCGGCCGGATTGCTCCACGCAGCAGCGCCCGCCACCGTCCCGGCAAGAAGGACGACGATCAGACCGATGAACTTGCTCCGAAGGTTGGCCTCCCGTCTCACCTTCGTATCAACCCGGCTAGAGACCGAATGTCTTGCCGATGATGTCTTTCATGATCTCGTCGGTGCCGCCCCCGATCGGCCCGAGCCTGGCGTCGCGCAGGGCCCGTTCGATGCCGTACTCCTTCATGTAGCCGTAGCCACCGTGAATCTGGAGGGCCTCGTCCGCCACTTCGACCAGGGCGCGCTGGGTCATCAGCTTGGTCATCGAAACCTCGCGGATCACCATCTCGCCCTCGTGGAACCGTCGTAGCGTGTCATAGGTGAGGGTCCGCGCGGCGGCCGTGGTCGTCGCCATTTCGGCAATCTTGTGACGGATGGCCTGGAAGGAGCCGATCGAACGGCCGAAGGCCTGTCGCTCGTTCGCGTACTCGATCGACTTTTCGATCAGCCAGTCCATCGCGCCGACCGCTCCGATCGCCATCAGCAGCCGCTCCCAGGCGAAGTTGGCCATGATCAGCTGGAAGCCCTCGTTCTCGTTGCCGAGCAGGTGCTCTTCCGGAACCTCGAGATCGGTGAAGGTGATCTCGGCGGTGTCTGACGAGTGCCATCCCATCTTTTCCAGCTTCGAGGTCACTTCGTAGCCGGGTGAGTCGGTGTCGATGACGAGGAAGGAGATGCCGTTGTGGCCTCCCTCCTCGGTGGTCTTTACCGCGCAGACGAGAAAGTCGGCCCGGACCCCGTTGGTGATGAAGGTCTTCGAACCGTTGACCAGGTAGCCACCGTCGATCTTCTTTGCGGAGGTTCGCAGGGAAGCCACGTCGGATCCGGCCCCGGGTTCGGTTATCCCCAGGGCGCCGATCTTTTCGCCCCTGATCCCGGGCGCGAGCCAGCGCTGTTTCTGCCACTCGTTGCCGAACTTGAAGATCGGAGGTGAGGCGATCGAAGAGTGGGCGTTCAACCCGGCCGCGACCCCGCCGGACGCGCCGCTCCGGGCGAGCTCCTCGACCCAGACCGCGTCGTGGAGGTAGCTGCCGCCCTGGCCGCCGTACTCCTCGGGGTATTTGAGGCCAAGGAAGCCGAGTTCGCCACAACGGTTGTAAAGCTCACGGGGAAAGAGCCGGGCGTCCTCCCACTCGTCGAGGTGCGGGACGATCTCGTTGATCACAAAGCGGCGCACGGTTTCGCGCAGATCTTCGTGCTCCTCGGTGAAAGGAGGGGACAGCGGGGTGCTGGACGGGTTATTCATCGATGCTCTCCATCAGGGCGGCGGCGTACCGGTCGCCTTCGGGTTGGGGAAGTTCATTCAGAGTGGCGAGGTCCTCCACGCTCAGAACCAGTTCGGCTGCGGCGCTGTTCTCTTCGAGCCGTGACACTTTTCTGGTGCCGGGAATCGGGGCGATGTCGTCGCCCTGGGCCAGTGCCCAGGCGATCGCCACCTGGGCAGGGGTGGCATCGTGTCGCGCAGCCAGCGACTCGATCGCTTCGACGATGGCGAGGTTCTTTTCGAAGTTCTCCTCGCTCATACGGGGATCGTGGGCACGGAAATCGTCGGATCCGAAGTCGGCCTTGGAGCGGAAACGCCCGGTCAGGAACCCGCGGCCGAGCGGGGAGTAGGGAACCAGACCGATCTCGCGATCGCGCAGGGTCGGGAGGACCCGGTCGGCGAGTCCCCGCTCGAAGAGTGAAAACTCGGACTGGACTGCGGAGATCGGATGGACCGCATCGGCCCGGGCAATCGTTTCGGCCGAAGCCTCGGACAGGCCGAGGAAACGGACCTTGCCGGCCTCGACCAGTTCGGCCATCGCTCCGACCGTCTCCTCGATCGGCACGGTCTGGTCGACCCGGTGCTGGTAATAGAGGTCGACGTGATCGACGCCGAGCCGGCGTAGCGAGGCGTCGATCGATTCCCGTACGTACTCGGGTCGGCCGTTGATCGTTCGTGTTCCGTCCTCACCCCGCACGATCCCGAACTTGGTTGCCAGCACGACTTCGTCACGGCGGCCGGCGATCGCCCGGCCGACCAGTTCCTCGTTCGAGCCCAGCCCGTACATGTCCGCGGTGTCGAGGAAATTGACCCCGATCTCGAGGGCCCGGTGGATGGTTGCGATCGATTCCGCTTCGTCGCTTTCTCCGTAGAAGTCAGACATACCCATACAGCCGAGCCCGATCGCGGAAACCTCGAGCCCTGCCCTGCCCAGCTTGCGAATCTTCATCGGCCGATCATAGTCTCGGCAAGGAGGACGTCGACGGTGGGGGTTATTAGCAGGCGGGGCGCGTTAAAAGCGAAACGCCCCGGACTGCGGGGCGTTTCGTGAATCTGCTGTGTCGGCAGTCTAGAAGCCGTTGGGGTGCCGGGGGGCGAAACCCTGCGGTGAGCGGATCGTGGTGCTCCAGCGGTTACCGCCGGTGGAGCGCATGTTCGAAGTGTCAAAGGAGAGGCCGGCAATGACCATGTACATGTGGCCACCGTTGGCGTAGGTGGTGATCCACTTGCCGAGGCCGGGCTTCTGCCAGCGGACGAAGCTGCCGGAGGGCATCGGGTACTTGAGGAGGCCGGCGGCGCGAAGCGCATAGCTGACAGAACCTGAGCAGTCGTAACCGCGGTCAAGCTTGCGGCTGACGCCGTGGCCTCCGCCGTAGACATACGGCTTGAGCCGGATCCGATTGGCGGCGGCGATCGCCTTCTTGACGGCGGCCGGCGCGTTAGCGGGCGCGTAGGCAACACCGCGGATCAGGCGGGCCTTCGTGACCGGGGCGCATTTCGCCGGGGCCATGGTGAGACCACCGCTGGAGGCGTCCTTGCAGCCTGCGGCCTGGGCCGGGGTTGCGAAGGTGGAAAGCGTGATGAAAGCCAGTCCGGCCAGTGCGGCAGCGAAGGCGATGGCCCTGAGGGCGTTGAAACTACGGAACGGCTGAATTGTGCGCGACGGGTTGATACCGAACTCCTTGGTCGGCCTACGGGGTTAGCTGTCGGGCTGGCGCTTTAGGAGCCGCGCCCCCACTTGGTTCAGTGGGTTCGCCCCAGAAACTTGGTTCCCCCGCTCCCGGTCACAGAGTGAGTCGGGATTCGGCGTTCTCGGTTATGAACTTGCGGGATAATAGACGATCTGCATGTCATTCGCTAACAAACCCCCGGATTCCTTCGTAAGTCCCTGCAATTTCCGGAAACATGCCGTACAGGAAAGTCGGCGTGGGGAGCCGGGTTTGGGGAGGCTAAGCCTTTTCCCGGTGCTAGGTTTGATTGGTGGAAATTGCTGGCAAGAAGGTGCTCTTGACCGGTGCGACCGGTGGTATCGGTCGCACGATCGCCAGCACCCTGGCGAGCGCCGGCGGCAAGCTGGTCCTTTCCGGACGTTCTGCTGAGGCTCTGGAGCAGTTGGCATCCACCCTCCCGGGGGAGGGGCACTCGGTTCTGGCGGCTGACCTGGGGCTTCCCGGCGCCGCCCTTGAACTCGCAGCCGATGCCGGGGCGGTTGATGTCCTGGTCGCCAACGCGGCCCTGCCCAGTACCGGCCGGATCACCGAGCTGACCGACGAGCAGGTTGCCCGCATGCTGCGGATCAATCTCGAAGCGCCGATCCTGATCGCCCAGTCACTCCTGCCCGGAATGCTGGAACGAGGCGAAGGCAAGCTGATCATGATCGGCTCGCTGGCCGGCAAGGCGGGTAGTCCCCGGTCCTCCATCTATAACGCGACCAAGTTCGGTCTGCGAGGCTTCGTCTTCGGGCTGGCTGCCGACCTCGCCGGTTCTCCGGTGGGGGTGACTCTGGTCGCTCCCGGTTTCGTGCGCGAGGCAGGCATGTTCGCCGACTCGGGCGCGACCGCCCCGGCCGGGCTGGGGACCACTACACCTGAGAAGGTCGCTTCGGCTGTGCTCGGGGCAGTCGATTCGAACCGGGTCGAGATCGCGGTCGCCCCTCTGGTCCAGCGGACCATGGCTCACGTCGGTCTGATCAGCCCTCACATCTCCCACCGGGTCCAGTCGGGCTCGGCCGGTCAGAACGCGGCGGATTCACTTGCCCGCGGCCAGACCGACAAACGTTGACCCTCACCCATTCAAAGAAGAGAAGAGAAACATGAGCAGCAATTCATTCGGAGCCAAAGACAACATCGAGGTAGGCGGGAAGAACTACGAGATCTTCCGTCTCGACGCCCTGCAGGAGAAGTTCGACGTAGCCCGTCTGCCGTACTCGATCAAGGTCCTGCTCGAGAACGTGCTCCGGCTCGAGGATGGGGTTTCGGTCAGCGCCGCGGACGTCGAAGCGATCGCCTCCTGGGATGCGAAGGCCGAACCCACCGATGAGATTCCCTTCCAGCCGGCCCGGGTCCTGATGCAGGACTTCACCGGTGTCCCGGCCGTGGTCGACCTCGCGGCGATGCGTGACGCGATGGCCGACATCGGCGGTGACGTCTCGAAGATCAACCCGCTGGTCGATGTCGACCTGGTGATCGATCACTCGGTTCAGGTAGACGCTTTCGGCAACGGGATGGCCTTCCAGACCAACGCCGAAAAGGAGTTCGAGCGTAACCAGGAGCGCTACGAGTTCCTCAAGTGGGGTCAGGGTTCTTTCAACAACTTCCGGGTGGTTCCGCCGGCCACCGGCATCTGCCATCAGGTCAACCTCGAGTACATCGCCCAGGTCGTCTACTCCCGCGAGAACGACGGCGTGCTCCAGGCCTACCCGGACACGCTGGTCGGCACCGACTCTCACACCACCATGGTCAACGGTCTCGGCGTGCTGGGCTGGGGCGTCGGTGGCATCGAGGCCGAAGCGGCGATGCTCGGCCAGCCCGTCTCGATGCTGCTGCCGCAGGTGATCGGCTTCAAGCTCGACGGCCAGCTGCCCAAGGCTGCCACCGCCACCGACCTCGTACTGACCGTGACCGAGATGCTGCGTGAACGCGGGGTGGTCGGCAAGTTCGTCGAGTTTTACGGCCCGGGTCTCGCCAACCTGCCCCTCGCCGATCGCGCCACCCTCGGCAACATGTCGCCCGAGTTCGGCTCGACCTGCGCAATCTTCCCGCCGGACGCCGAGACCCTCCGCTACCTGGAGCTGACCGGCCGTCCCACGGAAACGATCGAGCTGGTCGACGCCTACGCCCGGCTGCAGGGCACCTTCCACACCGCCGACACCGAGGATCCAGTCTTCACCGACACGCTCGAACTCGAGCTCGACAGCGTGGTCCCCTCGATCGCCGGTCCGAAGCGCCCCCAGGACCGGGTGTCACTCTCCGACGCCAAGCCCGCCTTCCTCGAGGCTCTCTGCGAATTCGACGAAGCGGCTTCGAATCAGCTGAGCGCCTACGACGAGGCGCTCGACGAGTCCTTTCCGGCTTCCGACCCGCCGGCCGAGGATCGCACCAGTGAAATCGGCAAGCCGGCGGGCCCGCCCAAGGGAACCAACGTCAGCGTCGCCGAAAAGCGCTGCAGCGAGGACCTGATTGACGTCACCCTCGAAGACGGCACTTCCTTCGAACTCGACCACGGACGGGTCGTGATCGCCGCGATCACTTCCTGCACCAACACCTCGAACCCGTATGTGATGGTCGGAGCGGGCCTCCTTGCCCGCAACGCACTCGCCCGAGGCCTGAAGCGGAAGCCGTGGGTCAAGACCTCGCTGGCCCCGGGTTCGACCGTGGTCACCGATTACCTCGACAACGCCGGGCTGACCCAGTACCTCGACGATCTGCAGTTCAACCTGGTCGGCTACGGCTGCACCACCTGCATCGGCAACTCCGGCCCGCTCGCTCCCGAGATCTCGGCCGCGATCGAGGAGAAGGATCTGGTCGTCTGCTCGGTGCTCTCCGGCAACCGCAACTTCGAGGGCCGGATCAGCCAGGACGTGAAGGCGAACTACCTCGCCTCGCCGCCGCTGGTCGTCGCCTACGCGCTGGCCGGCCGGATGGACATCGACATCCAGACCGATCCGCTCGGCACCGATCCCGATGGCAACGCGGTCTACCTCGATGACATCTGGCCCGACCCGGACGAGGTTGCCAAGGTGGTCGGCGACTCGATCCGTCGCGAGATGTTCGAGAAGAACTACGGCGACGTCTTCAAGGGTGACGAGAACTGGCAGGCGGTTTCGGTGCCGGAAGGTGACCGCTACACCTGGCCCGATTCGACCTACGTCCGCAAGCCCACCTTCTTCGAGGACCTGCCGGCCGATCCGCCCGGCCTCGAGCCGATTCACGGTGCGCGGGTGCTGGCCAAACTGGGCGACTCGATCACCACCGACCATATTTCGCCCGCTGGCGCGATCAAGAAGGACAGCCCGGCCGGTGCCTGGCTGATCGAGCAGGGGGTCGGTCCGGCCGATTTCAACTCGTACGGCTCGCGTCGTGGCAACTACGAGGTGATGGTCCGCGGCACCTTCGCCAACATCCGCCTGCGCAACCAGCTGGTCGAAAAGTCCGGTGGCTACACCGTCCACTTCCCGACCGGGGTCGAGACCTCGATCTTCGAGGCTGCCCGGACCTACGCGGACGAGGGTGTGCCGCTGGTCGTCCTGGCCGGCAAGGAGTACGGCTCGGGCTCATCACGTGACTGGGCCGCCAAGCGCACCCGCCTGCTCGGCGTTCGCGCCGTGATCGCCGAGAGCTACGAGCGGATCCACCGCTCGAACCTGATCGGCATGGGCGTCGTTCCGCTCCAGTACCCGGAAGGTGAATCAACCGAGTCGCTCGGCCTGACCGGCGAAGAAGTGATCACGATCGGTGACCTGCAGGGCGGCGAGGCAAAGACCGTCACGGTCAACGCCGTACGTGAGGGAGCCGACCCGGTCACCTTCGAAGCCACCGTTCGCCTCGACACCCCGAACGAGATCCGCTACATCAACAACGACGGCATCCTGCAGACCGTCCTCCGCGACCTCAACAAGTAAGTCCCGAGAGGGAGAATCGAGATGGCAGTTCAGGGCGATAATGGCCCGGTTCGGCCATCTCGATTTTCCCAACTAGTGGCAGGGCGGGCTCTGGTGATTCAGGATCCGGTCTGCTCGAGCACGATCTCGACGCCGTTCTTGCGGATCACCAGGTCGGTGCCGTCGAGGCCGATCTCCGGCGCGCTGGACAGGAACTTGTAGATCCAGGCATCGTTCGTGTTCTGGCACCACATGTCGGTGGTGTTGACTTCGGTCAGGGAAAGGACGCCGTCTTCGACTCCGTACTGACCCGCCATGTGGTTGCAGCCGGCGTAGAAGCTCAGCAGTGAAACAGGCGCCAGTTCTCCGGATCCGTCCGTCCTGGTTGCGTCCCAGAAACTGAGTCGCAGTCCCTGGCCCAGTTTCTTTCCGATCGTGGCGATCAGCTCGTAGCTCTTCCCGTCGACGTCCTCCTTGGTGGCCGGGACCGTATTCCGGGGCTCGGGGTCCGGTTCTTCATCGACCTTGCCGGGTTTGACCCTGGGAACGCCTTCCATCTCCAGGAAAACGAAGCGCACCCCGGCGGCGGGCCGGGTCAGCACCAGCCGCTTCCCGAACTTGCTGGCCTTCAGCCCCTTCCTGAACTGCCGCTGGATCCAGGGGTCCGGATCCCTGGGACAGCCGACCGCGGAGCTGTCGGTCAAACCGTAGGTGGTGAGCCGGCCGCGACGGATCCTGAACTTGACGGCCCAGCCGTTGCAGCCGGCAGCGACGCGGAGCATCGGCTTCTTGGCCTCCCCGGAGAACATCGATGCCCGGAAGAACTCGACCCGGATCGTCCGTCCCTTCAGGACCGGGTTGCCGGTTGCCGTCACCGAGCTGTACTTATGGTCAATCAGCGACTTGGCCGTGGGCACCGAGGGCTTGCCCGCCTCGGCAGCGCCGGTGGCTCCCGCTCCTCCCGCCAGCAGGATCGCGACCAACAGAACAACAAGGAAACTCCCCGTTCGCCTCATGCTGAAACCAGCATAGCTGCGGTTCAGCTGCTTTCCCACCAATTCGGAGGTTTTGTCCGGGCCAGGACGATCTTCAGGTTTTCGCTGGGTCGGGTGAGGATCAGGCGTTTGCCGACTATCGCGATCTTGACGCTGCGACGGAGCTGTGCCGAAAGCCAGGAGTCGGTCTCGTCCTCACAACCCATCGCGGTGCTGGCTCCGCGTCCGTACGTGAACAGACGTCCGTCCCGGATGGCTGCCTTCGATCCCCAGTGGTTGCAGCCGGCGTAGACGCTCAAGCCCGGACGTTTGGGCTGGTTCGGGTTGCTGGCCCCCTTGAAGAATTCGAAGTAGATCGTCTTGTCCTCGATTAGCGGGTTGCCGACGGCCTTGATCGACTTGTAGCTCTTGTCGATCAACTGCTTCATTTTCGGGACTTTCGGCTTCGGTTTGGGGGACCTGCCCGGCACTCCGGCATAGCGGCGCAGGACGATCCTGATTCCCTTGTCCGGACGGCTGAGGATCAGCCGCTTGCCCTTGCCGCGAATCATTAATCCTTCGTCCAGGGTCTTTATCAGCCAGGTATCCGGGTCGTACTCGCAGCCCATCGCAGTGCTGCCGGTTTCCCCGGTCGAGAAGAGCTTCCCGCGACGGATCCTGAATTTCGTCCCCCAGTAGTTGCATCCCGCCCAGACCGAGATCGTCGGCTTTTTCGGGAGGCTGGGGTTGGTCGAGTGCATGAAGAAGCTCATCTCGATCGGGTGGTGCTTCAGGACGGGATCTCCGGTCGCTTTGACCGAGATGAATGACCGGTTCAGGAGATCCTTGACCCTGGGAACCTTGTTTCCGGTCAGGCCGGCGTCATAATCGCGGCCACTGACCTTCACCAAGGGCAGGCAGCTCGGGGTGGGGTCGTAGTCGTCGTCGCGCCAGTAGGTCGATTTGGCGATCAGACGCCACTCACCCCTGGATGCGAGGTAGCCGAGGTTGGTCCGGAAGCTGCCGTCCTTGCGGGTCATCGCTTCGACGATCCGGTGGGTCCCCGTCTTTCCGGGCTTGCCAGCCCAGCGTCTGGGTTCGGCCCGGATCACGATCCGGGCGTGCTTGACCGGCGGGAAGGTCTGGCCGACCACCCGCAGTGGTTGCCAGGGTCGCCGGCTCACGGACTGGCCCTCGGTCCCCTCGACGGTGCCGACGATAAGGACTCCTTCGCGTCCGGTTAGCGGGATCTCGGTCCGGTAGGTCTGGCTGTCCTCACCGGCCATGACCTCAACGTCCACGGCGCTGTTCATCCCGGCAAGGGGCGCACCGAGGGCGCGGACCGGGATCTCGACCGAGGTAGAGCTGTTCGCGGGCAGAGTCAGGCGAAAGGTCTCGTGGATGCTCTGGAACCCGCCCCGGAAGCAGGCGGTCGGGGTCGGGTCCGCGATCAGCACCTGTTCAGATGCCAGATTGCCGGCCCCGGCCAGTTCGGCGGGACCAACGTGGAGTGGATTGCCCTCGACTCCTTCGATACCCCAACCCTCGGGCGAGGCAGCAAACCGGAAGTCGGCTCCATCGGGACCGGATTCGACGGCCAGTTTCAGGACCGTTTCCGGCGAATCAGGCCAACTCACCTCAACCGGATCGGCCGTTGCCGACAGCGAAACGGGGGCCACCTCGGCGGCCGATGCCACAGCCGGTGAACCCAATGCCAGGACTCCAAAGCCAAGAGCAACCAGCAAACGCTTGATCAAGGCAGCCTCCAGGGAAATCGTTTCCGGAAAACAACTGGTGACCGAGGAAAACCCGGGTTCACCCCAAGGTTGCGCTCGTCGTAATGTTGTTCTATTGCTCAGCCCTCGGCCGGGGCAAGCACAATCCTCGTGCCGCGAGTGCCTCTGAGGATGAGCTGACCCTTTTCGATCCGGGCTCTCACGCCACGCCGGAGGGTGCGTTTCAGCCAACGGTCGGCGGGGCCCGCACAGGCCATCTTGGTGCTGCGCAGAGCCTTCGACCAGCTCAGCCGGCCTTCCTTCAGCCAGTAGCGGCCGGAGAAGGTGTTACAGCCCGCGTTACCGGTCATCCAGTAGCGCCAGCGGGAGGGCGTGAACGGATCATCGTCGTGGTCGATCAGGCTGCTCGCGAAGGAAAGGGTGATCTTCGTCTGCCCGACCAGCTTGTTGCCCTTGACTGAGACGGACCGGAAAGTACGATCGGTCAGGTCGGCCGGCTCGGCTCGCCAGGAGTCCTGTCTCGTCAACAGGACCGGACCGCAGGAAGGTTCGCCGTCAAGCTGCGGGCCGACCTGCGGGTAGGCGCGCAGCCGCCAGAAGGCACTGCGCCTGAAGCGAAGCTCTTTGCTCAGGAACCTGCCGGAGGCGTCGGTCGTGACCATGATCCAGCGAACGGGAGGGAATGAGTTTGCGGGTCCCGCGAAGGGTTCTGCCTTGATCCGGATCTCGGTGTTCGCCAGGGCCGGTGTGGTGACTCCGGCGAGCCGGATCGCCTTTCCGTTCCAGACTTCGGCGGACTTGGTCGCGGGGTCACCGATGCCGAAATCGACGTCGACCCCCTGGGTTCGGCCGGTCTCGACCGGCGCCGTGACCGTGGGTGCCCGTTCGGGGCTGTTGACGAAGTACTTGATCCTGAGAGTCGAGTCCATGCCGGTCAGCGGTGACGCATTGAGAGAAACGGGGATCTCGACCAGGGTCGAGCTGTCCGGGGGAAGAGTCAGCTGATTCGCATAGACCGGGATCGGACCGGCACCGCGCAGACAGGAACCGGGTTGACCCCAGGGCCCACCCGCACCGTTCCGGCTCGAGGTCAGGACTCCGGGCCCTTCCAGTTCGGGCTGACCATCCCTGAAGACGATCCCGTAGACGGAGGTGTTCCAGCTGCTCGGCTCGATCTCGAATCTGAAATCGGCACCTTCCGGTCCGGACTCGACCTTCAGCTTTGCGATGAAACCGGGCGAATCCGGCCAACTGACCGAATACGGTTGTTCCTCCAGTGAAACCGTGGTCGGCATCGTCCCGGCGCTCGCGGCAACCGGCAGCAGGAAAACCACGGCAAGAGCAGCAACGAAAAGAAAGATCCCCCTGAGAGTCCTCATGACGGGAACAGCATAAGCGGGGAGCAGGTGGCGGTGGGAAAAATGGCGGGCGAGGGTCGCGGGAGGCAGGGGGTCCGCGCGACCCTCACCACGCCTGCGCGTCGGTAGCCAGGGAGGGATGCCGACGCGAACGCTTCCGGGGGTCAGACCGCCGGAAGCGGGCTTTGGAAATCTGAAATGAGGTTACGACCCCTCCGGGGGCGCTTGGGTCCGGTCCTGCTCCTTCCCTTTTCTCCCTAATGCAAACTACGGACCTGCTGGTGATCTTATACACCCATAGGCGCTTCGCGTCAATTGCCCGCCCTGCCGCCGGAAAACCGCCGCTCCGGGCGGCTCCGACGGCTAGAAATCGGGGGTGAGAGCGGAGAGGACGATCC